>CALUNB010000055.1 GCA_944321885.1 uncultured Bacteroidales bacterium | reverse complement strand
CAAAGATAGCGAAAGGTGAGCGCAGAGACAAATGGAAACGCAGTTTCCAATTTGGCTATGCCGAACCGCATCCGATCTTCGACGACAGTCAAAGATAGCGAAAGTTGAGCGCAGAGCCGAACGAAGTTCGAGCTATGCCGAGACCAAGCTATCTTCGACGACAGTCAAAGATAGCGAAAGTCGAGCGCCATGCCAAGCGTCCCTTTGCTTGAATTTGCCTTTGCAAAAAAAACAGGGATTTTTTGGTTTCAAAATTTTTATTACCTTTGCGGCCACTTTCCTGGCGGGGTAGCTCAGTTGGTTAGAGCGTCGGATTCATAACCCGGAGGTCACGAGTTCAATTCTCGTCCCCGCTACAAAGATATTCGTTCTATCGCCCGGACTTCGTTCCGGGCGTTTTTGTATGGTTCCGGCAGGAAAGGCGGTGTAAACTGCGAATCTTGTTTCCGGCTTTATCGCAGTTCCTTCCCGGCTTGCCGGGTATTTTTCTTTTTCGTACTTTAGCCAAGCCTTGACACAAGGCTCCTTCCGGTTCCCGGATTGATTCCAAGTGGATTGCGAGAGCTTTCCGGAGGGGCGTTTCATATCCCGGTCATAGTTTCAAGTTGGCCGTTTTTACGATGGAGCAAGAATCCCATGCCGTTTGTGTCGTAGCCGATGACGACACCGATTTTTTGGAACAAGTATGCAAGACGCTCGTTGAGCGGGGGCTTTTTGCCGAGGTAAAGCCTTTCGGGCATCTGGCATCCGCCTTGGCCTATATCCAGACCCATGCGGTGGCGTTGTTCGTCAGCGACATCGTGTTCGGCCAGGAACCCCTGACCAGCGAATGCTTGACCCGGATTCCTTTCACACCCGTCATCCTGATGTCGACCTATTGTCACTATTTCATGAAGAGTGCCTTGGACGTAAGCCAGAACAAGAACGTCATAGGATTCTTGCCCAAGTTCAGCGTGGAAATGGTTTGCAGGGAGATAATCCTGGCTCGTGCCGTGATCAAGGAGGAAGGCTTGGAACGTGCGGCCTTGTTGGAAACGGCCAAAATCTGCAAGATTACCTTGAGCCGGCCTGATTTGACGACCCGGAAATTTTCCGATGTCTTGTATAGCGAAATCGTCATGGTTACCAGTTCCCGCAAACCCCGGGGGCTGGCTTTCCACTTGAATAATTCGAGCAAGTTGTATTACCTTGCCCAGGGCCAGTTGGAGTCGTGTTACAAGGAGTTGGACCAGCATTGCCCGGGCCTTTTCTGCCTGATTCCCCGTACCGGGATTGTCAATTTGAGGAACGTGGAGCTTTCTGGAAATTTCTTGCAGGCCAACCGGAGCAGTTTTGTGCACCGCTTGGAAATCCCCTCTACCTTCCTGCCCAGCCTGCAAAAGGTCATGGCCGGATGGTCAAAGTGATCCGAACCCGGTCTTCTTGCGTTTCCAGTTCCAAAGAGGCGTCTTCTTGGTAAGTCATGGCCAAGCGGTTATGTAGGATCTTGAGACCTTTGGCATCCTCTCTTGAGAAGGTAAGCGGCTGTTCCACTTTGTTTTCACAACAGATTTTGATGAGGTCGGGATTGCTGAAGTTGAATTCCACCTTCATTTCCCCGTCTTTTCCGGTGATGCCGTGTTTGAACATGTTGCCGATAAGGGGTTCGGAGATCAAGGGAAGGATGTATAAGGACGTTCTTTCGCCCTTCTGACAGAAATGGATGCTGAGATCCGGGTACTGTTTCTGGTAGGAGTCGAGCAGGTTCCGGGCGAATTTGATTTCTTCGGATACCGGATAAATCGAGTTGTCGGTATGGTTGAAGCTGAACGAGGAAAGCTCTATGAGGGGTTCCAATTCCTCTCTCCTTTCAGGATGCTGGATTAGGAAGGATTTCAGGATGTTCCCGATGAAGTGTTCGTGTGCCAGATGGCTTTGCATCTCTTTCTGGATGCGTTCGTTTTCGTGCAGGTATTGCAATGCCTTTTTCTGTTGCTGGTTGTATTTCAAGGCGTCTTTGAAGACCAAAGCGAAACCGATGATGGAGAAGATGGCCAAGTCGCGGAGGGTGATGGAGAGAGCTGTCTCTGTTGTAGCATATCTTTTTGTTTCGATGGCTTGTTCAGGTGAATTTGGGTGAAAGCCTTGGAGGATGGTGTCGATTACATAAAAGTATTCGATAGTAGCGATGGCTGCGCAAATCAGGAGCCCGGAAATAAAGAACATGCCGACTTTTTGCTTCCGGTAAAACCCCTTGTAGGAAATGAAGTAGAAAAGGTAGATGGCAATCGGGATGAGGAAAAAGGAGTAAAATTCATGTTGCGGGTCGGACGAATACCGCCAAGCGGAACACGCGAGCCAAGCGATGAAGAAAAGAAACCATCCGGTGAGCTGAAGCACCAACGGGCCTATATGGCGGCGGAGAAGGCTGTATGTTTTTTGTTTCCATGCAGCCTTCTCGTTGGAGGAGTCCTTTTTTGTTTTCATGGTCTTTTATTGGTTGCTGTAAAGGGCTTGTCCGGTAAAGGTAATGTTATTTATGATAAAACAATGCGTTTCCGGGTCCCTGTGCAGGGTTTGTTGGGGAATATTGAGCCATTGTCCGTCTGAAACGATATAGAGGGAACGGTCGGGCATGGCAAAAGTTTCCTCGTCGGAAATGTCTTCAGGGTAAAGGCAGTAGGCGGTATAATGGCTTGGTGTTGTAGAATGGATGGCTTTGGGGAACATGGGATGTAGTTCGAGACTGCCTACTTGGCTGCATTCTTGGCCGGACCCTTGGCAATCCTTGTGGGCTTCTTTCCTTTGGCTGCACGAGCCATCACAGTTCTCTTTTTTATGTCCGGCACGTAGGGTGATGCCGATGACAGGGCCACCTTTGGTATTGCCCGGCAACCATTGGGCGGTAAATGCTAAGGAAGATGTGTCGCCTGTGTTTTCATTTTGGATAGGTTCCGGTGTGCATGCGGCGAACAAAGTGCAGCAGAATACTGTAGCAAGAAGTGTCGTTTTTTTTGACATGGTGATTTTGTGTTTTATATGTGTATTTTTTTGGTTTCCTCTTTGAAAAAAGCAAAGAACGGGATTTTTCTTGACATATGGATGTTTCGTAATTCGAACCCCCTTGTTTCAACCAAATCTCAACCAAAGGTTTCTTTGTAAGTGTGTGAAAATAAATTGATTTGGTGGTGTCGTTTTTTGCTGCAAATAATTGGTTTGGTTTTCTGTCGGCGCTCATCTAGGCTTGTGTCAGAGGCCTCCGTTGTAGGGATAATTATTTCACTTGAAAAACGACCATGGATAATTATTTTGTTTTGTGTATTTTGTAGGGATTTGTTTGGTTGAGATTTGGTTGAGACGGGCTGGAAAGCCCTTGTCGGCTTGCCAAGGGAGAAGAAAAGTCCTAACATTGCAACCGCAATTTGGTAATTAGCGGAAACTGTCAAGGCAGGCGGATTGCATGTGGCGATTATAGTGGCAATATTGCACTTTGATGGATAGAATAGAAATGATGTTAAACCTTTAAAAAACACATTATGAAAAAGACGGCAATTGTTTTCGGCTTCGGCATGGCCATGGCGTTCAGCGTAGCAAACGCCCAAATCAAGGTGACAAGCGACAACATCCAAATCGGAACGGGCATGGATGTGGGCAGTAGCAAGATTACGGTGCATAACCCAGTGCAAATCGGAGGGTACACGTTACAGGAAGAGGGGACGCAGGACTTGCGTTTTGGTACGGGTGGTTATGGATTGCAGTTCGGTATGTCGGGCATGGTGGTCCCGCAATCGGAAACCAATTCAATAATCGGAGAGATAGTGGGGCCGGCAGCGTATTTGCGGCCTTTGGGGAATTATGGGGCCGATTTGGGAGTGTCCTCGGCATGGTTCCGTAATTTGTATGTGAAGAATGTGACCGAACTGGGTTCGAAGACGATATCGGACGCGCGGTACAAGGAAAACATCAAGGATCTTTCGGAATCTTTGGAAGACGTATTGTCGTTACGTCCTGTAAGCTTTGACTTCAAACAGGATTCCTTGATGCCGGACACGACAGGTCTGAAAGGGAAAGTCGGCTTCTTGGCGCAGGAGGTCAAAGAGGTGTTCCCGGGCTTGGTGGGGTACATGGAAGATATAGACAGGTACACGCTGGATTACCAATCCATAATACCCTATCTGGTAAAAGCACTTCAAGAAGAGCATGCGGAAAAAGAACTTTTGGAAGAGGAGATGGAGGTTATGCGGCAGGAGATGGCGGGCTTGCAAGAGGCCGTGGATGCGTTGATGCAGGCACAAGGCCTTGGTGGAAACAACACGAAAGCGCCGGGGATGCAGAATGAAGGGGATGGAGTACAGACGATGGCAGGCTTCAAACTCTACCAGAACTCGCCGAATCCCTTTTCGGAAAACACGGTCATCCGCTACGAACTACCGCAGGGCGTGACGAAGGCATCCATTGGCGTATTCGATATGCAAGGGAAACAGGTGCTGGAACAGGCTTTACCTCAGGGAGACTCCGGCAAAATGGAGATTTCGGCTGGTTCTTTGCGTCCGGGCATGTACACCTATTCCTTGCTTTTGTCAGGTAAAGTAATGGACAGCAAGAAAATGGTGGTGACGGAATAAGCTATAAAATATTGCAAGTTTCTCTTGGGTGAGGTTTGATTCGGAAGACACGTGGTTTGTTTTTCGAAGGTGTATGATTGTTTATTGTAAAAAGAAACGGATTAATTGGATTATGAGAAAGACGATTTTTTTTATTTTTGGGTTGTTATCCTTGTTTTGTCGGGGATGGGCCCAGTTGGATATTCGACAGGCTGATTCCATGATGCAAGCCTACCTTTCCGAGGAAGTTGATTCGGGTTATTGCTTGTACATATATGAGGAGGATTTGACACGACAACTTTCGGTTCCCATGGTGGATGATACATTTGCGGTGCAAAATGCTTTCGTGTATTTTGTAGATGAACATCCTTTGGCTAATTGGTCTCATCCATGCCGTTTGGTATGCATTGACGAAAATGGAACCCTGAAGGACAGGAAAGGTTGTTGGCCTCCTGACAATTTGAGGGAGTGGAAACGTTTGTCGGCTTCGTTTGAAAGACCGGAAGGAAAACTTTTTGATTTTTCGGATATGATGCGGCAGAAAAAAGCAAGTGCGGTGGATATGAGCCATTGGCATGCGGTTATTTTGAGCGGTGGAACGAGTACAAGTATGAATGGTGAGCGTTTTTGGAATGATTGTTCTGCGGTTTATTCGTTGTTGGTTCATCAATATGGATATTTGCCACAGAACATCCATGTCCTGATGTCCGATGGGACGAATCCGGACAAAGATCGGACTCGCCTTGATGGAAGTCGGGATTCTTCTCCTTTGGATTTGGATGGAAATGGGACTTCGGATATACGGTATGCAGCTACAAAAGCAAATGTTTCTCATGTTTTCAACATATTGGCAGCAACATTGACTCCGGAAGACAATATGTTTTTCTTTGTGACAGGTCATGGAAGTTTGTCAGGTCCCAATACGCAATGCATCGATTTGTGGGGGAATGAAAGAATGAGCGAGGAGGAGATTAAGGCGGAGTTTGATAAATTGGATATCGGATTGGCGCATATCCTTCTTGCGCAATGTTACAGCGGGGGAATCGGGGTTGCTCTCCAAGGAGATGGTCGTGTCATAGCTACAGCGTGTAATCCATTGCAACAATCATATTCCACGGAGGATCAGGCGTATGAGGAATTTGTGTACCAATGGGTGGCGGCGGTTACGGGACGATATCCTTCGGGTGGATTTGCCAATGCGGATGCGGATGGAAATGGCTTGGTGAGCATGTATGAGGCTTTCTGGTTCGCGCAAGAGAACGATAGGGTCTTGGATGAAAATCCGTGCTATTACGAGGGGCATCCGGGCTTGGGCCAAGAGATGACTTTGCGGGGGCTTGAAGTATGCAAAGAAATTCATGTGGGCGGGAACACGGAAAAAAATCGTAAGATTTGGGGCTGTGATATCGAGGTTGATAACTGTTTCATAAAGAAGAATGCAAAGTTGACATTGGATTACAGGAATTCTGTGACAATAGAAAAGCTCGATATGGAAACTGGGACGGAGTTGGAGATAAAGTAGGGTGTGATAAGTATCGAAGCTGTGTCAAAATATAGCTTTTCATGATAGATTCGGCGGTGTATCAGGATGGGAAAGAGGCAAGGCACCGAGAGTGGGAACAAAGCAGATTGTCCATTCTGATACATTGCCGTCAAAACAGAACTGTCAAAAATAAACAAAGATGAAATCAAGAAGAATCAAGACGATGCTTTTGCCGGCTTTGCTGGCCTTGGGTTTTATGGCGTGCCAGCCGAATGAAGAATCCTTGCGGGGCCGGGCCGGGATAATTTTGGAACACCACGTCCAATGGATGTTGCTGGACTCCATCCTACCCGAACATCAAGCTCCTCATTTTTATTCCACCGTGATATTTGGCGACTCCGTGATAGAAGGGGAACGGTGGTGGAAGTTATATGAGCGGGACGGGCGGCAGATGGTGGTGAAGCAGCTCCTGCGCCAGGAAGGCGAACAGATTTACCGGTATGATGCCCAAACGGGCGAGAAGTTGTTGGTTTACGATTTCGATGTGAAGGAAGGCGACCGGGTGACGGTCTACGGGCTTGACGGTCCGGAGACCTTGACGGTGGAGAAGGTGGGAGACACGGTTTTCCCGGGAGAGGACATGTTGCTTCATAGGGCGGAGCCGTCGGTGTACCGTTATGTATCCCTTTCGGCGGGTGATTTCCATGATGTTTGGGTCGAGGATATGGGGTCGCTCAGGACGGGCTTTTATTTCCGGGGAACTTCCACGAAGTTCGAGGGGGTCTTTTTCGAGAAGCAGATAGGCGAGTGGTTGTATTCACACCCGGTATATACCCGCTGGATTAATTAGTAGACAAGGATTCTCTTGCTTCGTGCTGTTAGTTGGAATAGGAGGAAGGACATGGGACCAAAATCTTTGTTTCAAGTGTTGGCCAAGGTAGGGGTACCTGCCTTGGCTTTGCTGTTTTTACCCTCTTGTAGTTGGGAGTGTCAAGGTATTTCAGAAGAGGATTTACCTTGGTTTATTGCCGAGGATTACAAATGCCAGGCGGTTTTGTTCACGAACGGGAAAGACACGGTGTCTGTGACCTACAATAGTCCGGAAATCACGCATGAGATGGACAAGACTTTTGCTACGGAGCGGGGATGCAGGACCGTCATTCGGCAGGACGGAGTTGGCAATGCTTGGCGCATAGGGTATGATATGGCTCAGGAGTATATAAAAAACAGGGAAGAGTCGGGTTGGACATCCTTTTATACCTTGATATGTTGTGGAGAATCCGAATATTGTCGGCTTTTGATTCATGTGGACCAGGCTCTGATGACAAGTGGGGTGGGGGAAATTGGCAGTCGTAAGGTTGCACGGTTTTTCAACGAATGGGAGTCTGCAAGAGGAGACCGCTATCAAAATGTATTGAAGGTTTGGTATGTTGACCAAGCCACAGGTGCGCATTTCCAAGATACAGTGTATTATGCCGTAAACAAGGGCTTGGTGCAGCTGGATTGGGTCTTGGAAGGTGAAACATGGTGTCTGATTCCCCCTGAAGAAACCGGGGCGGGGGTAGTTACGAACCTGCACGAGGATTGAGTCTGGGAACCGGTTGGCTGTTTTTCTATGTTGATAGGAGTGAAGCCTTTGCTTGCCATTGTAAGGAAAAAGCCTTAATATTGTGAGCGTAAGTCCGTCGTGTCATGGGGCATTCAGAGGAAATAGGGTTTAAAGAATTTTAAATGTGAAACATTAATAAAAATTTGCTTATGAAAGCTTCAAGGATTTTATGCCTGTGCGGCTTGGCCTGGATGGCGGGCTGCAAGCCGGAAGAATCGGAAGTGATTGTGGAACCGGAAGGCCGGTTGGTCAAACAAGTAAAAGAAAGTTCAGCTGAAAATTGGTCTCCGGATTTCCTGTATGTTTTCTCCTATGATGCGAAAGGAGAAGTCCGGCAAGTAAAGTTGCAAGGCTGCATGGGAAACGAAATCCGGACCGAAGACCGTTATGATTACGAGCGCTTGAACGACCGGCTGACCGTCTCTCATCAAGGTGGAACTTCGGATACAACGGGTTTCACCTATTCGTTTGAATTGGACGAGTCGGGGCGTATCCGGCTCGACAAAAGCCACGCGGGCTCCTACCCTGCCTTTGGCATCCCGGACTTCGAAGATTGGGAATACACTTATGCGGGCGGTTATGTGGCTTCTGCATGGGAAGGCAGCGACAGACGGTTTGAGTTCGTTTGGGAAGAGGGTAATTTGAAGATGGAAACATGGACGCAAAGCGAAGACATATCCCATGTGTCCGCCTATGAATATCTGCCTGAAGAGAACAAGACCAATATCGATATCCTGTCGTTGGTGGGAGCCAGTTTGGGACGGCCCGGCTCGGCTTCCCCGGACACACATGCCGAACTCTTCTATTTCGGGGGGAAGAAAAGCCGGAATTTGCCATTCTCTTACGCTGTCAATGGCAAACTTTATTATCAATACAACTACGAGTACGATTCACAGGGCTGTCCGGTTAAGATAGAGTGTCGCGATGCCGAAGGCACCTTGCGGACCACATGGGAAATTTTGTATTAAAAGCGGCTGCTTTGTTTAAGCAAGCCTGTGTAAGCGGTGGTCGATATGTGTGGTTTTGGTTGTGGCATGGCAGTGGTATCGGTTGAAATTCATCGGGGCGGGAGTTCTTCTCCTGCCCTTGTCAAAACAGAAATGTCAAAACAAAGATGAAATCAAGAAGAATCAAGACGATGCTTTTGCCGGCAGTGCTGGCATTGGGTTTTATGGCGTGCCAGCCAAATGAAGAATCCTTACGGGGCCGGGCCGGGATAATTTTGGAACACCACGTCCAATGGATGTTGCTGGACTCCATCCTACCCGAACATCAAGCTCCTCATTTTTATTCCACCGTGATATTTGGCGACTCCGTGATAGAAGGGGAACGGTGGTGGAAGTTATATGAGCGGGACGGGCGGCAGATGGTGGTGAAGCAGCTCCTGCGCCAGGAAGGCGAACAGATTTACCGGTATGATGCCCAAACGGGCGAGAAGTTGTTGGTTTACGATTTCGATGTGAAGGAAGGCGACCGGGTGACGGTCTACGGGCTTGACGGTCCGGAGACCTTGACGGTGGAGAAGGTGGGAGACACGGTTTTCCCGGGAGAGGACATGTTGCTTCATAGGGCGGAGCCGTCGGTGTACCGTTATGTATCCCTTTCGGCGGGTGATTTCCATGATGTTTGGGTCGAGGATATAGGATCCCTCAGAACGGGCTTTTATTTCCGGGGGACTTCCACGAAGTTCGAGGGGGTCTTTTTGGAGAAGCAGATAGGTGAGTGGTTGTATTCACACCCGGTATATACCCGGTGGATTAATTAGTAGGCGAGGGTTCCCTTGTTTCGTGCTGATAGTTGGGAATAGGAGGAAGGACATGAAGCCAAAATCTTTGTTTCACGTGTTGGCCAAGGTAGGGGTACCTGCCTTGGCTTTGTTGTTCTTACCCTCTTGTAGTTGGGATTGTCCTGGCCTTCCGGAAGATTTGCCGTGGTTTGTTGCCGAAGATTATATGTACCAGACCGTAGCATTTACGGATGGGCAGGACACCCTGCGGGTTCAATATGACGGGGTTGTTTTTGAAAACAAGGCGGACAAAACGTTGGGTCAGATAATTATGGAATGTGTGAACTCTTGGTGAAACAAGAGGGAACATGTTTGACAGCTTCTTGGGGCATTGGATATGCTATGCATTCTTTTCTCAGCCACAAATACGATCCCTCAGGGTATAGGCTGTAATTTTATTGGTTCAATCCCAAGGACGAAGGTTCCGGGAACGCGTTTTTCCCTTCGTTGGCTGTCAATGACGGATGGGTTGACACGAGTATGTCGGGAGGCTTCTCCTGTCAATATCTTGTCCGGTGGAGGTCTGCCCAAGGCAATTCCTATAATCGAGTATTGAAAGTGAGCGCTCTTCGGGAAGGGGCGGGAACCATGGCCGATACGGTTTACCTTGCCGACCGCAAGGGCTTGGTGCAGATGGATTTTGTATCGAAAGGGGAGACATGGTGTTTGGTTCCGCCAGAAGAAACCGGGGCGGGGGTAGTTACGAACCTGCACGAGGATTAAGTCCGTGAACCGGTTGTTTGTTTTGTTATGTTGGGCCTAGTCGACAAAAAGTAGGATGAAATCCCTGCAATACACTAGTTTTAATACATTTGCAGAGATTATTACTGATATGGCAAAAAAATGCTTTTTTTGCGGGTCGTCCAAGGTGGTCAGGAACGGCCTGAGAGGCAGGAAGCAGCAATACAAATGCAAAGAATTGCGGTCGTTAGTTTCTATGTGGTTCACGGCGCGACAAGTCACAAGTCATCTCGGACTATATTGTCGGCAAGTACCCCGTGTCGGTTGGGGCGATAGAATGAGTCTTTGAGGGTTGTGGTGTGTTCAGAAAGTTTTAAAGGAAAAAGAATGTCGTATAAAAAAGAAGAGACCTTTATCAAGAAAATGAAAAGGTCTCTGTTATATCGTAGGGAGGTTGATCGCTTCATGAGTCAAGAGAACTCTATTTGAATTGATGCTCTCCCTTGTCTATCTTTTTCAGAGTGCAAATTTAATCATTATCTTTGTAGTTTCAAAATAATGGTAGGAAAATTATGGAAAAATCAGATTTTCAAGAGTTTTTTAAGTTAAGGATGGCCGAAATACTGCATAAAGACACTCTGGATAGTTATAGGGTAAGGACAAATAATATATTGTCATTGCTTATTGAATTCCAAGGTGTATTAGAAAACTGGATATTGGGAAATATTAAGGACTACCAAACGGTTTCATATTGTGTCAAAGAATGTATTGAATTAATTAAAAAAGATACGTGTTTGGATTTTTCGTTCTATGATAAAGAAATTTTTATAGAGGAATTTGTCGCATACGATAAGGCTCAGTTTGGTGCGAAAGATATTTTGCTGCCGGATACAATGAAATTGAAAGCATATGTTGAGATGTGTATTTCAGTAAATGAACCTATTTATCTTGAGAAATTACTTGGTAAGATACGGAATCAGTTGTCTAAGGGAGGGACGATTGATGAGGATAGGTTTAGTCCAGCTTTGCACGAGTTTGATGCATATATCTCTTCCTTTGCCTGTGAATTGCTGCGAAAAGGTTTCTCAAAGAAATATCTATATAAATTTTTTAAGAATTTTAAGCTAAATAGGAATCATATTCCGTTTGAAAGAGCATTTGACAAAATGTGTTCAACGCTTGTTTCCGGAAAGAAGAAAAAGTATACCGTTATTTTTAAATTGAATTTTCCTAACAAGCTATCTGCCGATGCTGCTCTTGAGAATTTGCCGAAATTGAAAACAAGCATTGATGATGAAATGAGAGCATCCATAATTAGAGAGATTGGATATAAAGGAACTGGAGATAAAGTAAGATTTTATATCACGGAGGTAGATGCTTTGGATTCTGCCATGGCAACTCGATTATGCCATGATGAGTTGTCTACCATATTTGATTTCCATTTGAATATTTTTAAAGCAGTAGCAGTTCCTTCTACTGCTTTAACATTTTGTTCAAAGGAAGGAGCGGACGGCTATTCCGTAAAATCAGAGACTGTTTTTATATTGGATAAGGGTGATGGCGGAATGATTGATGAAAAATGCTCTTTGCATGAAAAATTAAAGTCTATAAATGATAATCCTACTATATCAAAAGATGTTAAAGATAGAATAACATCGGCAATCAGGCACTTGCGTATTGGGGATTGTCAGTCAGAAATTGAGCAACAGTTTATTAATTATTGGATTGCCTTGGAGTTTATATTTGCTTATCCCTCAAGCAATGAGAGCACTTTTTCGCGTATAAAGAAGTTTTTTGTTGAAATATCCCAAGCGTGTTATATAAAACGAAATATACTGTATCTTAATGCATGGTTGATTAAAGCGCATAAGATAGGTCAAGGGGAATATTATTGGGAAAAGGAAGATGTGGATGCATTTATAAAATCGATAGAAGATATCCTTTTGAAGTATAGGTTGTTAAATATGAAATCGCATTTGAGGAATAAAGATTCAATCAAAGAGTATCTATCTCAGCATAAGAAGAATCTGGAACAACATCTGACAAGGATATATCGATTGAGGAATGAGTTGATTCATGAGGCTGCGATTAAGCAAGATATTGCAAATGTGACAAGTAATTTGCGGTCCTATCTTGTTTTTGTTCTTAATCAGTTGATATTTTATTTT
>CALUNB010000054.1 GCA_944321885.1 uncultured Bacteroidales bacterium | reverse complement strand
TCCGAGATGCCGCACAGGTCGGAATAAGCCCGAAGCATCGAGATGTCTTCCAAATTGTTGAGCCCGCTGAAAATGCTAAGCTTCCCCAATTTTGTCACCCCGGTCAGGAAACCGAAACGGATTTTTCCATCCCGGCTCTTCATCACACTGTAAAAGCCTTGCAGGCGGCTGCGGAAGGCTTCCCGCAACGGCTCGTTGCCCGCCGTATCTAACAAAGGCTTTTCGTACTCGTCAATCAGGATTACGACCGGTTTACCCGTCTTTTCATATGCTGCATCGATGATATTGGAAAAACGAATACTATCTACTCTAAAGGTGTTATCTATGCCGTATGTCTTTTCCCAACACTGCAAGGTGTTCTCCATTTTCTCGTCCATGACGTTTTCATCGGTATAAGTCACCCCGCTTAAATCCAGATGCAGTACCGGGTAAACGTTCCATTCCTTTTCTAAATTCTCGATGGCCAAGCCTTGGAAAAGATCTCGTTTCCCCTGGAAATAGGCTTCCAAGGTCGAAACCAACAAACTTTTGCCGAAACGACGGGGGCGACTCAGGAAATAATATCCACCCGTTTTGACTATCTCGTAAATCAAATCTGTCTTATCCACATAAGTGTAACCGCCTTGGCGGATTTTTTCAAAATCTTGGACTCCAATTGGATACAACATGGCTTCTTGTCTTTTTCACAGTATTACAGGCCTTTCTCCTGCAAAATTACTTTTTGCTAAACGCAGTTTCAAACCGTCTGCCGCTATTTGGGCATAACGCACAGCAAAGAAAAAACTTTCTTAGGCTATCTTCCATTCCTCAATCCGCCGGGTCTGACTGGAGAAATCAACCCCTATCTTGAAGAGCTTCCGAGTATCGGTGGCAAAAGGTTTAGCATACCCCTTGTCCTCAATCTGTTGCAAGGCCTCCTCCGCGCTGGCATCCACCTTCAGCGCCATCACATAGATGTATTTTTCAGTTTGGACCACGATGTCCATGCGCCCGTTGCTGGTATGGCGTTCCACCTCCACGTACTGACCCATCAGCTTGCACATCACGTACATCGTGTTCTGGAAGTACAACTTCGCGTCCCCTACGATTTCGTAATCGGCATCGGCAAAAAAGGCTTCGAAACGTTTCATCAGACCTTCGGCATCCCCTTTTTCGAAATCATCCACGAACTTTTGCACATCGAAAGGACTGTTGTAATTCGCTGACGGAACATAGGTCTTTGCCAAGCATTCCATGAAACCGCGCTCCACCTCTTGGTTCGGATAATCCAACGAATACCGCTGCCGCCTTTCATCATAGGCACAAATGGTCAAATAGCCGCTTTGGTAAAGCACGGGGACAGGGTCGGAATCGTCGGCATTGACCCCACCGAGAGCGGAAGCAGGAACCCTATCCAAGGTCAAGTTTTCCAAATTGAACTTGCCTTGTTTCAAGGCCTTGACCACAAAAGTCGGCGTACCGGTCTCGTACCAGTAATCCCCGAATTCCTGGCTCTTGAGGCAACGGAGCAGGCTGAATGGGTTGTAAATCCCCGGTGTGCCGGGTGCAAAATGATAGCCATCATAATAGGCCTTCAACCTCGCGTAGCAATCGGATTCCGATAGCCCGTTGGCCGAAGCCAGTTCCCGCACGCTTTCTTCAAAATAGGCATGGAGGTCGACATCCGAAATGCCGCAAAGGTCGGAATAAGCCCGAAGCATCGAGATGTCTTCCAAATTGTTAAGCCCGCTGAAAATGCTAAGTTTCCCCAGTTTTGTAACCCCGGTCAGGAAACCGAAACGGAGCTTTCCATCCTGGCTTTTGATTACACTGTAAAAACCTTGCAGGCGGCTACGGAAGACTTCCCGCAACGACTCGTTGCCCGCCGCATCCAGCAATGGCTTGTCATACTCGTCGATTAGAACCACCACCGGCTTGCCCGTCTTCTCATAAACCGCGTCAATGATGTCCGAAAAACGGGCATCCGCCATTGGGTAGCGTTTCCTGACTTCAAAAGACATCTCCCAAAGACTCAAATGCCGGTCCAAACGAACCTCCAAATCTTCCATGCTGTTGTATTCCTTCCCGTTCAAATCCAAATGCAGCACCGGATAGGAAATCCAATCCTTCTCCAGCTTCTCGATGGCCAATCCTTGGAAAAGCTCTCGTTTCCCCTGGAAATAAGATTCCAAGGTCGAAACCAACAAGCTTTTGCCGAAACGACGGGGGCGGCTCAGGAAATAATACTTGCCCGTCGTGACAAGCCGATGAACCAACTCCGTCTTGTCCACATAAACATAACCGCCTTGGCGGATGCTTCCAAAATCTTGGACTCCAATCGGGTATAACATAGTTTTTGGTCTTTCAAATTACTAAAAACCAACAAAATCCAAATTGCGAAGTTGTTGATTACCTCTACAACCGGCGTAAACGATGGACAAAGAGTGGCATCCCAGCGTATCCGGACATGCTCAGCCAAAAATCCCAACCTTTCGATTAAGCCGAGCGCAGAGCCGAACGAAGTTCGAGCTCTGCCGAGGCGGAGAAAGTTCGGCGAAGCCAACCTTTCGATTAAGCCGAGTGCCATGCCAAGCTTGCTTGAGCATGGCCGAGGCGGAGAACCGAGCGGAGCGAGTTCATGAACACCTTGGAAATCTTTGCGCCGTGAATAAAGGAACGTGAAAACGAACTTATAATTCCTGCCAAAATCAAGCCATATCCACCGCCCGCCGAACCTCATTCACAGCCGGTTTTCCATCTTGTTTCCAAGAAAACAAAAATAGTAAATATACGCATTTCCAGAGATTATCCGGACCTCCACCAAAGCAACCGCATCAAATTCGTTCACGAACCAACCTTTGGGTCTTCTTGGCGCATGGATGTGCCGATGCAAAGGACGGCAATGATTTCTTGCAATCTTGAAAAAGACAAATTTAAACAGCTTCTCAAACATTCTTACCTTTGCCCGGAAGGGAAACAAAACTTGCAAAACCCAAGCCATGACACAACATAAACTCAAAAGCATGCAGGATTTGGGACGGATGACAACCGCCCAATTCAAAGAAGCGGAAAAATTCCCGCTTTGCATCATATTGGACAACGTGCGGAGCATGCACAACATAGGCTCCTGTTTCCGCACCTGCGACGCTTTCCGGGTAGAAAAACTCTGCCTCTGCGGAATCACCGCCGTCCCTCCCCACCGGGAAATCGAAAAAGCCGCCTTAGGAGCCACCTTAAGCGTGGAATGGCAACACTACGAAGATACGTTACAAGCCGTGGCCGAACTCAAAGCCAAGGGATACAAAGTCTATGCCGTGGAACAAGTGGAGCATAGCACCCCCTTGCAGGACTTCAACCCCCAAGCTTGGGAAAAAACCGCTTTCGTCTTCGGAAACGAAGTGGAAGGAATCCGTCAAGAAGTAGTGGATGCCTGCGACGGAGCCTTGGAAATACCCCAGTTCGGAACCAAACATTCCTTCAACATCTCCGTAAGCATCGGCATCGTGCTCTGGCAAAGTTTCCAAGCCTATTTGAAAACCGGAAATATCGACAAACGATAAAAACAGCCTGCCCAGGCAACAACCCGGCAACAAAAGGAACATCTCTGGGTCAAACAAGCCCGAAGACCGTCTGTCAAACGAAAAACGCAAGGACATGAACCCAACCGACAACATAAAAAATCCCATCCGGTTCCGGATACGTGGAAGCTACCCCAACTATTTCTTGCTCAAACTTTTTGTAGAAAAAGGCTGGCGCGAATTTGAAAAAGACCGCGAACCGGAGGGCAACAAACCCGGTACGGTCGTCTATACCCTGCCCGGAGAAGAACAAGCCCGGGAAATCGCCCCTAAGTGGTACGACATCTGCCTGATGCTCAGAACCAAAAGAGAAGACATTCCCGCTTTCCTGCAACTCCTGATTGCCGAACAAGACGGGGACAACCAAGCCAAAGAAAGCCTGAACCAAATCAGGAAAGCGTTCTACGATTCCTGCAAATCCTACGTGGAAAAGCATCCCTTGGAAGACAACCTCTATGTCACCTCCGCCCTCTCGTCCCACACCTGCACCGTGGACCAAATCAGTCACAAAGGCGTGATGCTGACCGATTTGATGCGGGCCGGATACGCGGTTCCCGATTTCAGCATCCTCAGTTCGGCCTTCTTCGAACAAGCCCTGCGCATGGAGTACCAAGCGGGTTCCCACGAAGCCCCAAAAACCGAAGCCAAAGAAACCAAGGAGGAATTCCAACGGAAACACCTGCGCCAAGCCCTGCACAACCTCGAAATCATGACCGGATGCAGCCTTGGAGGCGGACGTTTCCCCTTGATTATCGCACTGCGCAGCACCATGCCCCAATACATCCCCGGCCTGATGCCCACCATCCTGAACGCCGGAACGACCCGGCCCGTCTACCGAAGCCTGCTCCAGTCTTTTCCCGAAGAAATGGCCTCACGCATCTATTGGAACAACCTGATGAACCTCTACAAGATGCTCTTCGGCAAGGCGCATCCCTACGAAACCGGCATCAAGGAAAAGACCATCGCCGCCCGCAAAGACCTCTTGCAGGAAGTGGAAAACGACATAGAAAAACATCCCCACGGCAGGCTTGTCTTAGACGATGCCTTTGAACAGATTTACCACTATCTCCTGCATATCGCCCTCTTTTACAGCAATAACCAATCCCTGCTGGCCACCTTCATGCAAGGCCGCACCGCCTACCCCTCCCTCTTGTTGCAAAAGATGGTCTGGACCATCGGAAGCGATTTCGCCTATCCGGGCGTGCTGTACAGCCGCCATTCCCGTACCGGTTTAGGTGTCCAGATTGAAAGCTATCCCGACATCTTCGGGGAAGAAATCATGACAGGGAACCTCTCGTCCAAGGATTACGAGTATTTCGACCGCAGCCAGATCAAGGAAAGCTTCCCGGCCATCTACCATTTCGACCCCCTGCTTCCCAAGCTGGAGAAACGTTTGGGTTCACCGGTAACCGTGGAATTCGGAGCGGAAAGCATACCGGGCAAAGCCGACCTGTTCGCCGTCCTGCAAATCAACGAATCGGAATTGACCGGACGGGCCGCCTTGCTCTCTTCCATCGCCCTTTACGAACAAGGACTGATTCCCAAGGAAAGAATCAGCGAGTTGGTACGCCCCTACCACCGCCGCCAGATTTTCTCGGAAAGCATCGACCAAGCCTCCTTTTCCGACCTGCAATTCTTCGGCAAAGGGGTCAACGTGCTGCCCCGTTCGGCAGTCTCGGCAAAAATCTGTTTCAGCACGGCAAAAGCCCTCGAACTCAAGCGTGGAACAGAAGAGAAAGTATGTCTTTGCAAGGAAAAATTCTTACCGGAGGACACCATCGTGCTCGGCGAAATGGACGCCATTTTGAGCATGACGCCGGCAGCCATCCATGTGGTGACCGCCTGCCGGGGCTACGGGATTCCAGCCTTCCTGAGCTTGGAAGAGAACGGCATCCGCCTCGAAGGGGATTCCTTGGTGAACCAAGACGGTCTCCGGATCCAAGAATACGACTGGGTGACCCTTTCCAGCAAGAATGCGACCATCTTCAAGGGGAAAGCCAAGTTCCGGCCTTCCCGCTTCTACGACTACCTGCACGGGGTCCCATTGGAAATGAACCCCAAGGAGGAAAAGGTCTTCATCAACCTCAAGACGGCCTACCGGAAATACCTCGATATCATCAATTCCATCAAGGTACCCGATATCGTGGACCTCAACACCCTGACCCGCCTTATCCGCAACGATCTCAACGACCATCCCGAAACCGCCCGGGACCTGGTAAACCATTGGTTCGAAAGCCATGCCGACGACTATGTGACCCAGCTGATGGAGAGCAACATGGGTTCCCACCAAGACCAATACCGGGTTTACGACCTCCTTTCCTTGCCCAACAAAACCGAGTTTTTCAAAAAAGCCGATACCTATTGCCGGGAACACCATCGTTCGGGCCTGAACGCCGGTTCCTTCATGCTGGGCCGCTTCTTGGCCATGCCTTTGCCGGTACGGTTCTGGGAAAAGTTCGATGCCCATGAGGTGGTCTTCATGCTCAACGAATACGTACTTTACGAGAAATACCTTCATGTACTCTGCGAGGTGGGTGAACAACAAATCACCAAGGCGAAAGCCAAAATCCTGGCCGATGAAATCCACAATATCGAAACCCATATCTACAATGTGGATGCGTTCATCACGCTCAAACTGGCAGGACAGGACTGGAAGGGCTTGGAGGCGGCTTGCCAAGGCCTGTTCAACTTGCAAAAAGAAACGCCAGGCCTGATCGGGAAGTTGTCCGAAGCCTACGGCTTGCTTTTCAACTACGACCAAACCTGGCGGTTTCAAAAACTGGAACGGATTTGTCAAGAAAACGGGCTACCGGTACCCGCCGCCGAAGAATCTTAGGAAGCGGTCTTAAGATTCTGCCATCGGTCAGCCGGCCCGGCAATCCCAACAGGTCCTCAGCGGATTTTGATTTTCGAAGAACCGGAAGTGGAAATTTCGGTGGCTTTGGGCGAACCCGTGACAAGGATGTCGGAACTTCCGCTGCTTTCCCCCCGGAAGGAATCTGTCACATGGATGCGCAAGGAAGACGCCCCCGAAGAACTCCCCACAAAACGGGCGACGGAAAAACCTTCCATGCGGACTTCCGAGGCACCGGAAGTCCGCATGTTCAAACTCTCGGCATTCCCCTCGATGGTGCAATCACAGGAACCCGAACAGTCCATAATCGCTTGCCCGATATTCGTCCAGGAACCCCGGATGTCGCAAGCACCGGAAGCAAGGTATTTCAAAGCCGAAACCTGATTCAAGTTGATTTCCATATCGCTCGCTCCGGAAGTCTGCATGTTCAGGTTCCCGATCCCGCTCAGGCTTCCCTGCATATCGCTGGCCCCGCTCAAATGAATCGTGAAAGGACCACCACCTGCATCATACACCCCTTTCATGAACACATCGGCAGCATCCGAAGCCGACACGCTCTGCAAATTCACGAAATGGACATAAGCCGTCAAATGGCATTCGTCCGGCGGCATGACATGCTTGGTTTCGCCCGGACGCAAACTGAAACAAAGCACGCCTCCCTTCTTCTCCACTTTGAGGATTTCCTGGTAATCCGGCGTCATTTCCACTTCCACCTTTTCCTTTTCCGAAGGAACCAGCACCACGTCGATAATGCTGCGGGTGTCGATGCCATGGAATCCCGAAATATCGTAGTTGACCCGGATGGGCGCCTTGGAACAATCAATCCGGACCGCCCGGTTCCGTTGCGCATGGGAAAAACCAAACATCCCTATCAACAGGGCACACAAGACCCCCAGTCTGAAATTTGAAAACAAAGCTTTCATGGTTTTTACAGTTTTATATTCTCATTATCAAATTAATGTAAGCCAAATAGGACCCCGAAGCCAAAAGGCGTGATGTCGGTGACTTTACCTGCCCGGAAGAAATGCGTAGGGGTATAGCGGAAATAAACATTGAAGAAACTCCAACCCGCATAAACCACGGCATCCAAGCGGAAAGGATTCACATAATAATTCCCCTTATGTTTCTCGTGGTTCCAGTCTCCATCTTCCCGGTAAACCTGCCGGGTCCAGGAAGTCATCAAGACCGAAGGAATCACCCCAGCCGAGACATGGACGCTCCGGAAAACCCCACGGGCATTGGTGTATTCGAACAGCAAAGGAATCCGGAAATACGACACACCTAATTTGCTTTTGATGTAACGCCGCTCAGGATCCGTATCGAGCACCGGCACAAGACGATGGTCCTTCCTTTCCAGAATCGTGTTCGGGTAACTGAAAAAATAATTCTCCCACAAGAACCCGGCTCCCGTCAGGAACCCCCAATGGGGTGTCCCGAAACCGACACTCACCTGGAACACGTTCCATCCTATGGAAACGGTTCGCTGGAAATCCAAATCCAGGTTTTCATACCCCTCCGGCATCTGGGTATTCATGCCATAGGTGCTCCCCCACATGGGGAAACCGACTTCAAAGCCCATCCATTGCCCACGGAAACGGGGACGGGGCCTGGGTTTGTTCCCTATAAAGAAAAGGTCCTCAATGTAAATGGGCTTCCCCTTGTCCCAATCCTTTTCCAAATCATCGTAATAATTCCACACGTCCTCTTCATCGGCTTCGCCCTTCAGGAAGTCCTTCAAAGGGATAGGCCCTCTCGAACTATCTTCCTGCATAGGAGAGCTGACCACCCGGACTCTCGCCACCAAGGAATCATTCCCCGGCTCCCCATAGTCCCTTGTATTGAAAATCAGACCATTCCCACGAATTACCGGATGGATTTCCTCCGCATTGACTGTAACGGACGCGC
This sequence comes from uncultured Bacteroidales bacterium, assembly GCA_944321885.1. Lineage (GTDB taxonomy): Bacteria > Bacteroidota > Bacteroidia > Bacteroidales > P3 > Pullibacteroides. The sequence continues at coordinate 5,083 of CALUNB010000054.1, read as the reverse complement.
TCCCGTAAAGGGTATCGTAGGAAACCCGTGCCGGACTTTCCCGGGTATCGATGATACCCATCCCGGCAGCTACGCAACGCAAAACCGGTGTCGTATCCATGTGCATGCTGGAAATATAAGCGCCCCCGTCGCAACGCAGGTACTGGGACTGGATAGCCCCTTTGCCATATCCTTGGAACGAAGCCGATTGCGTGGCGGTGACGCTCAAATTCCCCACTTCGTAATACAATTTCGCCACGGCATTGCCCGAAACCCGGACATCCAGGTCGGGAACGCTGACCGGTGCCATCAAACTCCCTTCGAGAATCGCCGATTTGTCAACCCGGATGTGCCGTAAACCCTTGTCGCCCGGGTTCAACAGCAAGGTCGCTTCCATGCCCGCTACGGACAACGTCCTGCTATTGTCATCGAATTGAATCCAAGGGGACCGCCCGAATCCGGCCTTGTTCCTTTCAATCCGGATTTGATGGCCGGACACCGAATCCGTGTCCAACAAGCCTATCCTGAGGACAGCCCCCTCGGTAACCTCCAAAGTCCGGAATTCCGGAACTTCGTCCGTGATTTGCGCCATCGCGCCGCCGCATCCTCCCGCCAATAAGAGAAGAAGCCCCAAAAATCCTGTTCTCTTCATAGCTGTCCTTTCCATATTCCTTTGTTAGACTTTTTTTAAACTTCGAAGCTGTCAATGCTTTAAAACCGGCTTTCCTCCTCCCAAAAAGCTTGGTACAAGCTATCGGTTTCATGAGGTTTGAGCCAATCCTTGAGTTCCTGGTGCATGATTTTGGTCTCTTCCCAGGTTTCTCTGGCCGGTTTGGTGAAAGATTCCCACATCCGGGCAAAGAATATCCTGGTCCGTTCCCTGCGCTGCTGGCGTTCCACGAATTTCGCTTCCTGCAAACGTTGTTTCTTCTCCATCTTTTCGAAAGCTTCCTCCTCCGCGCTATCTTCCGTCACGTTTTTCTCCGCAAGGTTTCCGGCATAATAGGCCTTGGGGGGTGCCATCGGGGTCACAAGGCGGCGGTATTCGGCCGGGGTGAGCCGGGGGATACTGTCCAAACGCGGAGCGGCATCTATCCTCTCTTGGACCGGTATTCCTTCTTCGGCAGGGCCTCCATTCCCTTTTTCAAGGGGGGATACCATTCCGGTCGAATCCGCCTTCGCAGCTTCCTGTTTCCCTTCCCGGCCTGCGTTCCCCTCCGGTTCAAGCGCATTCCCCTCTTTTTCCTGGGATGCCAAGCTTCCCCTCTCGGCCCGGTCGTCCCTTTGCTCCGGACCTTCAACGGCTATCCGTCCCACATCTCTGCCTGTGGGAACGGCGTTACCGGTCCCCTCCAAGCCTCCCGTCGCCTCCTCTCCGTCCAATTCCTCTGGCAAAGCCTCTCTAACAGTCCTCTCTTGGGCCGGTACATTCCAAGCGCTTGCGTCCAAAACTTCCTGTCCGTCCATAGGCGGGATCCCTGCCAAATTGGGTTCTCCGGTCTCCTCCCGCTGGAGCAAAGGCAGGCAAAGCCAGAAAAGAAGCAAGCAGGCGGCCATCGAAACAGCAGTTTTCCAAATCAGCTTGAATGTTTTCCGACCCGATGTGCCTACACCGGATTCCCGCCCACCTTTCTCCTTTTCCTTGGCCCGCCGAAGATCCTCCTTGGCCCGGAGAACGGACATCTCCACTTGGACTCCGTGAACCGAATCCGGATTCTCCGTATCTTCCGCGCGGGTTTCCTCCGCTATGGCCAACAAGCTTTCCTTGCCAGGGAACATCAATCCGGAAGGAGCCTCTACCCTCAAACCCTCGCCTTGCGCTCCCCAAGCCTCTTGGAGCAGGCGGAACCCGGCTTCCGCTTCCGGATTCTCCCGGAGGAATGCTTCCACCACCGCCTCCTCTTCCTCGGATAGACGCCCTTCCAAGTAATCAAGCAAAAAGGCTTCGTAGTTTTCCTTGTCGATTTTCATTCCATTCTCCTTTCTTGGGAACCACCCGGTATCTTATTAGGTTCCGGACGGTTGGATCCCTGGCTTATGACAACAAACGGGCAGGCTCCACGATATATTTGCGCAAAGCCGTTCGAGCCCTGAAAATGTAAGTTTTGACCTGGGCTTCGCTCAAACCGGTTATCTGCCCTATCTCCTCGTAGGAATAACCCTCGTAATCGCGCAACAGGACCACGGCCTTCTGGACCGGGGGCAATTTTTCCAAGGCACGATCCAAGGCTTCCTTGAGTTCGTTCCGGAAAACAAAGTCCGGATGCCTGTCCGTCGCATCTCCCGCCCGCAGACAAGAATCGACATACTCCTGCCGGACCTTGCCACGCCTGCAAGTGTCCAAGAAAAGCCGGTAAGCCGTTTGGAACAGGAAGCGCCTAGGCTCCTTCACTTCCTCCCGGTTCGCCCACAAACGGATAAAACTCTCCTGCACAATGTCCTTGGCATCATCCCCGTCCTTGCAAAGCTTGCAAGCGAAACGATAAAGCGTATCGGCCACACCCCTTACGGCCACTTCGTATTGTGCTTTGTCCATACGCTTTTGGTTTCTTTCTGCTTGCTGTCCTTATCGGGAATTCCGGACTGCCAGACTGCGGTTCCTTAGCGCAGGACACCCGGCCTTGTTTCTTGCCAATCCGCCCACGAACCTTGGCTTTCGTTCCGCATCCCATATCAATGACGTTCAAATGTAGCGAAAAGTTACAGGGAAAAGAAAAATCATGAGAATGCAATCCGGAAGCTTCCCGCCATCGAATCAGCTTCCGAGGCTTCCCGAGGAAAAAAGAAGGGGGTACTTCAAGGGTGTTCACCTCTTGAAGTACCCCCTTAAATGGCAATACATTGGATCCATGTCCAGGAAAACCGGATTTCCGGACTGGCAACCGGAAGACGTTTTTTTTGCCGTCACGGGCCTTTTCTTCCTGGAGAAAGACAATCCAAGCCTGGAATTCCTGCCTATGATTGACACCTTGGCCGAAACTTATTCCGGATCATCTTCCATCTCCTCCGGCGTAACGCATTTTTTCTTTCTGCGCCAGACAAGCCATTGCCAGTGCAGCAGACTCAGGATTCCGCTACCTGCCAATGCAATCAGTAAGCTCGGCACGATAGCAGTCTCCGCAATGAAATAAAACACCATCGCCAGCAACACGAAAGAAATCTCGCACGTGGCGAAAAGCGTTGCATAGCTGTTTTTTTGTGACCCCATAATCTTTAAAAAGGCCCCTCCCGGTTCAAGACCGGGAGAGGGCCTGACACCAAAACCAATGAATCTTTCGATTAAGCCGAGCGCCATGCCAAGCTTGCTTGAGCATGGCCGAGGCGGAGAACCGAGCGCAGCGAGTTCATGAACACCTTGGAAATCTTTGTGTCGTGAATAAAGCTGCGCGTAAGCGACCCTTTACTGAACCATGAACTTCAGTACAACCGTGCCTTGGTCGGTCAGGATACGGGCGAAATACAATCCAGCATCCAAAGAAGAGACATTGTAATGGAATTCTTGGCGCTGAGCGGCAAAAGCCGACTTGAACACGCAGGCTCCCGACAGATTGAAGATGTCCACTTGCCGTATCCGGGCATCGGTGGAAAGGATATGGATCATCTCGCGGGCCGGGTTAGGATAGAGCGACAACTGTGCATCCAGGCGGTCTCCCGTTTCATTCGCCACCGGTTTCGCGATGGAAATATCATCCACCATGAAAGCCAGGACCTCGGTCGAAACGCAACGGATTGCCAAGTAAACTTCTTTTCCGGCATATTCCGTCAAATCAACCACCACATGTTCCCAGTCATTGGCCGGAGCCTGACGACGGTCTTGCAACACGGAGAAACTTTCCACATCGTTGTCGGTCGAAGAAACCATTACTTGGTACTCTTCCAGATTGCCATTGTCTTCCAGCATGCTCTTCACGTAGAATTCCATCTTGGCACCCGATACCGGCATCCGCAGCAAGGGCGAAACCAGCCAGTCGTCTTGCGTTCCGCCTTCGTACAGGAAAAGGCTCATCCCGAAGCGCTTGCCACCATGCGGAGCCACGGTGGCAGCTACTTCGTCCGAGTAGTCCATCATGGAAGGATTGGTCGCGCTCGGATTGAAAGCGATGAAACCGGCAGGCGCCAGCTGTCCAGGGAATGAGAAGTTGGCCCATCCGCCCACATCCTGGCCGTCGCGGTCCACGGTCGTCCATGCCGGGTTGAAACCACCGGTGGCAAAGTCGCTGCAGTATTCAAAGTTCATCACGTACGGGTCGGGAGACGCATTGGAACGGACAATCTTGATTGCAGTGTCGTTGGCCGGGACTTCGTCCCCTGCAAGACTGGTGTAAACAGTCAGCAAGTACTCCATGCCCGGTTCGGAAAGGTCGGCGGAGAAAGTCACTTCGCGGGACGACCATCCGGGAATCGTCACCGTCTGGGTCGAAACCAAATCCTTGTTGACAATGAGGTTCACGGGAACATCCACACTTTCCTTGCCGTTGTTGGTCACGGTGGCGACCACCGATTCGTTGACCGCGAACACACCTTCCTCGATAGGCTTGGAAATCGCATCCACCGCCACATCCACATCGGCAATGATTCCGTCATGCCCGAACACGCTCCGGATGGCCGGGAAGCCGAGACCGGTTTCACGCCGTACAGTACCATCGGCAATCTGGTAGATATAGCCGTCTTCCATATCCATGTCCGATACCAAGGCATAACTGAACCACCTTACCGAAACCATGTAGTCTCCGGCATCAAGCAGGAAATCGGGGATATCGTGTTCGATCTGGCCCGTGGTCTTGTCCTTGGCATGGGTCGCCTGGTAAATGACATCGCCCAATATCTCGTTTTCGGCATCCCATTCGTAGATACTGATGACAATATCTTGATTTTCTTCCAAGTAACCCCATCCCAAAGAAATAGCGGTCAAAGTGTCGGCTTTGAACAACCGGAACGGGAGCCCGCATTCCGTGTAATCGGAATAGACCCCGAAAGCATTCATGAAACCGTACATGTCGGAGGTCACGTTGTCGTAGGCCATAATCTCGTCCATCAGAAGCACGGTCTTCTCGATTTCATTGTCGGGATTCAGGTCTTCTTCCCCTTCCACGCTGGCTACTGC
>CALUNB010000053.1 GCA_944321885.1 uncultured Bacteroidales bacterium | reverse complement strand
CTTGAAACGCCTCCTAACGATTTGATTCTAAACAAGAAAGGGAGCCTTTTCAGCTCCCTTTCCAGCGGTCCGGACGGGACTCGAACCCGCGACCCCATGCGTGACAGGCATGTATTCTAACCAACTGAACTACCGGACCTCCTGTCTTTCCCGTTCCGTCTTCCGGAATCGAGGCTGCAAAGGTACACTTTTTTTTTGAAACACCAAATTTTTTTTCTTTTTTTGAAAAAGCGTACATTTGCCGCGCATTATAGGAAGCGTCTTGCCAATCCGGCTTCCCGGCATCCCGGGGGACCCCCAGGATTCAGGTAAAAAGACGGAACAAAAGCGGCCAAACCGGCAACAGGACACGGAATGCGGCCTTTGTTCCAAGCAAGAAGCGACAAACAACCTGGGTCGCCCAGCCCGGACGGGACCGCGCCCCATGGAATGGAAACATAGAAGAAAGGAGTCAGATATGAAAAAGCTAGCTTGCGGATTGATGTTGGCCGCAGCCCTTTTGTGTGCCAATGTCGTCTATGCGGCCCCCACGGCCAGCAAACCCGAAAAAACGGAACAAGTGGAAGGTCCCGGCATCAAATTCGAAAAAACCGTCCATGACTATGGCACGATCCAGCAAGGAGCTAACGGCGATTGCGAATTCGTGTTCACCAACAATGGAACCGAACCCTTGATTTTGTCGAATGTGCGTTCCTCCTGCGGATGCACCGTTCCTTCCTGGCCCCGCGAACCAATCATGCCCGGCAAAAAAAGCGCCATCAAAGTCCATTACGACACGCACCGGGTCGGCAGCATCGCCAAATCCATCACCGTGTCCACGAACGGGACACCGGAACGAATCGTACTGAGCATCCGGGGAACCGTGACACCGAAATAAACACCACAAAACGACAGAGCGATTGTCTTACGGGCAGTCGCTCGTTTTTATTTGTCGCCCAAGCGGCGCTCCTGCCGGTCCGGGCCGAAAGCCTTGCCCCGGACAAATGGTTGCCATGCCGCCAGGACGCTTCCCTCTTTCCTGGCTCACCCCAAAAAGAGGAATTCAAGCAAGAAAAATCCACAAAAACATGCCATCAATATCGAAAAAAGGGCTTGAAATGCCCGCTTCGCCCATCCGGAAACTGGTTCCCTTTTCCGATGCGGCCAAAAAAAGAGGTATCAAAGTATACCATTTGAATATCGGACAGCCCGATATCGCTTCGCCCCAATGCGGGCTGGACGCTGTCAAGAAAGCCGACCTTCCGTTAATCGAGTACAGCCATTCCGCCGGTATCCTCTCGTTCCGCCAGAAACTGTCGGAATACTACAAGACCTATGGCATCGATGTCAACGAGAACGAAATCATCGTGACCAACGGCGGTTCGGAAGCCATTCTTTTCGCGTTCATGACCTGCCTGGATCCGGGCGATGAAGTCATCGTGACCGAACCTTTCTACGCCAACTATTCGGGTTTTGCCAAACTGGCCGGTGTGAAGACCGTTCCTATCGTTTCCAAGATTGAAAACGGGTTCGCCCTGCCTCCCATCGAAGAGTTCGACAAAAAAATCACGCCCAAGACCAAGGCGATTCTGATTTGCAATCCCAACAACCCTACCGGGTACCTGTATTCCGAGGAAGAACTCAACGTTTTGGCCCAAATCGTCAAGAAACACGACCTGTTCCTGATGGCTGACGAAGTGTACCGCGAATTCTGCTACGACAACTGCCAATACCATTCGGTCATGCATCTGAAAGGCTTGGAAGACAACGTAATCCTGCTCGATTCCATTTCGAAGCGCTACTCGGCTTGCGGTTGCCGCATCGGTATGTTCGTAACCAAGAACAAGAACGTTTACGCTGCTGCCATGAAGGCTGCCCAAGCCCGTCTGAGCCCTCCGACCTACGGACAGATTTTCGGGGAAGCCGCCATCGATGCCCCGGCGGAATACTTTGAACAAGTATTGGCCGAATACACCAAACGACGCAACATCGTGGTGGATTCCATCAACAAGATGGATGGCTGTCTCTGCCCCAACCCCAAAGGCGCATTCTACGCCGTAGCCCGCTTGCCCATCGACAATGCCGACAAGTTCTGCCAATGGCTGCTCGAAGAGTTCAGCATCGACGGCAAGACGGTGATGCTGGCCCCGGCCACCGGGTTCTATTCCACACCGGGTTCGGGTACCGACGAAGTACGTATCAGCTACGTTTTGAAAGAAGAAGACCTTCACGAAGCCATGCATTGCCTGGAAGAAGCGCTGAAGGTTTACCCTGGTTCGACCCGGAAATAGTCCGAACCGGAGATACAATGTTTAACACTTTTAAAAGATAAAGTAGAAATGGCTACAAAGACAACAAAAAGTGCCGCTGCTCCCAAAAGCAGCGCAAAAGGAAAGACCAGAACTGAAAAAGACCTTTTGGGACCTCTCGAAATCCCTGTTGACGCCCTCTACGGGGTTCAGACGGCCCGTGGCATGCAGAACTTCAAAATCAGCAACATTCCCATGAACAAATACCCCAACTTCATCAAGGGGTTCGCTTATACCAAATGGGGCGCTGCCATTGCCAACCATGCCCAAGGCTTGATGAGCGACGAACAAAAGGATGCCATTGTACAAGCTTGCAAGGAAATCATCGACGGACAGCACCACGAATTCTTCACCAGCGACATGATTCAAGGCGGTGCCGGTACCACGATGAATATGAATGCCAATGAAGTCATTGCCAACCGTGCCTTGCAAATCATGGGCCACAAACCCGGTGAATACAAATATTGCGACTCCCACGACCAAGTGAACTGCTCGCAATCGACCAACGACGCCTATCCCACGGCCATGCACTTTGGGTTGTATTTCAGCCACAAGGAAATGATCGAGGCTTTGGAACAGCTGGCCAAGGCATTGGACAAGAAAGGCACCGAATTTGCCAAGGTGGTGAAAATGGGCCGTACCCAGTTGCAAGATGCCGTTCCTATGACCCTCGGCCAGACCTTCAAAGGTTTCGCCGCCGGTATGAAACGTGAAATCAAGGCTTTGAATGCCGCTGCCGAAGAATTCCTGACCGTGAACATGGGCGCGACCGCCATCGGTACCGGAATTTGCTCCCAACCGGGTTACAGCGAACTCTGCGTGAAAGCCTTGTCCGAAATCATGGGTATGAAAATCAAATTGGACGACAACTTGGTTTTCGTTACCTCCGACAACGGTGCCGTGGTAAACTACTCCGCCGGCCTGAAACGTCTTGCCATCCGTTTGGGCAAGATTTGCAACGACTTGCGTTTGATGGGTTCCGGTCCCCGCTGTGGTTTGCAGGAAGTATTCCTGCCGCCCATGCAACCGGGTTCCTCCATCATGCCCGGCAAGGTCAATCCGGTCATTCCCGAAGTAGTGAACCAGGTTTGTTTCCGCGTAATCGGTAACGACTTGACCGTTACCTTGGCTGCTGATGCCGCCCAGCTGGAACTGAACGTGATGGAACCGGTTATGTGCTATGCCGTATTCGAATCCATCGACTTGCTGAAGAACGCTTTCGACACCTTGCGCACCTTGTGCATCGAGAACCTGAAAGCCAATGAAAAACGTTGCAAGGAATTGGTTCACAACAGCATCGGTGTCGTTACAGCCTTGAACCCCTACATCGGCTACGACAACTCCACCGAATTGGCCAAGGAAGCGCTCGAAAATGACAAGAGCGTGGTAGATTTGATTTTGGAAAAGAAAATCCTTACCAAGAAAGAACTCGAAACCATCTTGGCCCCTGAAAACATGGTGAAGCCGGTGAAATTGGACATCAAGCCTGCCAAGAAGAAATAATTCCCCGAAAGTTGTTTCATCACAACTTCCGGAAATCGTTCCGAGTTTGACGAGAGAGGGTGTATCAAAATAGGCATTTGAAATCACCCTCAGGCGGCGTGTCAGAGTGAGTAAGATGCAAGGCGCTGAGAGCGAGAACGAAGGAGCGTACTTAGGTACGTGACTGAGTTCGAGACTCGACAGCAACGAAGCAGATTGCTCATTATGACACACAGCCTTTTTTTTTACAGGAATTCCGAAAAACGCACACATTCCCGTTTTTGGCTTAACTTTGGGGTGGAACCACATAGTAAACCTTTACGAAACCAATTAGCAAAGAAAAGACCCATAACTTTTTAGGGGAAAAACGACCACCCTTCCCGCCGAAAGCATCCCTTCGCGACACCCTCTCTTCCCTACAAAGGAAGCTTTATCCCAAATCGGTCATTAGACTTTGGGTAGATTGTCCGCTTATGTCATGCAGCATGCTTCTCGCCTAGCCGAAGGCGTAGCGGGCTACGTCGAGGCGTAGCGAGGAGCAAGATGCGGACAGAAGCGAACAAGATGCACAAAAGCATCCCTCTTCAAAAACAGGAAACACACTCGGCGAGTCTAATGACCGATTTGGGTTTATCCGGCTCAAGGAAGGAGAATGTTTGGAAAACCAAAAAAATCAACGATATGAAAAAATTTATCTTTATCGCCAGCTTCTTGATGGCCGGAATCTGCGGCTTGATGGCACAAGAACAAAACACCGGGCCGCAAGAAAAAGCCCCAAAGACCAAAAACTTCCGTTACCAAGGTTCGGTGGATTTCGGCTTTTCCTATGGCATGGAATCGGAAAGTGCCATCGTCCATCTCGACATTGTCAACGGTGTCCGGTTCTCCCGTTATTTGTACGCGGGCGTCGGGGGCGGAGCTTTCACCGACTTTGTAGACGAAGCCATCTACATTCCTCTCTATTTCAACGTAAAAGGATACGTCCCGGTGGGCAAGAAAGTTGATTTGATGGCCGGGGTGGACTTGGGAACCTGCCTGGATTACAATTACGGGACTTCGGGAGGGCTCTTGCTCCGGCCTGAGTTCGGCATCTCCACGCAGTTCACCGAAAAGTTCGGGATGACCTTTGCCGTCAAATACGATTTCTACAGCTTCAAAATGCCGCTCACCAGCTACGAATACCGTGTCAAAACCAATCAAATCGGCTTGAAAATAGGTTTCAATTTTTAAAAATGGTTGATGCCTATCCCTCCGGTCCGGGCCGTGGAGCCGCGTCACCGGAGGGGTTTCCCCAGGCATCCGGCACCGCCCGTCCCAAGCCGGAACGGAGGAATGGCTTCCCGGCCTTATCCGGACCTCTAATTCGAAACAGACTGCCTCCGAAGGTACCCCGGCCGTATGTTAATTCCGATTTTATACATACTTTTGCGGACAGAACTTATACGATATGGCCCGACACTTTTCCCGTCTCTTGGCGGTTGCCTCCCTGGTTATCGCGCTCCTTGTTCCAACCGCTTGCCACAACGACCGTCCCCAACCTTTCCTGGACAAGGAAGAAATGACCCAACTCCTGGCAGACATCCGTCTTGCCGAAACGCAGCTCTACAGCCACCGGGAAACCCGTACCGACATCGCCGACCCGGTCATGCAGGACCGTTCGGTGGATGCCTATGTCCCCATTTTCAAGAAATACGGCATCAATTACCAACAATACCAGAACCTGCTGACCTATTACATGAACCGGCCTGTCGAGCTGGAAGAAATCATGCAGGATGCGGCAGCTTTGCTCAAAGCCAGGGCCGAGGAAGCCAAGAATTCGTCCAACGGAGCCGAGGCTGCTGGCAAATAGACCCCGAACCCAGCAGGGTTGCTCTTTGTTCGGGACTTCGCTTTTTCCGGGGCTTCTGTCCGGGACTTCAATTTGTCCAGAAACCGGCTTGGACCGGTCGAAAACCCTATCTGCCATCTTCTGGAATCCTCCAACCCCAGCTGATAGGTTTCCCGCGCTTTCCTTTATCTTGGCATTCCCATTCAAGACCTCTCCCCACAATACAAAAATCCCCCGGAAGAAAAACACTTCCAGGGGATAAGAATTCCTATAAGCGGGAAAACGGCGCCAAACCGGAAAACCCGCCATGGGCGGACCGTAACTTCAATCCGGAAATAACCGGCCAAAGCGGCGGTCCAACCCAGCCTGCAACAACTTAGAACTTGGCCTTGAGGAATTCCCGGTTCAGTTTGGCGATATGCAGGATCTTGATGCCTTTGGGACATTCCGCTTCGCAAGCCCCTGTATTGGTGCAATTCCCGAAACCAAGTTCATCCATCTTGGCAATCATTTTCTTGACACGTTCGGCAGCTTCCACACGACCTTGCGGCAAATGGGCCAAATGCGAAACCTTGGCCGAAACGAACAACATGGCCGAAGCGTTCTTACAAGCAGCCACGCAAGCCCCGCAGCCGATGCAGGCTGCGGCATCCATGGCCGTGTCGGCATCTTTTTTGGGAATAGGGATGGCGTTGCCGTCGGGTACCCCGCCGGTCGTGGCCGAAATGAAACCACCCGCTTGGATGATTTTGTCGAAGGCTTGGCGGTCCACCACCAAGTCCTTGATGACGGGGAAAGCCGCGCTCCGCCAAGGTTCGATATAAATGGTTTCGCCCGAAGTGAACTTGCGCATATGCAACTGACAAGTAGTCACTTGGCTGTCAGGACCATGCGGGTGCCCGTTGATATACAGGCTGCACATACCGCAGATACCTTCACGGCAATCGTGGTCAAAGCAAACCGGTTCCACGCCTTGGGCCACGAGGGATTCGTTCAGGATATCCAACATTTCCAAGAACGAACAATCCGGCGAGATGTTGGAAACCTTGTATGTTTCAAAGCGTCCTTTGGCCTTAGGACCTTCTTGGCGCCATACTTTCAATGTGAAATCCATATCTTTTTACTTTTGTCTGAAAGCGGAAATCCTATAGAGAAAAAAGATTTCCGCCTTCAAAATGTCTTAGTTCTTGTAATTCCGGGTAGCCACCTTGATGTTTTCGTATTCCAAAGGTTCGATGTGGCGTTCCGGTTCTGCATCTTCCCCTTTGTATTCCCAAGCTGCAACGTGCATGAAATGTTCATCGTCACGCTTGGCTTCCCCGTCTTCGGTCTGGTATTCTTCACGGAAATGTCCCCCGCAGGACTCTTCGCGGCAAAGGGCATCCTTGGCCATCAGTTCGCCCAATTCGAGGAAGTCGGCCAAACGCAGAGCCTTTTCCAGTTCAGGGTTCATTTCATCGGCTGAGCCCACCACTTTCAGGTTCTTCCAGAATTCGGCACGCAACTTCTTGATTTCCTCGATGGCCCATTCCAAGCTTTTCTTGGTCCGACCCATGCCGACGCCTTCCCACATGATGTGGCCTAAGCGTTTGTGAATCGAATCGGGCGACTCGTTCCCCTTGATGGCGAACAAGCTGTCGATACGTTCGCGGACATCCTTTTCGGTCTGGTCGAACTCCGGCAAATCGGTCGGGACAGGGCCATCCGAGATATGCGAGGAAAGGAAATTCTGCAAGGTATAAGGAATGACGAAATAACCGTCCGAAAGCCCTTGCATCAAGGCCGAAGCTCCCAAGCGGTTGGCACCGTGGTCGGAGAAATTGGCTTCGCCCAAGGCGAACAGCCCCGGCAAAGTGGTCTGCAACTCATAATCGACCCAAAGCCCGCCCATCGTGTAATGGACCGCCGGATAAATCATCATCGGGGTTTCGTAAGGATTCTGGTCGGTAATCTTCTGGTACATCTGGAACAAGTTACCGTAACGTTCCTCGATTTTCTTCTTGCCCAAGCGTTCAATGGCGCTCTTGAAATCCAAGAAGACCGCCAGGCCCGTTTCATTGACCCCGTAACCGGCATCGCAACGCTCCTTTGCCGCACGCGAAGCCACATCACGGGGAACCAAATTCCCGAAAGCCGGGTAACGGCGTTCCAAATAATAGTCACGTTTTTCTTCCGGAATATCGTTGGCCTTGATTTCTCCCCTGCGGAGCCGTTCGGCATCGCTTTTTTCCTTGGGGACCCAGATACGCCCGTCGTTACGCAAGCTTTCGCTCATCAAGGTCAGCTTGCTTTGGTAGTCACCATGGACGGGAATACAGGTGGGGTGAATCTGCGTGAAGCAAGGATTGGCGAAACAGGCGCCTTTCTTATAGGCTTTCCAAGCAGCCCCGCCATTGCTGTTCATGGCATTGGTACTCAAGAAATATACGTTCCCGTAGCCACCGGTACAGAGCAAAACCGCATGGCCCGAATAACGTTCAAGCTGCCCGTTGACCAAGTTGCGGCAAATGATACCGCAGGCGTGGCCGTCCTTGACCACGATGTCCATCATTTCGCGACGGGCATACAATTTCACGCTACCCTTGGCGATTTCCGCGCTCAAAGCCCCGTAAGCCCCCAGCAACAGCTGCTGGCCTGTCTGCCCTTTGGCGTAAAAGGTACGAGAAACCTGCGCTCCTCCGAAGGAACGGTTGTCCAAGTACCCGGCATAGTCGCGGGCGAAAGGCACCCCTTGGGCCACGCATTGGTCGATGATATTGTTGCTGACTTCGGCCAAACGATATACATTGGCCTCACGGGCACGATAGTCACCCCCTTTGATGGTATCGTAAAAAAGCCTGTAAACGCTGTCGCCGTCGTTCTGATAGTTCTTGGCGGCATTGATACCTCCTTGGGCGGCAATGGAATGCGCCCGGCGAGGGCTGTCCGAAATACAAAAAATCTTCACGTTGAAACCCATGGCACCCAAGGATGCTGCGGCGGAAGCCCCGGCCAAACCGGTACCCACCACAATCACATCCAACTTGCGTTTGTTGGCAGGGTTTACCAAATGCTGTTCTGCTTTATACTTGGTCCATTTTTCGGCCAAGGGGCCCGAAGGCACTTTCGAATCCAGCTTGTTCATATTCGGTTGTGTTCTAAAAATTACGTTTTGGTTTTAATAAAGGAGGTTCATCCCGACGGCGACACTCCAGAACATCAGTACCACGACCACGGCATAAAGGGCCCCGATACATTTTACCGGCTTGTCCACACGCGGGCCGTTCATACCCAAAGTATGGAATGCCGAAGGAAAGGCATGGACCAGATGGATTCCCAAAGCCAGAATCAGTAGCAAATAAATAACCAAGTAAACCGGATTATTGAACAGTTCCTTAGCAATGTTGTAGAAATCAGGCTCGTAGTAGGTGAACCCGGTCCCGAAAACCGTTTCCAAATCAGCCTTGGTGATATTGTCGGCGACCGGCTTGAGCGGGTTCACAGCCAAGCTGTCAGGATTGCTGAACATGGCAAGCAATTTATCCTGATGCTGTTGCATGGAAGCGGGGTCGGCATATCGGATATCGGCCGCTTCCACCATGTATTTGCCTTCAGCCCAACCCAACTTCACAAAATAAAAGTTCATCATGTGCAGGCAAAGGAAAATGAACACCAAGATACCGGTGTAAATCATGAATTTGGAGCCGGTGTGCGTTTTCGACTTGTTCGTCACCTTGTAACGTGTCGGACGAGCTCTCCAATTTTGGATTTGCAGCACGAGAGCGATGAGGATGTGCAGGATGAAAGTGGCGAAAAGAATCACTTCGAACACCTTCACGATGTAATTGGTCCCCATGAAATGCGCGGCGGCACGGTACCATTCCCCTCCATCGGAACGTAGCATGCACAAGTTAATCCCCGCATGCAGCAACAAAAAGAGCATCAAGAAGATGCCCAACAAAGCCAAGGTGATTTTCTGTGTCACCGAAGCCATTTTCAGAAATTTAGACATATCTGTTTTGTTTTTTATTATTCATGCTTTGGCAGGCCTGCCTTTGTACGGGAACAAGCCCCTTGGCGGGACACCCGCTCCCCGGGACTCACCGCCTTGATAACCAGCCATGTTCCACAGGCAGCCACCGTCTTGGACAAGGCATGGAAAAACTGCAAAGGTAATATTTTTGGCCTAATGGGAAAACCATGCCTGTTTTCTCTTTTCCGGCAAGAAAGCCTCCCTCGCCCATGCCGGATTAAACAAAAAGGCAGGTTCCGGCCGGAACCTGCCTTTTTGCTCGCGGGAAAGGGTTTCCCGTGGAAAATTGTTATTGAGCCAAAACAAACTTGACGGTCTGCACGCCTTGGGGAGTTTCGAACACGCAGATGTACAAACCGGAAGCCAGCCCGGCGAGGCTGAACGTCCGGGTTTGCACGCCGGCCGGCAGGTTCAAACCGTTTTCAAGCATCATGACTTTTTGTCCCATCGCGTTGAGCAGATACAAATCCCCCTGCATGTTTTCCGAGGCTTGGAACGTGAGGGTCAACTCACCGTAAGCGGCCCGGTTCACCGTCATCATGGAGGATGTGGCAGCCATCTCTTTGTCCGTTTCGTTGGCCACAGCCGCTACCGAACCAATCGGCAGGCGGATATCATCAACCCAAACCCGGTCTTCACCCGCACTTTCCGAAACATCCTTCACGAAAGACCATTCCAAGGTATGCGTTCCGGCCGCAAGCGGGAATTGGACGTAAGTCCATTCAGGATTTTCCCCGGCCCAACGTCCCATGCGGGTGCCATCGATATGGAAATTGAGGAAGTCACCCAGAATCGAATTGGCCAACTCGGAAGAAGTGGAATAATGGAAACCCACCATATCATCGATAGGCAAGGTCACTTCTATCTTAAGGGTACTGGTTTCACCATCGTTGATATCGGCACTGGCGGCACTGTACGTTCCGTTATGGCTACGGCTTTGGTCGATAATCCATGTGGACGTTCCATCCCACGGAGCAAAACTGAAGTCTCCGCTTTCAAAAGTCTCGATTACCGGCGCTATATAGGATTGGACTTGCGATACCATTTCCCGTTCTTGCGACAAGGCCGCGATATCCAAGGTATAGAGCTTGTACATTACATCCCCGTCACTGGCACTGTATTCAAAACGGACCGTGGCCGAAGCCCCGGGTTCCAGAGTCCCCACCGGGACAGGTTCTGCCGGAAAACTCAAGTAAGGAGCATCTGCCGAAGACACCCTCATCGAGACATCGGTAGCCGCCGCACGTCCGTTGTTCACGAAAGTGACGACCCCGGTAACGGTTTCTCCATTGTCGATAACGCCATTCGGTTGGCTGCTGGAAGAATCCACAATACGGAAATTGGACACCACCACATCCGGGGCATAAGCTGTCAGCTTGTACTCCTTGGAAATCACGGCATCGGAAGCGCCGTCCAAAACCATATCCATTTTATAAGTCAAAGTGTGGTTGTCCGGCACAAGGGGGCTGACCACAAGGCCGAACCCATGTTCCACCACAGCCTCGGCCCCGGGAGCCAAAGACTGTTCAAATGTGTAAGCCCCGTTTTCTATTGTCAGGTACTCGTCGGTACTGCTCAACGTCATTTGCACGGAGGATACGTTTTCCACACCCACGTTCCGCAAGGCATAGGAGGCCGTGTAATTCCCGCCGTAGTTCAATTGCCGCACGGTATCCCCTTGGGCATCGGCCAAAACCTGGGAAGAAAGCACCACGTATTTGTCATCCGGGGCAATCAGTTCGATTTCCGCAATCAACGGGGTATAATTCTGTGCCACGACAGCCAAAACCGCATTGCCCGGCTCCGAAATCCCCGAAGTGGACAAGCTGGCATGCCCGCTGGCGTCTGCCATGGCGAAAGCCAGGATTTCCTTTCCTTGGGACAGGACTACACGGGCATAGGGTTCGGTATTCACTTCATATTCGCTTTCCCCCACGACCAAAGTGGTATTGTATTCCGCTTCGGCACGTTGCGGAGCATGGGTATAAGGCATGAAGGACGGATCCCCGAACACATGGTAAATCTGCCAATAATATTCTTCCAAGCCTTGCGCTGCCAGTTCCACGGCCATGTTTCCGGCATGAATGAATTCATAGGCTGTCAAGGCCCAATCCTCATAAGGTTCCCCATGGGTATGGAAAAGGGCATCGTTGGCACCGAACTCGGTATCTTCATAGGTATGGTCCACACCTGCAATCAAGCGGCTCGTATACCCGATGGCCCAATACACGTCATGATCGAAATAACTGCTGTTCGAGGCTCCGATATAGGCCACGGCTCCACCTTCGTTCTTCCGCAACAATGTCTCGCCAAAGCAACTGGACTCATCGAATTTCCCAGTCAAACAGCAATTACCCACCATGAAAGGATATTTCCCCTTGTTGGTGAAACGATAATTCACATCACTGTTGCCGATATAGGGATCCCCCCAGCAATCCTCATTCCCATGCGCCGTATAGGTGACCACGGAAGCCCCGTTATTGATGTTTTGGATGATATCTTCGGAATGGGAACGGGATTCGGGTGCCAAGTAGACATAGCAATGGCGATCCAACGTATCCTTGAAGTACTCGTTATACAGGTAATTGATTGTCGGATTGAGGTGGGATGCATTGAACCGGCTGTCATGCCCGGCAATCAAGACCGTCGTATCCATGAAAGAGGCTCTTTCCGGATCTATGTTTTCCATCTCCATGGTCTTGCGAATCTGGGGCATCAGCTCGTCCACGGAAGTGGCCGACATACGTCCGTACTGGACTTCCGGAAGATAGTCCCCGGTATAATCGCAAAGATACAAATCCGAATATTGGCTGCTGCTACCATAAGGATCTTGGTAAATCTGGGTCGGGATTTGTTCCAAATCACCTACGAACAAGACAAAGGTGGGAGCGGGATCTTCCTCGGTAGCGTTTTCATAAAGCTCCAAAAGGTAAGCCCGGATCGATTCCTTGGTGTTCCCCACTTCGGACTGGTCGGTATAAGCTTCCCGCACATCGAATCCAAGACGGGTCTTCCACTCCACGAACTGCTGCAAGGAATCCCTGAACATAGGGTCGGAAACGATTTGGTAGCGGATAGGATGCGTATAGGTTTCGGCCTTGCTTGCGGGAACGGAAATGGGATTTACCACGCTTTGTTCCACTATCCGGAAATAAGGCGATTGGTAACGGGCCTTGGTAGCATAGGTGGCTGCCATGTCGGCATCTTCAAACACCACCTCGAAATCGAGAACCGTATAAACCCGCAAGGTATGGGTGACGGGATTGTAGAAGAACGGGGTTACCGACAAACGTCCCAAACGGGTACCTCGCATCTGCCCCAGAATCTCCACCTTGGCCAACGAGTTTGACGCATCCGAAACCACACCCTCGCTGCCTACGAAGGCATCGGCAGCATAGATATAGGCATCGTACTGGAACGCAGGGGATTCCTTGGCACTTTTGCTCACAGGAGCCTGGGCCGGAAAAAGAGGAGCGGGATATCCGGCCTTTGCCAAGTCTATGTCGGTGTATTTGGCCTGGAGGATTTCTACCCGGGGCGTGGCGCCCTGAGGAATCTCAATCAATTCGGTCTTGACCGGCAGCTGAGGCATACCTACCTGGTGGCTTTTCGTATAGCCAGCCATCTGGATTTGCGTGAAATCCACCGGGATGCCTGCCGTTTTGCTCAAAGGTAAAAGATTGGTAGCGATAACGGACAATCCGTCGATACGACCGATCCGGTTCTGGAAAGCCACACCCTCGGCATCGGCCTCCTGCACCTTCAACCGGTTTTCATACCGTGCCTTGAGGGGCAAAGACTCGCCCGAAGGAGCGGAAAAGGCCGCCGTACAGGTCAGCATCCCCGCCATGCAAAATGCAACAAATAAGGTTTTCATTTTTTGGTTGTTTTATTTTGGTAATCTGTATTACTGCGCCTATCGTTCGTCCATGGTAAAAACCGGAAATGCAAATTTTGTTCGCTGTCGCGCAGCTTTATTCACGACATAAAGACTTCCAAGGTGTCCATGAACCGGCTCCGCTCGCTTCTCCGCCTCGTCCATGCCCAGCCTTGTTTCACTTTTCCATATTCTATCCCTGTACTAAACTTCCATAGGCAAATTGCAAGTTTAATAAAAAAAACAACACGTCCGGAAATTTAGAATCATAATCCGAGCATAATCCGGGCAGGCTTCATGAAAAAAAAGAGGGAACCAAAACCGGCTCCCTCTTTTTCCATGGAAACTTCCTTGACACTAACGCACCACGATCTTGACCGAAGACACGCCTTGGGCCGTCTTCACGCGGGCCACATAGATGCCCGGAGCCAAAGATTCCACATTGTAACGGAACACTTCCGCCGCAAGCGAACCCGAATCGTATACCAAAGCACCCGAAACTGAATAGAGACGGACCCGTTCAATCTGAGCGCCGGATGCGGAAATGTTCAAAGTTTCCGTTACCGGATTAGGATATGCGCTGACTGCCGGTCCTGCCAGCCCGGCGACAGACTCGTTCCCCACATTGGCCCCCACGCGGATATCATCGATGACAAAACCGTAATTCTGTGCCTGTCCTTGAATCGCCACGTAAATGCTGCGGCCATTGTATTCCGAAAGATCCACCGTGAAACGGGTCCACGGGTAAACCGGGTCTGAAGGATCCGGGTTCATGGCCGGTATCACGTAATTGGCAAGGAACCCGAAAGAAGCCGGTTGCGCGTTCGTCGTCGAAATCATCACATTCAACGACTCTTCGGCCGGGCCGTTTTCGTCTTCCGCCGTCATGCTCATGGCAATGAAAGAAAGCTGCGCACCGCTCTCGGGCATTTCCAAGCGAGGCGAAATCAACCACGCATCGTTCGCCGTGGTACTCTTGATCGCAGTGTCCACATCAGCCAAAGTCAAAGCGAACCTGGCACCTTGGCGAATCGGGAACCATTCGGCGAAACTTTGACCTATCTGGTCGGGATTCACCGCCATGAAACCCATGTTCGTCCCTGCATTGGGAATGTTCCAATTGTTAATGAAAATGGTATTGTTCTGGTCCTGGACCGTCACCATCCAAGGCTGGAAGCCCGTCGTGGCGAAATCGCCGCAAT
>CALUNB010000052.1 GCA_944321885.1 uncultured Bacteroidales bacterium | reverse complement strand
CAGTCAAAGATAGCGAAAGTCGAGCGCCATGCCAAGCGTTTCTTTGCTTGAGCATGGCCGAGACCAAGCTATCTTCGTTGAAAAGCAAAGATAATAAAGAATCCGGATTTCCCTTGGGAGAAAACAATACTTTCCCAGGAAACCCGGATTCCCGCTACCGCCGTCCAGCGACCTGCAAAACTACGCTTCTGCCGGTGGAACGTTCATGAACGGAGCGATAGTGTTCCCGCCCGCATCCGGTTCGGTAATCTTGCCAAAAACACTTTCGTATTTATGGATATTATCCGCCAAGGCATGCATCAAACGCTTTGCATGCTGGGGTGTCAAAACCACCCGCGATTTGACACGGGCCTTTTCCACACCCGGCATCATACGGATAAAGTCCACAATGAACTCGGACTGCGAATGGGTTATCAAAGCCAAGTTCGCATAAACGCCTTCCGCTACTTCGGCCGGCAATTCCAACTGCAATTTATTTTCTTTCTTTTCCATCTTTTTATTCTTTTTCGGCAGCTTCCATCAATTCCTTGTATTCCTCCTTGGAATAAACGATATCGTTCTGATATTCCTTCAAACCGGTTCCGGCCGGAATCAGATGGCCAACCAACACGTTTTCCTTCAAACCTTCCAGATAGTCGACTTTCCCGCTCACGGCGGCATCGGTAAGGACCTTGGTCGTTTCCTGGAACGAAGCGGCAGACAAGAAACTCTTCACCTGCAAGGATGCACGGGTAATCCCCTGCAAGACTTGACGGGCCGTTGCCGGACGGGCATCGCGCACTTCCACCAACCTGAGTCCTTTGCGACGCAAAACGGAGTTTTCATCCCGCAAGGCACGCGTGGTCACGATTTGACCAGCCTTCATGACTTCGGAATCCCCCGCGTTCTCAACCACCTTTTCCCCGTAAATCCTGTCATTGGCTTCCACGAAATCCACCTTGTTCACCATTTCCCCTTCCAGGAAATTGGTATCACCCGGATCTATCACTTCTACCTTGCGCATCATCTGACGGACAATCACTTCAAAGTGCTTGTCATTGATTTTCACACCTTGCAGACGGTACACTTCCTGGATTTCGTTCACGATGTATTCCTGTACCTTCATCGGGCCCTTGATAGCCAAGATGTCGGCCGGCGTGATGGCACCTTCGGACAAAGGCGTACCCGCCTTCACGTAGTCGTTTTCCTGAGCCAGGATTTGCTTGGAAGTCGGAATCAGATAGGACTTCACATCTCCCATCTTGGAAGTAATCAAGACTTCGCGATGACCCCGTTTGAGCTTCTTCCCGAAGCTGACAATACCATCGATTTCTGCGACAATGGCCGGATCCGACGGGTTCCGGGCCTCGAACAGCTCGGTAACACGCGGAAGACCTCCCGTGATATCGCCCGACTTGCCGAACGAACGAGGAATCTTCACCAGGATATCCCCAGCCTTGATCATCGTGGCATCGTCCAACTGCACGTGGGCCCCCACCGGAATATCGTAAATCTTCAAGACCTCGCCATCGGGCGAAACGATATTGATCGAGGGGTTTTTCGATTTCTGGCGGGATTCGATGATGACCCTGTCCTTGTATCCGGTCTGCTCGTCCGATTCCACACGGTAGGTGACGTTTTCTACCAAATTCTGGAACGAAACCTGTCCGGAAACTTCCGAAACGATGACGGCATTGTACGGATCCCAGTCGGCAATCAAGGTCCCTGCCTTGACTTCCGCCCCCGGAGCCATGTACAAGGATGCCCCGTACGGGATGTTGGTCGTGGTCAAGACCGCCTTGGTATTCGGGTCCACGATGCGAAGCTCGGCCGAACGCCCGATGACCACCTCGTGCTTGGAACCTTCCGCAGTCAAATAAGGCACGCTGCGCAACTCGTCGATTTCCACGATACCATCGTATTTGGAAACGATGCTCGACTGGATTCCCGTGTTGCCACCGGCCACACCACCCACGTGGAATGTACGCAAGGTAAGCTGGGTACCCGGTTCCCCGATGGACTGGGCCGCGATGACACCCACCGCTTCCCCTTTCTGGACCATCTTGTTGGTCGCCAGGTTCCGGCCATAACACTTGGCGCAAACCCCGTGCTTGGATTCGCAAGTAAGCACCGAACGGATTTCCACTTCCTCAATCGGGGATTCCTCGATTTCCTTGGCGATTTCCTCGGTGATTTCTTCCCCGGCCTTGACAATCAGCTTGCCTGTCTGGGGATGGTAGACATCATCAATCGTGGTCCGGCCCAGAATCCTTTCATACAAGGATTCCACAACATCGTCGTTCTTCTTCAAGGCCGTGGCAATCAATCCTCTCTGCGTATGGCAATCGTCCTCCGAAATAATCACATCCTGGGAAACGTCCACCAACCTACGCGTCAAGTAACCGGCATCGGCGGTCTTCAAAGCGGTATCGGCAAGACCCTTGCGGGCACCGTGGGTCGAAATAAAGTATTCCAACACCGACAAACCTTCCTTGAAGTTCGACAAAATCGGGTTTTCGATGATTTCCCCGCCGCTGGCCCCCGACTTCTGGGGCTTGGCCATAAGACCACGCATACCGCAAAGCTGGCGAATCTGCTCTTTCGAACCACGGGCCCCCGAATCCAACATCATGTAAACCGGGTTGAAACCTTGGCGGTCGGACGAAAGCTGCGACATCACCGCGTTGGTCAGCTTGTTGTTGGTATGTGTCCAGATGTCGATAATCTGGTTGTAACGTTCGTTGTTGGTGATGAAACCCATATTATAGTTGTTCATCACTTCCTCCACGTCCGAATTGGCCTTGGCAATCAACTCTTCCTTCACCTGAGGAATAATCACGTCTCCCAAGTTGAACGAAAGACTGCCCTGGAATGCCGTCCGGTAGCCCATGCTCTTGATATCATCCAAGAACTTCACCGTCTTGGCGTTGCCGCACTTTTTCAAAACATCGGCAATGATGTCCCGCAAGGACTTCTTGGTCAACAACTCGTTGATGAAACCGTATTCCTTGGGAACCACCTGGTTGAACAGGATACGCCCCACCGTGGTTTCCAACAGGTAAGGGGTGCCGTCGTCCTTGGTCAAACGGATTTTGACCCAAGCGTGCATATCCACCCGTTTCTCGTTGTAAGCGATGATAGCCTCCTCGGCCGAGTAGAAAATGGTTCCCTCGCCCTGGACCTTCTCATCGCCTTCGCTCTTGCGCCCCTTGGTCAGATAGTACAAGCCCAAAACCATGTCCTGCGAAGGTACCGTGATAGGAGCTCCGTTGGCAGGGTTCAAAATATTATGCGATGCCAGCATCAACAACTGGGCTTCCAAAATGGCCGCATTGCCCAGAGGCACGTGCACCGCCATCTGGTCACCATCGAAGTCGGCATTGAACGCGGTACAGCACAAGGGGTGCAGCCGCATGGCCTTGCCTTCGATAAGCTTGGGCTGGAAGGCCTGGATACCCAGACGGTGCAAGGTCGGGGCACGGTTCATCAAAACCGGATGCCCTTTCAATATGTTTTCCAGGATATCCCAAACCACGGGATCCTTGCGTTCCACGATTTTCTTGGCCGATTTCACGGTTTTCACGATACCGCGTTCCAGCATCTTACGGATGATGAACGGCTTGAACAACTCGGCCGCCATATCCTTGGGAAGCCCCATTTCATTCATCTTCAAATCGGGACCGACCACGATAACCGAACGGCCGGAATAGTCCACACGTTTACCGAGCAAGTTCTGACGGAAACGACCCTGTTTCCCTTTCAAACTGTCGGACAAGGACTTGAGCATCCGGGCCCCATCACTCTTGGCCGAACGGGCCTTGCGGGAATTGTCGAACAAGGAATCCACGGCTTCCTGCAACATACGCTTTTCGTTGCGCATGATCACATCCGGGGCCTTGATTTCAATCAATTTCTTCAAACGATTGTTCCGGATGATGACACGGCGGTACAAATCGTTCAGGTCCGAAGTGGCGAAACGGCCGCCGTCGAGAGGAACCAAAGGACGCAAATCAGGCGGAATGACCGGAATCACCTTCATGATCATCCATTCCGGACGGTTTTCCACCCTCCTCTGCGAATCGCGGAAAGCCTCCACCACGTTCAAACGCTTCAAGGCTTCCTGCTTACGCTGCTGGGATGTCTCGTTGTTGGCCTTGTCCCGCAACTCATACGAAAGAGAATCCAAGTCGATGTTTTTCAACAAATCGTACAAGGCTTCCCCGCCCATCTTGGCAATGAACTTGTTGGGGTCCTCGTCATCCAGCAACTGGTTGTCGGCGGGAAGACTGTCGATGATGGCGTAATATTCCTCATCCGACAAGAACTGCAAACGCTCGATGCCATCCTGTTCCTTGATACCCGGTTGGATGACCACGTATTTTTCATAATAAATGATGGATTCCAGCTTTTTGGTCTGGATCCCCAACAAGGCTCCGATTTTGTTGGGCAAAGAACGGAAAAACCAGATGTGGGCCACCGGCACCACCAACTGGATATGCCCCATCCGTTCGCGGCGGACCTTCTTTTCAGTCACTTCCACCCCGCAACGGTCGCACACAATCCCTTTATAACGAATCCGCTTGTATTTCCCGCAATGGCACTCCCAATCCTTGGTCGGACCGAATATACGCTCGCAAAAAAGACCGTCGCTTTCAGGCTTGTATGTCCGGTAATTTATCGTCTCAGGCTTGGTCACTTCGCCATGGGAACGTTCCAAAATGGTTTCAGGCGAAGCCAAGCTGATAGTTATTTTGTTGAAATCCAGAGTAACCGGACCTTCTTTTCTCGATGCCATATCTCGAATGTAAATTGTATGTTAAAAATAAACCCCTTTGCTGCAAATCCCCGAAGGGGAAGCCCTCCTGGACCTCCCCTTCCGGAAACCTATTTGCTGAACGTGATTTCCAAGCCCAAGCCGCGGAGCTCGTTCACCAAAACATTGAACGATTCCGGAATCGAAGGGGTCGGCATGTTCTCGCCCTTGACAATGGCTTCGTAAGCTTTGGCCCGTCCGGTCACGTCGTCCGACTTGACCGTAAGCACTTCCTGCAAAATATTGGCAGCACCGAAAGCTTCCAGGGCCCAGATTTCCATTTCCCCGAAACGCTGACCCCCGAATTGGGCCTTACCGCCAAGCGGTTGCTGGGTAATCAAGGAGTACGGACCGATGGAACGGGCGTGCATCTTGTCATCGATCATGTGGTGCAGCTTGATCATATAGATGTAGCCCACCGTGGCCGGCTGGTCGAAACGTTCCCCGGTTTCCCCGTCGTACAAATAAGTCCGGCCGTAACGAGGCAAGCCCGCCTCGTCCGTGTAATGGTCGATTTCTTCCGGCGTGGCCCCGTCGAAAATAGGCGTAGCGAACTGCAAGCCCAATTTCTTTCCGGCCCAACCCAGCACGGTTTCGTAAATCTGACCCAAATTCATACGCGAAGGCACACCCAAGGGGTTCAAAACAATGTCTACCGGCGTACCATCGGCCAGGAACGGCATGTCTTCGGCCCGGACGATACGGGCCACGATCCCTTTGTTCCCGTGACGACCCGACATCTTGTCCCCGATTTTGAGCTTGCGCTTCTTGGCAATCGTCACCTTGGCCATCTGCACGATGCCACCCGGCAACTCGTCGCCCACCAAGGCCACGAATTTGTCGCGCTGGAAGCGTCCCAGGATTTCGCGATACTTGATATTGTAATTGTTCAACAAGCGTTTTACCAGCTCGTTGACTTCTTCGTTGTTCGTCCAGCCCGAAGGGTTGATCGTCTGGTAATCCAAGGCTTCCAAGGCAGCGGCCGTGAATTTCGCCTTCTTCGGAATCAGCTCTTCCTTGAGGTTGCTGTAAACCCCGGCGGAAGGATTGTTGTCGAGAATCGACAGCAACTTCCCGACCAAACGGGTCTTCAGGTCGAGGCTATCCTTGTTGAAGTCCTGTTCGAGCTTCTTGACGATATCCTTGTCCTTGTTCTTACCTTTGCGGTCCTTGATGGCCCGGCTGAACAAATGCTTTCCGATGACCACCCCGCTTACCGAAGGTGGTACCTTCAAGGAGGCATCCTTCACATCCCCGGCCTTGTCGCCGAAGATGGCCCGCAGCAGCTTTTCTTCCGGCGTGGGATCGGACTCACCCTTGGGCGTAATCTTGCCAATCAGGATATCGCCTTCCTTGACTTCGGCACCGATACGAATCAAACCATTGCTGTCCAAATCCTTGGTCGCATCCTGGCTTACGTTCGGGATATCGTCGGTCAATTCTTCCATACCCCGCTTGGTCTCACGCACATCCATCGTGTATTCTTCCACATGGATGGAAGTGAAGTAGTCGTTCTTGATGGCTTCTTCCGAAATCACGATGGCGTCCTCGAAGTTGTAGCCCTTCCAAGGCATGAACGCTACCATCAAGTTGCGACCCAGAGCCAAGGAACCGTCCTTGGTGGCATAACCTTCGCACAAGACTTGGCCTTTCTTCACCTTGTCCCCCTTGCGCACGATAGGCGTAAGGTTGATGCAGGAACTCTGGTTGGTCCGCTGGAACTTGGTCAGGTGGTAAGTCTTGAGGTCGTCGTCGAAGCTGACCATGCGGTCCACTTCGTCCATATCGTAACGGATCACAATCGTGTTGGAGTCCACATAAGTCACGACCCCGTCGCCCTCGGCATTGACCAAAACGCGGGAATCGTGGGCTACATAGGGTTCCAGACCGGTTCCCACGATAGGAACCTCCGGGCTCAACAAAGGAACGGCCTGACGCATCATGTTGGAGCCCATCAACGCACGGTTGGCATCATCGTGTTCCAAGAAAGGAATCAAGGAAGCCGCGATGGAGGCAATCTGGTTGGGAGCCACGTCCATCAAGGTCACATCCTCCCGGTCCACAATCGGGAAGTCCGCCAAATGCCGAACCTTGATCCTCTTGTCGTGGATGGTACCATCCGGGTCGAGCGGCGTGCAAGCCTGGGCGATAATCTGGTCTTCTTCCTTCTCCGCGGTCAGGTAGACGGGCTTTTCGTCCAAAAGGACCTTGCCGTTTTCAACCCTGTAATAGGGGGTTTCGATGAAACCCAGTTTGTCGATGATGGCAAACACGCAAAGCGAGGAAATCAGACCGATGTTCGGGCCTTCAGGGGTTTCAATCGTACACAAACGCCCGTAGTGCGTATAGTGGACGTCGCGGACCTCGAAACCGGCACGCTCACGGCTCAAACCTCCAGGACCCAAGGCCGAGATACGGCGCTTGTGGGTCACTTCCGACAAGGGGTTGGTCTGGTCCATGAACTGGGAAAGCTGGTTTGTCCCGAAGAACGAGTTGATGACCGAGCTCAAGGTCTTGGCATTGATCAAGTCGGTCGGGGTGAACACCTCGTTGTCGCGCACGTTCATACGTTCGCGAATCGTACGGGCCATGCGGTTCAGACCTACACCGAACTGGGCATACAACTGCTCGCCCACCGTACGGATACGACGATTGCTCAAGTGGTCGATATCATCCACTTCGGCATGGGAATTAATCAACTTGATCAGATGCTTGATGATGCAAATGATATCTTCCTTGGTCAACACCCTTGTTTCCAGCGGGATGTTCAACTCCAGCTTCCGGTTGATCCGGTAACGCCCTACTTCTCCCAAGTCGTAACGCTTGTCGGAAAAGAAGAGCTTCTCGATGATACCCCGGGCCGTTTCCTCATCAGGCGGCTCGGCGTTGCGCAACTGCCTATAGATAAATTCCACGGCCTCCTTGGCATTGTTGGCCGCGTCTTTCTGCAATGTATTGAAGATGATGGAACAATCCAAATGGTCCTCGTTGTCTTCCCGGTGAATCAGAATCGACTTGATACCAGCATCCACAATCATGTCGATATGCTGCTCTTCCAATTCGGTCTCCCGGTCGATGAGGACTTCCGTACGCTCGATGGAAACCACTTCCCCGGTATCCTCGTCCACGAAGTCTTCCACCCAGGCACGTACGACACGGGCCGCCAAACGGGCCCCGATATATTTTTTCAATCCCGCCCGGCTCACTTTCACTTCCTTGGCCAGGTCGAAAATCTCCAGAATGTCCTTGTCCGTTTCAAAACCTATGGCACGCAAAAGCGTGGTGATAGGCAATTTCTTTTTACGGTCGATATACGCGTACATCACATTGTTGATGTCGGTAGTGAACTCCATCCACGAGCCCTTGAACGGAATGATACGGGCCGAATAGAGCTGTTGACCGTTGGTATGGTAACTTGTACCGAAAAACACACCCGGGGAACGATGCAACTGGGAAACAATGACACGTTCGGCACCGTTGATGATGAACGAACCACCCGGTGTCATGTAGGGAATCATGCCCAAATAAACTTCTTGGATGATGTCCTTGAAGTCTTCGTGCTCGCTATCGGTACAAAAAAGTTTCAATTTCGCCTTGAGCGGCACACTGTATGTCAACCCCCTGTCCAGACATTCTTCTATGCTATAACGCGGAGGATCGATAAAATAATCAAGGAATTCGAGCACAAAATTGTTACGTGCGTCGGTTATCGGGAAATTCTCTGCAAAAACCTTGTAAAGCCCCTCGTTCACACGATTTTCCGGATTGGTCTCCAACTGGAAGAAATCTTGGAAAGACTTGAGTTGGATATCAAGGAAATCCACGTGTTCGGCCGGTTTGGTCGATGCAAAATTTATCTTTTTGACAGCCTTTGTTGACAAAGTAGTATGTTTTTAATAAGACGATTTGAACCGGAGTGCTTTTATACGCAAAAAACACGAGGGGTGACGATACGCCTCCCCTCATGTTCGGAAAACCAAAAAGAGGAAATTATTTCATCTCTACTTCAGCACCGGCTTCTTCGAGGCTCTTCTTGAGAGCTTCGGCTTCGGCCTTGCTGATACCTTCCTTGACAGGCTTCGGAGCACCGTCAACGAGTTCCTTGGCTTCTTTCAAACCGAGGCTGGCCAATTCCTTAACCAATTTCACAACCGCCAACTTGTTGGCACCAGCAGCTTTCAAAATAACATCGAAATGTGTTTTTTCTTCAGCGGCGGGAGCAGCGGCACCACCGGCAGCAGGAGCTGCAACGGCTACAGCAGCAGCGGCAGGTTCGATGCCGTATTCGTTCTTCAATACATCGGCCAATTCCTTAACTTCCTTAACGGTAAGAGCGACCAGTTGTTCAGCGATAGCTTTGATATCTGCCATTGTTTTGACTTTTTTAAAGTTTACGATTCAATTGTTTTATTGCGGGGAGACTTTCACTTCCCTGTTTTTTTTCTTACCTTGCACAAGCCAAGCCTATTCGGGCCTTTCCGACAAAGTCTTTACCAAACCGGCCACCGTGCCCGGAGCCGATTCCAAAGCGCCCAATACATTTTGCAAGGGCGATTGCAAGAGGGTAACGATTTCGCCGATGAGTTCGTTCTTGGACTTGATTTGCACCAGAGCATCCAGGCTTTCATCCCCCAGATAGAAGGATTCTTCAACATAAGCGCCTTTCAGCTTGGGCATTTCGGAGCGTTTACGGAACTCTTTGATCACCGAGGCAGGAGCCTTGTTCACATCCGAAAGCATGATGGCCGTCGTACCTTTCAAGACCGGCATCAGCTCGGAGTAGTCAACCCCTGTCTTTTCCATGGCTTTCACAAGCAAGGTATTCTTCACCATGATCAACTTGACCCCGTTGCGGAAGCAAGAACGGCGCAAATTACTCGTAGCAGCGGCATTCATTCCCGTAATGTCCGTTACATACAAGTGAGGCTTGGCCAGAAGTTGCTCACAAAGGGAATCAATAATCTTGGCTTTTTCTTCTTTCTTCATACCTCGTTTAAATTACCTGTTTGTTTAACAATGCCTAAATGGATTTCGGGTCAACCTTGATACCCGGTCCCATGGTACTGGTCATGTAGATACTTTGGATATACGTACCTTTGGCCGCCGACGGTTTGAGCTTGACAATCGTCTGGAGCAGTTCACGGGCGTTATCGGCAATCTTGTCCGCTTCGAACGAAACTTTTGCCACGCTGGCATGAACGATACCCAGCTTGTCAACCTTGAAGTCGATCTTACCGGCCTTGACTTCCTTCACCGCCTTGCCAATTTCCATGGTAACGGTTCCGGTCTTGGGATTAGGCATCAAGCCACGAGGACCCAACACTTTTCCCAATGCCCCCACTTTGGGCATCACACTCGGCATGGTAATAACAACGTCAATGTCCGTCCAACCGCCTTTGATCTTTTCTACGTATTCATCCAAACCGTAGTAATCGGCTCCGGCTGCTTTGGCCTCTTCTTCCTTGTCGGGCGTGCAAAGAACCAACACGCGGACTTGCTTGCCGGTACCGTGGGGCAGCGTCACCACGCCGCGGACCATCTGGTTCGCCTTACGGGGATCCACGCCCAAACGCACGTCCAAATCAACGGAAGCATCGAATTTGGCATAGCTCGTTTCCTTTACCAAAGCGGCAGCTTCGGCAAGGGTGTAGAACTTGTCCTTTTCGACCTTGGCCAAGGCTTCTTTTCTTTTCTTAGAGATTTTTGCCATTGTTGTTGTCTATAAAATTTGAGTTCATTCTTCCAGGAAATGCGCGCACACCTCCTGGCAGAAAATCGGAATCCCGGCCCCGGAACACGTAACCATTCCAAAGCCGGAAAAGCCTTAACCTAATTCTGCAGGCAAATCGCCTTTAACCTCAATACCCATGCTCCGCGCCGTACCTGCCACCATTTTCATGGCGGAAGCAATCGTGAAGCAATTCAAGTCGGGCATCTTGTTTTCAGCAATCGTCCTTACCTGATCCCAAGTCACGCTGGCCACCTTGTTCCGGTTAGGTTCGGCAGAACCTTTCTTCGCCTTGGAAGCGTCCTTGAGCTGAACAGCCACCGGAGGAGTCTTTACAACAAATTCAAACGATTTATCGGCATACACGGTGATGATAACCGGAAGCACTTGCCCGGCCTTATCCTGCGTACGCGCGTTAAACTGTTTGCAGAACTCCATGATGTTGACCCCCTTGGCACCCAACGCGGGACCTACTGGAGGCGAAGGATTGGCAGCACCGCCTTTGATCTGCAACTTGATTAAGGCACTAACTTGTTTTGCCATTTTTAATTGAAATTAAATGTGAAAACAAAATAATGAAACCAAACTACTCTTTCTCTACTTGGGAGAAATTCAATTCGAGAGGTGTTTTTCGCCCAAAGATCTTCACCATCACCTTCAGCTTTTTCTTCTCCTCATTCACTTCTTCAATGATAGCCGAGAAGTTGTTGAACGGGCCATCGGTAACCTTGACCGGCTCGCCCACCATGAAAGGTTCGACCGGCCTTTCAGGTGAATCCGTCAATTCATCCACCTTGTGGAGAATCCTCTGTACCTCGGCAGGACGCAAAGGCACGGGATCTCCCTGGTTCCCCAGAAAGCCCAAAACTCCCGGAATGTTCTTGATGACGTGCTGGATTTCTCCAACCAAAAGAGCCTCTATCAAGACGTAGCCAGGAAGATAAGAACGTTCAATGCTCACTTTCTTCCCGTTACGGATAGTATAAACCTTTTCTGTCGGAATAAGTACTTGGGGAATATAATCCCGGATGTTCAACCTGGAAATTTCACTTTCCAAGTATTCCTTCACTTTCTTCTCCTCGCCACTGACAGCGCGGATTACGTACCAATTCTTAACTTGTTCGGCCATGCTCTCGTTGAATTTCCACTGTTTCCCCGGTAAAACCGGCTCACAGGAAACAGTGAAGCTGAAAAAAATGACGTGCGGGAAAACCCGGAGTAATATGGATTCAGTACATCCTCCCTCCAGCAGACATTGGAAGCTTATGCCCGTAAATCCGGCCTTCGGATGTACCTATTTCATTTCAAAACTTATCGTAAAAGGTCGTAGATATAACCCAAAATCCCTTTCCAAGTCAAATCGGGATGCGCACCCAAAACCATGTCTATGATGAACACGAGAAGTGCGATAAGCAGTGCTGCCACAAAAACAACCACAGCGCTGTTCTGCAACTCGGAATACGTTGGCCACGAAACCTTGTGAAGCAACTCATCCTTGCTGGCCTTGACGTAGTTGATAAACTTTGACATCGTATTTGACGTGTTATAGGATTCAACATAACATATCCTACAGGCTTCAAAGACAAAACCTGTAGGAAAATGCAGGAGCAGAGAGAATCGAACTCCCACCAACGGTTTTGGAGACCGCTATTCTACCATTAAACTATGCTCCTTTGGTCCGGATGGTTTCCCATCCCTCTCTACTTATAAAACCATTGCGGGTTTATCCCTTGCAGGGAAATTTTGAAGCGCCCCTCCAAGAATAAACCCGCAACAATCTCTATTCAGACTAATTAGTCAAGGATTTCGGTTACCTGACCGGCACCTACCGTCCGACCACCTTCACGGATAGCGAAACGGAGGTTCTGGCTCATGGCGATAGGAGCAAGCAGCTTGACTTCGATGGTCAAGTTATCGCCAGGCATAACCATTTCCACACCCTGCGGCAGAATGATTTCACCCGTTACGTCAGTCGTACGGAAATAGAACTGCGGACGATAGTTGTTGTGGAACGGGGTATGACGACCACCTTCTTCCTTCTTCAAGATATAAACCTGAGCCTTGAAGTGCTTGTGCGGAGTTACGGAACCCGGCTTGGCAATAACCATACCACGACGGATTTGATCCTTTTCAATACCACGCAACAGCAAACCTACGTTGTCACCAGCTTCACCGCGTTCCAAAATCTTGCGGAACATTTCCACACCGGTAACCGTGGATTTGAGTTTTTCATCACCCATACCGATGATTTCAACGGGATCACCCGAGTTGATGACACCCGATTCGATACGACCGGTAGCAACCGTACCACGACCGGTAATCGAGAACACGTCTTCGATAGGCATCAAGAAATCCTTGTCGATGTCACGCTGAGGCAGAGGAATCCAATTATCAACGGCATCCATCAGTTCAAGCACCTTCTCTTCCCACTTCGGTTCACCGTTCAAGGCACCCAAAGCGGAGCCACGGATAATCGGCGTGTTGTCTCCATCGTATTCGTAGAACGACAAGAGCTCACGGATTTCCATTTCAACGAGGTCGAGCAATTCGGGGTCGTCAACCAAGTCCACTTTGTTCATGAAAACCACGATACGGGGCACACCTACCTGACGGGCCAACAAGATGTGTTCACGCGTCTGGGGCATGGGACCGTCGGTAGCGGCAACAACCAAGATAGCACCGTCCATCTGGGCAGCACCGGTAACCATGTTCTTTACATAGTCGGCGTGACCCGGGCAGTCAACGTGTGCATAGTGACGGTTTTCAGTCTGATATTCTACGTGGGCGGTATTGATGGTGATACCACGTTCTTTTTCTTCAGGTGCGTTATCGATGGAGTCGAAAGACTTGACTTCGGACAAACCCTTCTTAGCCAAAACGGTGGTGATGGCGGCGGTCAAGGTAGTCTTACCGTGGTCAACGTGACCAATGGTACCAATGTTCACGTGGGGTTTGGTACGCACAAAAGTTTCTTTTGCCATATCTGAAAATGTTTTAAGTGTATAAACAAATTTGCGTGAAGCAAACTTCTTGCCCCCGCCTGGAGCCGACAACGAGATTTGAACTCGTGACCTCTTCCTTACCAAGGAAGTGCTCTACCCCTGAGCTACGTCGGCATTTCTTTGAACTTGGAGCGGAAGACGGGGCTCGAACCCGCCGCCTGTAGCTTGGAAGGCTACCGCTCTACCAAATGAGCTACTTCCGCGTTCTGGTGGGAGGAGAAGGATTCGAACCTTCGAAGGCTAAGCCGACAGATTTACAGTCTGTTCCATTTGACCGCTCTGGAATCCTCCCAGATTTCCGTTTTGCTTCCCCGGCAGCTTTACCGTGGATTGTTTGAGCCAATAGAGGGACTCGAACCCACGACCGGCTGATTACAAATCAGCTGCTCTACCAACTGAGCTATATTGGCGTTCTCACGCTGCCCGTCGCAAAAAGGACTGCAAAGATACAACGGATTTTTATAAAACCAAATTTTCCGCCATCTTTTTTCTATCCCCATTCCTCTTGGCGCAGCAGTCCGCTATACTCCAGTACTTTATGATTCCTGCCACTTTCCAAAGGAACATGCAAATATAAGAAGCTTTTTAAAAAATGTCGCGAAGCCGGACCGAAATTGCCCGGAAAAGCCGGAACCGGAAGAATCCGGGGATATAGGAAAGCTCCCCAAGGTTTCCTTTGCCATTTAAACCCGAATACCTACTTTTGCCGCTTCAAAATCAAGCATGTTTCACATAACACAAATATTCATTGCATTTTAAATGAAAAAGCCCGATTTCCAACCCAAGCTGTTCCCTTGCTTGCGCACTTACAACCGGAACACCTTCCTCTCCGACCTGATGGCCGGGGTCATCGTCGGCATCGTAGCCCTTCCCTTGGCTATCGCCTTCGGCATCGCCTCCGGAGTCAGCCCCGAAAAGGGTATCATCACCGCCATCGTGGCAGGATTCATCGTATCCTTGCTCGGAGGAAGCCGGGTACAAATCGGGGGACCGACCGGGGCTTTCATCGTCATCATATACGGTATCATACAGCAATACGGCTTCGAAGGGCTTACCGTGGCGACCCTGATGGCGGGCGTGTTGCTGATACTTTTAGGCGTGTTCAAGCTCGGCACCATCATCAAATTCATTCCCTACCCTATCATCGTGGGCTTCACGGCGGGAATCGCGGTCACGATTTTCACGACCCAGGTTGCGGATGTCTTCGGATTGGATTTCCGGGGAGAAAAAGTCCCGGGAGACTTCATTGGCAAATGGCTGCTATATTTCAAGCATTTCGATACCGTCAACTGGGGGAACGCCTTGGTAAGTATCCTGAGCATCCTCATTATCGCTCTTTG
>CALUNB010000051.1 GCA_944321885.1 uncultured Bacteroidales bacterium | reverse complement strand
TTCCAGGGATTTGTCGTGTTTTTCCTATCGGCCAACCGGGTTCCCGGGTTGTTTCCCTATCTACGCTTTTTATGGTTTCCTATCTCGAGGTTTGTAATTGTATTTTCTTGTTTCTATGTAAGCTGTAGTTTTTGGAACACTTTTGAAAACTACGTTTTCCAAGGGCGTTTTCCTTTTGGATAAGCTTGTTTTTCCAGGGGAACCGGATTTTGTTTTTGATTTGCCATCGACCGGAGGACGTTCCTTGCGGACGGAGGCCGGCGAAGTATTAACCTAAAACCAAAATCCATGAAAAAAAGATGTCGCTTTCTTTTTGCGGTCTTGGCCCTGTTTGGAGGCTTGGGACTGCAAGCCCAGGTCCCGGTGCGGGCTTACCAGCTTTCCATCGAGGAAACCGTACCTGAAAGACCCGTGGACTGGGTCGATTTTCAATTGAAGACAGGGCTCGACACCGTGAGTGGTGAATGGTTGGCCTTGAATGCCGACCCGGTGGTTGTTCCTTCCTACGGGGAACCTTTGGCCGTGGAAACACAGCCGATAGGTTTCGATTTTCTTTATGCCGGCCTGCGGAAGACACATTTCGGTTTGACCGGCGATGGTCAGATTTATTTTACCAACCGTGTCGATACGGCCCTTTTCTACGGGGAAATTTCGGGAACCAGCATTTCGTATGCCATGACTGCCAGGCCGAGAATCATCAAATGGGGTTGGCCTTACGATGCGATGGTTTCCACCGATGACCAAAGTCGTATCGGCTATCATTCCGATGCGGAGAACGGGATTCTGACCATCCGTTTTGAAAACATGATGCTTTGGGACGAAATTTCGACCGAAGCCTACCGTTGGTCGTACGATGTGATTCTTTACCGGGAAGGCAAGATTTCGGTTCAATTCCGTTCCTTGGCGCTTCCCGATGCCTCGTCTGCTAACCAATTCGGTTTCGCTTTTGCCTTGAAAGGGGAAGCGGAAGCCAGTGCGTTGTATGCCAGCGATTGGACGGGTAACACGAGTGAAGCGGCGACTTGCCTGCGCATGGATGCCATTACTCCTCCGGAACCTGGTGCCGCCATGTCTTTCAATTACCCTTTGGATTGTGTCCCTCCGTCGGACGTGGAAGCCAGATTGAAGATTACCGGGAATCTCTCCACTTCATTCTCTGGTAGCGTGTTTGTGGAGGGTGCATGCGATGGTGCCTTAGTCTTGTTGTCCACGACGGAAACCATCGAAGAAGGACCCGAAGATGGCCGGGCCTATGTGGCAGGGACCTTTTGGAGCGCGGGCGATTCCATTTCAGGATGCCCGGTGCTGATTTATGGGACGGACACGACCGTGGATTTGGAAGATTTGTCTCCGGCTATGTCTTACTACCTTTTGGTTTACCCTTATAACGACCGTTGCTTGGGCGGCCCCTTGTACGGGAATCCCATCGTGCTGGATTTTGCCACCTCAATGGCTCCTCCTACGGTGGACTTGCTGGAAACCGGCGAGGATTTCGTGCGTTTTGCGGTGACAGGGAACGAGGGAAACGACATATTGGTCGGGATGTCGACTTATGATTACGGGGCACCTGACCGGATGATAGACATTTCGGGCCGGGCCTACGTGCCGGGGGACACCTTGTTCTATTCAAGCGAACCTGTTTCAGCGCATTCCGTTCCCTATTTGATGGAGGCGGTTTACAGTGGTCCGGTAGAAAATGGGGAATTCCGTATGGAAGGTTTGGAATCAGGCAGGCCGTATTACTTCTATTTTTGGACTGAAAGTTCCGAAAACCAATATACTTCCGAGTATGCACCGGCGAGTGCCTATACGATTGGCACAACACCTGTGGAATTCGGTTTCGCCACGGACCGTGGACGGGAGGATGCCTTGGATATCTTCGCGCCGGCAGGCTGGTCGAGTTCGGAAGACTTACCGGTTGATTTTTATGCCGGTATTTCAGCGATTGGAGGCTTGGTAGGTGGAGGCTCTGCCTATACGGACGACCATTTGCGTTCCTTTATGGGTAGCTTGATTGCTCCCTTGGGAAGCAGCATGGCCGAGGGCGACATGATTTCACCAGTGTTCGAGGCCTCTTATTCAGCTTTGGATGTGACGTACCGTATCCAGATGGCAAGCTCTGGCATGCTGGGGAACAGCTTGGCTCCTTTGGCTTCGGGCGACACGATTTCGATATGGTACAAGGAAGTGGAGGATACCGATTGGCGTCAAGCAGCCTTCATCACTAATTTGACTTTTGATTATGAAGACGATAATTTCGCCACCTTACGTCTGACCATTCCGGAGGTTGAAGCCGGAGCGAAAATGCAATTGCGTTTCTTGATCAAGGCGGTTCCCGGCGGCATGATGTCGGGGAAGGTTTTCAGTTTGAACCGTGTTTTGGTTGAACCGGCCTTGCCTTG
Source organism: uncultured Bacteroidales bacterium (assembly GCA_944321885.1). Lineage (GTDB taxonomy): Bacteria > Bacteroidota > Bacteroidia > Bacteroidales > P3 > Pullibacteroides. Next base: position 14,457 of record CALUNB010000051.1, on the reverse strand, counting down.
CTCCTACCCGGTGGATTTGCGTGTGGACGATTCCTTGACAACCCACAGGGCTTTGGCTGTGGAATGGACGGACGAAAACCGTCCTGCCGCTTCGGTCATTTACCGTTACCGTGAATCCGGGACGGAAGAATGGTCCTCGTGGTTGCTAGGCGAAAATACGGGTTGTGTCATCACGCCCTTGCCTGCGAACACCTTGTACGAGGTTGGAGTCCGTGCTGTCTGCTCGCAGACCGACAGCTCTTTGGTGAAGGTTGTGGAAGGCAGTACTTTGCATTCTTTGCCTTTTGAGGCAGACTTGACGGGTTCTGAATCGGTACCAGATGGGTTCACAACTCAGTACGGAGAGTTGAACGGGGAAAGCCCGGTCGTCTTTTCTCCTTCCACTGGCACGAACGGTTGGCATGCAGGATGTGCCACGAGCAATGGCCATGTTTCCATCGGTGCACGTGTGAGTGGTGGGAATATGTGGTTGAGTTTCCCGCCTCTTTGCATGGAGGACCAGGCGGCTCCGGCGGAATACACTTTCCTGTGCCAGGCCTATTACCAAGATTTCAATACGAAGGAAATCTCTGTTCTTGACTCTACCCCCGCCCAGATTTTCGTCTTGGTGAGCCAGGATGGGGATTTCACGGTTTCGGACATCGTGGATACCCTCGATGTTGAGGATTTCGGTTTGGATTACACTCGTTATGTACTGGATTTGTCCGGGCATACGCGCCAGTTGCATGTGGCTTTGATGGTGAGCAATCCCATGCCGGACTATACCGTGGATGAATATGCCTATTTCGTCATCGACAGCCTGCGGGCCCGGTACACGGAAGGAACACCCTGCTTGCCGGTGGAAGGTATCCGCCAGTACGGTTTGACCGCCTATGGGGTCACGCTGGAATGGACCGGTTACTCCATGGAATACGGTATCTACTACACCAACCAGGATAGCGGGGAATCCGACACGGTTTATACCGACCAGACCCGGTATGTCCTGGAAGGTTTGGAACCGGGAAGCCTTTACACTTACCATATCCAACCTTTCTGCGAGGAAGGGCACCGGAGCCCGGGTGAATTGAGCCGGGAGGGTTTCTTCACCACGGGCAGCATTTGCTCGGTTCCGGAAGATTTCCAGGTTATTGGGACTACATGGCAGTCGGTGACGATTGTGGCGCGTTCGGGTTCGGACAAGATTGTCCATGTCTGGGAACCGGGAACGGTCGGCTCCTTCTTGGAAGTGCAACCTGACACGCTGACAATCACGGGATTGAATTACACTACGGAATACAATATCGCCGTGCGTGCCTATTGCGCCCCGGGCGATAGCAGCCTTTGGACCGATACCCTGTCTTTCACCACGCCCGCACCTCGTTGCGATGCTCCTACGGGTTTGAACGCGGTCGTTTCGGCTACCGAAGCCGATTTGTCCTGGACCCCGGGTGCGGAAAACGATTACTTCTGGTTGATGTACCGTGAATCGGTTGAGGCAGTGTTCGATACTATCAATGTGTATCTTACCGAGTACACCCTTTCGGAACTGGAACCGAACACGGCTTATGTTTGGCAGTTGCAAGCGATTTGTGATGAACGTCTGGCAAGCGCGCCTGCTTCTTCGGAATTCACGACCGAACCGCAAGGTACGGAAAACGATGCTTTGGGCGGTCTGAGCGTGTTCGCCAAGGAGGGTCGGATTACGGTTTGGAATCCGGGGAACCGGGTAATCGACCATGTGGAAGTGTTCGATTTGAATGGGAGGCGTTTGTACTCCGGCAAGATCGGCACGTCGGGCAATATCCTGCTCCCGGTCGTGCAGACGGAATCCTCCATGGTGCTGGTTCGTCTGTTCTCCGGGATGGAAACCGGTGTTTACAAAGTAGTTCTGATGTAAAAAAAACTGTTGGAAAACCTTAAGGAATGATTGGAACGAGCCGGGTGGATTCCGGATGTTTCCCGATAGGAAAACGCCCGGCTCTTGGTAGAATCCATAAAATTTAAAACCTATGAACACAAGATTGACAACGATTCTGGCAGCTCTTTGTTTGGGTTGCGTCCCTGTGTCGCAGGCCCAGCAGGCAGGAACCGTCATCACTGAAAATCCCAATGCCCGTTTTTGCATCCTAATCGGGGCGGCTGGCGCCAGGGCGGCTGCAATATCCCCGGATGGGAGGTATGTGGGTGGTTCCTTCCCTGGGGATGCGGGTACGGCCGTGCCTGGTTATATTTACGATATTGAAAGAGACAGTGTCTGGATTACCGAAACCCCGGCCGATTTCGTCGTTTCCCCCGACCATTATGCCGGGGACGGTTACATTTACTTGAACGGGGAATTGATTTCCATCAAGACACGTTCCAACGAGACGGAAGGCTATTATGCCACGTCCAGTACATGGGCGGCATCCCGGAGCCGGGATACCCTTGTCACCATGTCGCATGAGCAGGAGGATGATCCGGAATTGGGCCGGGAGGTTGCCATAAACTACGCTTATCTGGTCGATGGCCGGACGGGTGAAATCCTCTACCGTGTGGAACCGCATTGGCCGAGGGCTGCAGGTTCGACTGGTTTCGGTGAACGGGTCAACGGGTGCAACGATGACGCGACGATTCTGGCCGGGCATTCCACTTTGGAAGGAGCCGGCAACAACTGGAGCCCGGTGTTTTGGGATTTGAAGAACGATACTTCCTTTTTTGTAGGGACGGATGATAACGGAAGCGGCTCCTTGTCCGTCACCAATAACGATGGTTCTTTGATTGCTGGTAGTGCGCGGGCTTCTTTGGTTCTGATTCATTATGACAAGGAAAATTGCACCTATACTTTGGAGAACTTGCCCATGGCTCCTGGCATGGGATCCGGGGGTGTGACCGGCATTACCGAAACAGGATGGGTTTTGATGTACCAAGCTATTTCCTCCACTTCCGGGGACAGGACCGGTTATTTGTACAATATCAATGACGGCTCCTTGGTTACATTGGAGGAATATGTCAGGGAACTTTACGGTTTGACGGCCCCTATTCCTTATTTTACGCCTATGTCAATCAGTGATGACGGGCGCAGGATTACCGGATGGTCGACCTATCAAAGCACATATGTGCCTTATGTGCTGGCTTTGGGTGAAAACCAGATTTTTGCCCGTCCGCGTTCTTTCACGGCAAACCAGTACATGGGGGAAATGACGGTTTCCCTTTCGTGGTTGGCTCCGCTCGAAAGCCAATATACCTTGCAAGGTTATAATGTTTTCTGCGATTCGGTCCAGCTCAATGCCGAATTGATTCCGGCCGGGGAATTGGAATACCTGCAGACCGAAGGTGTGGAAGCCGGGGTCCATGAATACGCCGTGCAGGCCGTGTATGCCGAAGGTGTTTCGGATTATAGCGAAGTAATCCGTCTGTTGGTTGTGGAAGAAGGCGGGTGCTTCCCGGTACAGGAAATCGGGAGTAATGTGGTTTACAACCGCCAGGTGGAGGTTTACTGGGGCTTGCCTTCGGCGCAGATGGGCAAGAACGTGAATGTGGACAAGGTTTGGGACGGTACTTTGCGTGCCGCTGTGACGGGGACGGAGAATGCCGCAGGTCGTCGGATTGCGGCTTCTGCTTCCAAAAGTTACCAGAACGGGAACCTGGATTTGATTTCCTATGAGCCTTTCGATACCTATGGCTATTCTTCCAGCGTGATTGTGGGCGACCGTTTATATACGGGAAATTACAACACGGGTGCGGTTTACGAGTTCAATTTGGCCGACATGTCCTTGGTGGAAACCTATGCGATTGAAGGCATCGGCAACATTTCCAACATGGTCCATCGTGACGGACAGCTGTATTTGGCCACCCAGCAAGAGGAAATCCTTGTGGTGGATTTGGCGGACATGTCCATCAGTAACCACTTGGTCACGGCTGAAGGCGTGGAGGTGGTGCATCTTTGCTATATTCCGGAACTGGACAACGGGAACGGCGGTTTTGCCTATGGGGATTGGTTTTCCTTGCATTTCTGCAACCGTTTCGGTCGTGAAATCGACCCGGGCGTGTCGATTGATGTGGAGGGCTTGGCCATTTCGGGTTCGGTTTACTACGATGGGAAACTCTACCTTTTCAGCCAAAGCGGTACAAACATGGCCGAACTTTACACGGTGGATTTCGCCACAGGGGAATTCCTCGGCAAGAAGGATTTGTCGAAAGATGCTCGTTTGGGAGCCGTATCCACCTATGGGTTCGTTGCCGGAGGTTTGAGCATGAACCTTTTGCCCGACAGTACGGTAGCCTTGGGTGCCATGCTTCAATTTTCGGCGACCAATAGCCACATCGCCTTCCTCGAAGTGGAAAGCGCTCCGGGCTTGTTAGGCTACAATCTCTACCGCAACGGGGAACAGGTCAATCCGGAAGGAGAGTATATCCAGGGCTTGAGCTACAAGGAAGCTTTGATGGAACCGGGCGATTACACCTATACGGTGGAATCCGTTAATGAGGGCGGTTGTACCAATATGCTGGAAGACGTGAAAACGACGGTGACGATTAATCCCATTGGCGAATGCGCCGGGCCGGAAGGCCTCACGGCAGCTGAAAGCCATGCTTCGGTCATGTTGGATTGGGACTATACGGCCGAAGACGGCCCAGCCTTGGTAGGCTTCAATATCTATCGTGACGGAGAACTGCTGACAGATGGTTTGTTGAATCTGGAATATACCGACCCGGGTCGTTCCGCCGGTACTTACCTTTACAAGGTGGAAGCCTTCCATGACAATTCCTGCGTGGCTTCCGATTCGGTGGAAATCGAAGTGACCTTGCAAGGTACGGCGATGCCGCCTTCCCACCTGAGCCTGGATCCGGTTCCAGCGGACGGGAATACCAACGATGTGGCCATGGCTTGGGAACTGCCTTATTTTGAAACACCTTTGGCAATCGGTTATTGCGGTCTGCCTTACAGCGGGACCGGGCTTACGGACGGTTCACCGATGTGGTGCCTCGTAGGCTGGGATTCGGAAGGGCTGGATGCGTACAGGGATTTGTACATCGTAGGTATGGAGTATTTCATCGGGGAAGGGATTACCAATTTGGACGCTTTGGTTTACCTGAACGACACCTTGGCGCTGCGGATGCCTGTTACCTCGAGAATCAGGGAAAACGATTGGAACACTTTCATGTTCGGGGAATACATCCCGATGGACCAACCGATGGAAGCCTTGGTGGGCTACCGCGTGGAATATTCCGATGCTTCGGCTCCGGTGGCGGTCTTCGACATGGGACCGGCCGTGCAAGGTTACGGGGATTTGCTTTCGACCGATGGTCAGCAGTGGTCTACCTTGACGGCCAGCGGTCTTTCGGCCAACTGGTGTATCAACGCCTTGGTAGTGAACCGGCGCGATTTGGAAGCGGCTGCGAAGTCCGGCAAGGATTTGGACGAATTGGTTTATGAAGAGAGCCCGTTGGTGAAGGTGATGAGCCTTGGGGCCTTGGATTTGGGTGAACCTAAACCGGTCCAAGCGGCGAAGGCTACCAGCGAAAATGTCAAGCTCGTGGGTTTCAATGCTTACCGCGATGGAAACCTCTTGAATGCCGAACGCTTGACCTCCTTGTCTTATGTGGACGAAGGGGTGGCTCCGGGCAGTTACGAATACTATGTGACGGCAGTTTACCAAGACGGGGAAGAAGTCCCCAGCGAATCCGTCCTGCTGGATGTGGATGTGGCCAACGAAAAGGTGGAATCCGCTGTTGTGAAGGTCGGCCCGAACCCGGCCACGGATTACGTCAGGGTAGAAGGGGCTTATGCATCCGTGGATGTCCTTTCTTTGTCAGGGAAACGCTTGGTTCGTTACGAGGGTGGTAATCCTGAAATTTCCCTTTCAGGCCTGTCTTCGGGTGTTTACATGTTGAAGTTCACCCTCTTGGATGGAACCGTGGAACTGCATAAGTTGATTGTCGGCTGATATCTGGACCTGGGGGCGTGCCTTTTGCGCCCTCCAGGTTTTCTGGTTGTTTTGGTTGGTTGGACGGGGTGGCGTATTGCCGCCCCGTTTTTTTTTATTTCCGTATTTTTGTTCCGTGAAACGGCCCCGTGACCTATGACCGACCAATACCCCCTGGCACATATGTTCTCTTTGCTTCTTTTGGTTAGAAGGTTAGGTGGGAATTCCCGTTTGTCCGTTTTTTGTTTTTCTGTTGCAGTAACCCTGTTTTTCCTACCCGGGTTTTGCATGGCGGATGAGGCACAGTCACCTTGTTCGGCAGATTGGGCTAGGCCTTATCGCGACAGCATCCGTTATTGCATGGACAATGGAAGCAAGCAGGCTTGGATACAGGAAGCCCAGCAAATGGCCGCGAAGTATGGCGATACTTTAGCTTTCTTCGATTTCAAGGTGGATGGGTTCAGGTTGCTGTTCTCGAAAGGGGATTACCGGGGGGCTTTCGATTCCTTGTTCTTGTTGGAACAACGCATTGCCCGGCATCTGGGCATCCCTTCCTTGTTGGATTATGGTAATTTCCCGAAGGACTTGCCCGCCTTTGTTCCGGAGGATTCGCTTTGGGTCGCCCTGCATGTGAAGACCGGTGTGGGTTTGGCCGAAGAAGCTCTGTACTTGAATTCTTACGAGGAGGCCGTTGACATCACGACCAATATCATGAGCCTGTACAGCCGCGACAGCAACGACATCGTGGCAGCCCGTTGTTACAATGTGATGGGGGCCGTTTTCGCCCATCGGGGCTTGATCAAGCAAGGCCAGTACTATCTTTTGCGTTCGTTGGATTGCCGTTCCCTGTCCGAAGATATGCAGGCCATCGTGTACGCAAACCTTTCGGCGGTCCATGCCGCTTTGGACGAGGGAAACGAAGCCTTGCATTATGCTCTTGAATGTTACAATTTATTGCGGAAGAACCATTTGCTGGGAGAACAGTACATATATGCGCTTTACTACATTGGTATCGCCTATGAGGAATTGGGGGAATATGCTTTGGCCGAAAACCAATTGGCTTTCGCCTTGTCGGAGGCATCCTTGCGGAATTTCGGGCATCTTTGTTTGTACATACGTGGCAGTTTGATCCGGGTTTTGTTCTTTGCCGGAAAAATCGAAGAGGTGGAAGCCTTGTCCAAGGAAAACCTGGAAGCTGCCGTTTCCATGGAAAGCTGGGATGTGCAGCTTGTTTCTTTGGTCCGTTTGGCCCAAGCCGCCGAGCTTAGGCAGGATTACCGTACCGCTTGTTTCTGGTTGGACTCGGCCTACCGGGTGGAAAAACGCATGCGGGCGGCTGCGAATGATTTGCGTTCCGAACACCAGCGGCGGCGTTTGGAATATTATCGTTCCTTCCAGGAGATGGAACAGGTTTCCCGTGAAGCCGAGATTGCCCGTTCCGGCTTGAAGTACAAGAATCTGACAATAGGTTTTTGCTTGGTGGCCGGTTTGTTCCTGTTGGTGTCCTTGCTGGTTCTGTATCGTCGGCTCCAAGCGCAGAAAAAACTCCGGCATCAAATCCGGGCCCGGGAAGGGAAGGCCGAAATCCTGTTCCAGGACCGGATGGAGGATTTGAAGGACAATATGGGCCGGGCCTTGGACGAACGGGACAAGGATTTGATGGCGCAAGCCCTCTATGCAATCAAAATCAGGGGATTGGTGGCTGCTTTTTCCGGCAAGCTGCATGCCATGCGGTTGTTACGTCTGGATGCCAAGGGCCGGATGTATGTGATGGAGATGGAACGTTTGTTGAAGGATTTCTCTCCCGGGAAGGATTGGGAGGAATTCGAGCTGTATTTCAAAAGGGTGGACCAGGATTTCTGGATCAAGCTCGAAAACCGTTTCCCGGATTTGACTTCCCATGACAAACGCCTTTGCGCCTTTATCTGGCTTCGGCTCAGCCCCAAAGAAATAGCTTCCATTACCAACCGGGCCGTACGTTCGGTTTACACGGCCAAGAACCGCCTGAAAAAGAAGTTAGGTCTGGAACCGGAATCGGATTTGTACGATTTCTTGCATTCCTTGTAATGATTTCTCATGGTATAAAATTGATATACGGTTTTTTATTGGTTTGTATCTAGGTGTAATCCAAGGTGTTCATGAACTCGTTGCGTCCGGTTCTCCGCCTCGGCCATGCTCAAGCAAGCTTGGACGCCTTTCCCAACCCGGTTCGAAAACCCATAAAAAACAAAGACATGCCTGTTTTCAAAATCGTGTTGGCCAATCCCCGGCACAAAAATTCCGATGGGACTTATACTTTGTCCATACGGATGACACACAAGAGGAAATGCGTGTTCCTGCCTACGGGAATCCGCGTTTATCCCAAATCGGTCATTAGGCTTCGGGCAGATTGCTCGCTTATGTCATGCAGCATGCTTCTCGCCTAGCCGAAGGCGTAGCGGGCTACGTCGAGGCGTAGCGAGGAGCAGGATGCGGACAGAAGCGGACAAGATGCCCGAAAGCACCATTTCCGCCATCGGAAACGCCCCGGCGAGCCTAATGACCGATTTGGGTTTATCCCAAACAGCTCCGCAAGGGGCAATTGACGGATCCTTATATCCAGGCCCGCTTGGGTGAACGGATTTTGCGTTTGAACAACGAAATCCTGGATTTGGGAATTTCGCCCGATACCTATACGGCCAAGAACTTGAAAGACTACCTGTTGAAACAGGAAGAACGTCAAGCCAGCCTTCCTCTCCATGGAATCGACCTGTTCGAGTTCTGGGAAAAGGATTTCTTACCTTCGGTACGGAACCAACGGACACGACTTCTTTACGTTACCTCTTTGAACCGGCTTCGGGCCTTTGTTTCCGGCCACGAACTGAGGACTTCTTGTATCAACTTGCATTTCCTTTTGGATTATGAGGATTGGCTCCGGAAAGAGCATGTGGGAGCCAGGGGTGTCAACCTTTACATGACCCATCTCAAACGGGTGTTCATGCTGGCCAAGGATTTCCATAACGATGAAGAGCAAGGTATCGTGGCTATTCCGAACAATCCTTTTGCCAAGTACAAGATGCCGCTCCAGCCTCCACCCAAGCGGAAGGGAAGCTTGAACAGGGAGCAAGTGCGGGCCATTTTGGATTGCGAGCCTCAGGAGAAACAGGTCCGCTTGGCCAAGGATTGTTTTTTGCTGTCCCTGTGTTTGGCTGGAATCAATTCAGCCGACCTTTACAATGTGGAAATCCTGACTCCGGATTACCTTCTGGAATATGACCGGACCAAGACTTGTTCGCGTCGGGCCGACCGGGCTCACCAGAAAATCCATGTGCCTCCTTTTGTCCGTTCCCTGTGCGACCGCTACAGGGACCCTTACCGGAAAAAGGTGTTCGTTTTCCATCGGCGTTATTCCACGCTGAGAGGATTCAACCGGGCCATCAACGCAGGCTTGAAGAAATTGGGAGAGGCCTGCGGCATTCCGGGCCTTTACTATTACCAGGCTCGGCACACCTTTGCCTCGGTGGCGCACAATGAATTGAAACACAGCATTGAAGATGTTGCAAAATGTTTGGCTCACGCCCCTGTCATGCGGGTGACGGTGGGCTATGTCAAGGAGGATTTCTCGATTGTGGACGAAGTGAACCAGGATGTTGTGCGTTATCTTTTTGAATGAACGGTCTTGGTTTTCCGTCAGAACCTTTGGGTTGAGCTGGATGCAATCCGGTTGGCTTTGGTGAAACAGTATTGAAGATGAGAGATTAGGCGAAAGTCAAGCTCCGGTGGGAAGAGGTCACAGACAGGAAAAATTAAACCCAAATCGGTCATTAGACTTTGGGTAGATTGTCCGCTTATGTCATGCAGCATGCTTCTCGCCTAGCCGAAGGCGTAGCGGGCTACGTCGAGGCGTAGCGAGGAGCAAGATGCGGACAGAAGCGAACAAGATGCACAAAAGCATCCCTCTTCGAAAACAGGAAACACACTCGGCGAGTCTAATGACCGATTTGGGTTAAAATACCCCGTCACCGGTGTTTGTGGCGGGGTATCGTGTTGGGATGTATTCGGGTCGAACTTATTTTGGTCAAATTCCCTTTAATTTCTATTGATGACGACCCATTTGGCGACCCCGTTTTGCCTCGGGCCGCTGAGTTTGACCAAATAGGTTCCCGCTTGCAGTTCCTCGGCAGGCAAGGGAATGGACAAGGTTCCGCTTCCGGTGGATTCTTGTTTCACGGCCACCAATTTTCCTTGGGCGTTGAAGATTTCCAAGCGGATGTCCGTGCCCTCCCAGCCTTCCACTTCCAGACGGCAAGGCCCGGCGGAGGGGTTGGGGACGATTTGCAGGCGGAGGCCGCTCCGGTCCGCCCGTTCATTGCCTACATCCGACCTGCGCAGCATGACGACTGCCGAGTCGGTGAAGACCCCGTCGTGTTCCACCAAGATGTTCCCGTCCGGGTCGGAGATGGCGAACGAACCTTCCCCGAAGCCGTTGTTGATGCCGTCGCCCCGGCTGTCCCTGGCTATCAGACGGTAACAACCCAAGGACACAGGCACCGCATGCCGGTGCTGCTTGGGGGCTTGCGAGATGGCGATATCCTTGTAGGGTCCGCCTTCTGCCACGGTTTCACCCTCTTCGGTCTGGAACACCCAGGATGATTCCGAACCGTACGCGTCCTGCCGGAAATCCACCACCACCGAATCGGCGGAGGTGTAGCCGAAGTACTTGATGGCCGGAATCCGCAGCGGCTTTTGCGCTTCAAAGTCGTAAGCTTCCCCGTTGACGGCGGCAACCGTTACCTCCACCGTGTTGGGAACCCCGTTCAGGTAGAGGGGAAACTCGTCCGAGACCACCCTTGCCGTCTGCCGGAACCCGAAAGCCGAATCCGGCTGCCAGGTGAAGGTATGTTCCCGGTTACGGCTCTTGCAAAGGAACTCCACCGATTCGACGGCACTCGCCGTCCCTTCCGGGTTCCGGTTCTCGAACTCGAAGGCGACCCGGATGGAGTTGTCGCAAGTGAACACGTCCTGCGGCTGGGTTCCCTTGGAGAGGCCGAAGACATGGCCGGGGCCGTTCTCATGCTGGATCAAGGCCTCGCAGGCGTTGATGATTTCGTTCCGGTCTTCCGAGACGAAGACGATGACCTGCAACTCGGTCAGGTCCAGGTCCACGTTGCGGATCTGTCCGGGCAAGGTCTTGGAATAGGTGCGGCTCAGGAACGTGCCGGCCTCACCCGCCGGCACGGCATCGCCCCACTGCCCGGTCAGGAAATCGCGGAAGATATGCTGGTGGAGGTAGAGGCTGCCGCCCAGGCTCTGTTCCGGGTTCTGGTAGCCGTTCTTCTGGTAGCCTTGGATGTTGTTCTGCACCAGGGCCACGTGGATATGGTTCTCTTCCACGGAGGCCTCCCCGGTGTAGTACAGCTGCACTTCCACGCTCAGTTCCCGGCTTGCCCAGTCCAGGGTGGCGCAGGCGCCCACGTTGAGGTAGGCGGGCATCTCCAGCACCTGCCCGATGGCCGAGGCCCATTGCTCGCGGCCCAGGCTGAGGCTGCCGTTGAAGGAATGCCGGTTCACCGTACCCAAGGGCAGGGTGTTGACCCCGGCGTTGGTGGCCAAGGCATCGCCGTACTCCGTCCGCATGTCGGCTGTCCCCGAGGGCGGGGTCACAAGATTGGAATTGGGCGCATGGAGGTTGAACACGAACAAGCGGCCTTCATGCTCAGCCATGAGCTGGTTGGTAAGGACATGCCCGGCCGGGCAATAGCCGCAGTTGACCCCGGTGAACTCTTCCAAGAGCGCGGCACGGTTTTGGGGCTGTTTGCCCACCAAGGTGTCCTGCCCTTTCGCGTCCGACAGGGACAGGAGGCACAGGAACAGGGTCGGAATGAAAATTCTTTTCATAGGGATACGTTTTTATCTGTCGTTTCTTGAAAGGCTCCGGGCGTTCCTCGCGCACAGGGCAAACGGTCTACCCGCCGGGGTTCCGGAGATTTCCCCCGGATGTTTTCCTTGCTCCGGCGGTATCGCGCCGGATTCGCTGCGGGCTGACCATTGGCACGAGGTCCGTTTGGCAGGTAGCCCGGTTTCCAAAAATCAGCCATTAGGCCCGCCGGGTCCGTTTCCGATTGAGGATAGCAAGAAAGGAGGGGGCAGAGGACGGTTCGCCCGACCCGATGCCACCCTCCCCCAACCAACCAAAACCAAAACCTGGAACGGAAACCTTGTCGTGTTTGCGACTTTGCCCGGGTCCGACGGAAGGACAGGCTTCCGTTCCACGGATGGATTCTTATCGTTTGGTGATCTTGAACGCCTTGCCGTCCACCATCAGCAGGTAGAGGCCGTCACGGCAACCGCTCAGGTCGATTTCCAGCACGCCGGCATCCACCTTGGTGTAGCGGCGCACTTCACGGCCCGAGATGTCGTAGATGCCGATTTCCTTGCAGGATTGGGCGTGTTCCACGTAGAACTTGCCCGTGCTGGGGTTGGGATATACCTTGATCATGTCTTCTTCAACATTGAATTCGTTGGAAACAGGTTCGAACACTACTTGCACCGAAGCGTCCCCGCCGGACACTTCCACATCGCCTTCCCGGAGCTGGTCGCCCACGCGGGCCGCCCAGGCATAACTACCGTCAGCCACGCCCGTTACCGTGTATTCCCCGGCTTCCATTTCCACTCCGTTGAAGGTTATCACGGCATTGTCTATGGCCTTGCCCTCGGTATCCTTCACCTCGAAGGTGACCGTATGGAATTCCACGCCTTCGCGGGTCAGGAAAATCGTGGAAGGATAGCTGAAGTTGGTAGCATTGTAAGCAGGGTCGATGTTTTCAAAATCTGTGGGTTCATCGAAGAACTGGTAAACCGAGCTGACAGGGCGATCCAAGGTATAGTAACCGTAGAAAGCCAGTTGGTCGCTTTCGGTACCTGCGGCCTGGCCGCTCTGCTGGTAGGTGCAGACTACCAGGTTCCTGCCTCCGTACTGGTAGGGAGTTTGGAACTCGATGGCCAGATTGTCCCCGTCCACATCGCTGATGTCGATGGCTCCATCGAATACCAGACGCATTTCGTTCATGGGCAGCATACCCGGTCCGGAACCCGAAAAGAGGGATTCTTGGTCGGTTTCACCCACGTAAACCGAAACACGCTGCCTTTCCAAAGGCTTGCTGAATGCGGTCTGGTAAACAATGCCCGTGAGAGACTCCCCGGCTTCCAATCCGGTTTCATCGGAGAAGTAGAGGGTCTGGTTCAACGCATAGGGAGAATAGAAGTAGAAGGGGACATAGCAGATATCCCGGCCTTCCATGTCTTCTACCATTTCGCCTCGAGTACCTTCAGGCTGCACGCTCACGTAGAGGCTGGCCGAGGTGTTGTTGGCCGTGAACGCATCGTTTTCGGCTTCCACCACCACGTGCAGGCTTTCGTTCCCTTCGGCGGACGGGGTGTATTTCAATTCATGTTCAGCGAACATTCCCACACCGAGGTTACTACCGTTTACGGAGGTGATTTCGGTATCGCCCCTCATGAGTTTGAGAGTGTAGGAAGGAACCATTTCCGAACCCGCATTCCTTACCTGGGCGGTAAACACGCTTTCCCCGTTCACGCTGGCCACCCGGTTCCCGGCAAGGGGCGAGAGAGCGTGCAAGTCGGTCTCGAGTTGGGTTCCCGCTTTAAATTGGTCTACATCGAAGTAGAAGGATTCCGCACTCTGGTTGTCGCGGTCCACATGCAAGTAGAACATGCAGACTTCGTTGGCATACCGGCTTACATCGATGCTGCAAAGCTGGTATTCGGTGGATGGCGTGTGTTCCCCGTAATCCACGCTGTAGAGTTCGGTCCAGGTGGTACCGTAGTCGGTGGAAACGCTCAGGCTCCAGGAAACCGCCGCACCGGAATGAGGTTTGCCGGTATAGGTAAGGTTCTGGGTCTCCATATCCATGATACGGTAGTAAAACTCCAGCACGGGTGCTTCGCCCATGAAGACTGGGTTGGTATAGAGGGTACGAGGACCATCCAGGTACCAGAAAGAGTGCGAGATGCGCTTCCCGCCATTCATGCCGCTATCGGGATATACGTAGAAGCTTCCGCTCCAGCCGAAGGGACGGCTGCCATCGGCAAGGTTCTCGAAGTCTTCGCAAAGGTAACCGCTCGCGCCCGGAATTTCGGAGAAGTCGAGCAGAGTTACGTCAATGTTGACATCTTCATTGATTACCTGCGCTGTGCCGGAAGCCGTGGCGGTGTTCTTGGTAACGGTGTAGGCGTAGCTGCCCGGCTTGAGGTCTTCAAAGGTATACTGCCCGGCATCGTATTCCGTGCCATTAAGTTTTATCACGGCATCGCTTACGGTATTGCCGGCAATATCCGCGATGTTGAACGTCAGGTTGTAGGATGCATCCGAAACCTCGCTGAAGAAGAAAGTGGTGTTGGGACGGGAACTATTGACGGTCCCATCATTGACAGGATTGGCAAGGTCGATGTCGAAAGCGCCCAGGGAAACTACGTTACCAAGCTTGGAAGTTCCTAAGAACCAGCCGGATTCATCCATTGAAGGATACGCGGTCTCGTTGTCGTTAACCAGGAAGACTACCAGATTGCCTCCCGT
>CALUNB010000050.1 GCA_944321885.1 uncultured Bacteroidales bacterium | reverse complement strand
CGATAGCTTGGCTATCCTCCTTTGAAAAACGCGGCGCCATCCCTCCAAATCCCCTCCCGATGGCCTAAACAAATAAAGTTAAACAGCTTCTTAGCGATACGGGGCCGGGCTTCTTGGCGCGGGGGGCGGGGATTTCATTCCTTCCGTTCCCGCCGGTGTCCGTGCAATAATCGTTTGGTCAGTTCGGAAGCCTCCATGAAATGGATGATTTCCGGGTTGTCGGTATCCAGGATGCTTTTTCCGTTGCCTTGCCACCAAAGTTTGCCTTCGTAGATGAAATTCACCGTGTCCCCGATTTTCAGGACCGAGTTCATGTCGTGGGTATTGACCACGGTGGTGATTTGGTATTCCTTGGTGATTTCCGAAATCAGTCCGTCGATAAGTTCGGACGTCCGGGGGTCGAGCCCCGAATTGGGTTCGTCGCAGAAAAGGTAACGGGGCCTTACGGCGATGGCACGGGCAATGGCGACCCTTTTGCGCATTCCGCCGCTCAGTTCCGAGGGCCAGAGTTTCCCGGCTCCTTTCAGGTCGACCCGTTCCAGGCACGCCTGGGCACGCTTGATTTTTTCCCGGCGGGAATCCTTGGTGAACATTTCCAACGGGAAAATCACGTTGTCCAACACGCTCATCGAGTCGAAAAGGGCTCCGCCTTGGAAAACCATGCCGATTTCACGCCGGATGCTCGTCCGCACTTTTTCCTGTTTCCGGTCGTCTTCCGATTTGCGGATGGACTGGCTCTTGTTTTCGCATGCGAAATTCCGGCCGTCGAACAGGATTTCCCCGTGTTCGGGCGAAAGCAGGCCCACCATGGATTTCATCAGGACGGTTTTTCCCGAACCGCTTTGACCGATGATGAGGTTGCAAAGCCCGGGTTCCAGCTTCAGATTGATGTCGAAGAGGACTTGGCGGTTGCCGAAAAATTTGTCGAGGTTCCTTATTTCAATCATGATCTCGTCGGTATCGTGCTTGTTGTCAATCGTCTTACATCAGGAGTTGGGTCAACACCAAGTTGGACAAGATGATGGCAATGCTGCTATTGACCACGGCCTTGGTACTGGCTTTTCCCACTTCGATGGCACCTCCTTGCACGTTGTATCCGTAGAACGAGGAAATGCTGCTGATAAAAAAGGCGAACACGATGGTCTTGATGATGGCATAAACCAAATCGAAATTATGAGGGAAAGATTGCAAGCCGTAGATGAATTCATAGGAGGACATCCCACCGATGCCCACGCCGGCGGCCCATCCTCCGAAAAGAGCGGCGACGATGCTGAGCATGATTAAAATCGGGTTGAAAATCAGGCAGGCGATGATTTTGGGAAGAATCAGGTAGCTGGCCGGGTTCATGCCCATGACCTCGATGGCATCGATTTGCTCGGTGATGCGCATGGTTCCCAATTGGGAAGCGATGTGCGAACCGATTTTTCCCGCAAGGATGAGACCGATGATGGTAGGGGCGAGTTCCATGACGATGGCTTTCCGTGTGGCGAAGCCGACGGCATAAATCGGAATCCAGGCGGAGTCCATGTTGATTTGGAGTTGGATCGTGATGGCGGCTCCCACGAAAATGGACACCAAGGATACGATGGGGATGGAGTCGAAACCCAACTGGTGGATTTCGTCGATGACTTGTTTCCAAAACAATTTCTGTTTCCCGGAACGACTGAAAACCTGTTTCAGCAAAAGGAAGTAACGGCCTATCGTGCTAATCATGCCTGGGAGACCTTTCGGGTTTGCATCCGGCAAAGGTAAGAAAAAAGCGGAGCTCCTTGGCTCCGGGCCTATGCACAATGGGAACGGTTTCTTATCTTTGACCTATCTTTGCCTGAAAATTTCCACGCCATGCCCAAAAAGCTTTTGTCCTTATTGTTCCTGATGGCTGCCATGCTCTTGGCGGTTTCTTGCAAGTCCCAATACTATTTCCCGGGTTCCAACGGAAAGAAGAGAAAGCCTGCAAAAGGTTGTAATTGTCCTACGTACATGTCGAATGAGACTCTTTTGCAGGACAGTAGCCTTTTCCGGGAAGCTTGGACGGAGGAATGTCTGGCGGATACGCCAATGCTTCGACCTGAAGAAGGAAATGAATCCGGCTTTCTTGCCCTGAATCCGGGTCTTTGAGCCGGATGAGCGGCCTGCTTTGCTCTTCGACGAGGTATTCTTTCCCGTCTATCCGGATGCGGCTCCCGGCTTCCAGGCGGGAAACCGGAAGAAATCCCAAGGAAACGGCTTGGGGGACGGATGCCTTCTTTGCTTTTTCCAGGTCCAGTTCTTTTTGGAGCCGTTCGATTCTCCGGCTTTGTTCCGTTTCTTCCTGTTCCCGTCTTTCCTGAAGGATGGAATCCAAGAGGATTTCAGCTTGGCGACCCATGTAGGGGGCAGGGATGACTTGGCCTTGGCGGAGCAAACCCATGTACGTCCGGGCGAATTCCTTGCGGTTCTTACCATAGCGGTTGCAGGCGTCTTCCAGACGGGCTTCGAAATAGGCCGAAGTTTTGACGAAGTAGGCATCGATGGTTTGCAGGATGTCAGCCGGGAAAATCGTGGTGGAGTGGAAAGGTTCGAAAAGATTCTTGAAGTTCTGTTTCCATTCCTTGCCATGAGGGGTGGCTTTGTTCCCGTGTTGCTTGCGGGTCAGCAAGTGGGCCCATTCATGGACGAAGACGAAAAGCAATGCGTAAGGGTTCAAGTCCACTTGCAGGGAAATCGTGTGCAGGCTGTCGAATCCGGAACCCGGATGCCCGGGGGGCGGGACCGGGGTTTTGGGCGGACAATAATATCCCAGGACCCGGTTCTTCCGGGAAGACAAGGCCAGTTTGACACCGTCTTGTCGCAGGAGCGCTATCACTTTGGGAAGCGCGGTCGTGATAATGAAAGGTTTGAGTGCGGAAACAAGGTCTCTTTCGATGCGCATGTCCTGGAGAAAAGAAGCGGTCAAAGATAGCGAAAGTCGAGCGCAGAGCCGAACGAAGTTCGAGCTATGCCGAGACCAAGCTATCTTCGCCGATAGGACAAAGATAGCGAAAGTCGAGCGCAGAGCCGGACGAAGTTCGAGCTATGCCGGGACCAAGCTATCTTCAACGATAGTCAAAGATACAAAAAAAGCCGGCAGGCTCTAAAAAAACCGGACAGATGCTTACTTTTGCGGGACGGTCCAGGGAAAGCTTGTAGGGCCGGTGCGGGTTCCCACAGGGGCTTCAATCCCGGAAATTTACTTTCCATGAATGATTTGTGTCGTCTTCTCAAATATTTGTCCCGTTACAAGGGCCACGTGGCAGGAAATATCGTGCTGAACCTTTGTTACGTGCTGACCTCTTTCTTTTCTTTGACCTTGGTGGCCCCGTTCGTCTCGGTTCTGTTCGGTCTGGTCGAAAAGGTGACGTACTTGCCGGATTTCCGCCTCGACCCGGATGTGCTGATGCAATATGCCTATTATTACATAGGAAAATTCCAGGCCGACCACGGAATGATGTCCGGTTTGTTGCTGGTTTCGCTCGTTTTTGTAGGAGCTACCGTGATTTCCAATACTTTCCGCTATTTTGCCCTTTACCACTTGGCCATAGTCCGCAGCGGGATATTGCGCGATTTGCGTCAGGATTTCTATGCCCATATGATGTTCTTGCCCTTGGGCTATTTCTCGGAAAAGAAGAAAGGGGACTTGCTCTCGCGGGTCAACATGGATATTCCCGATGTGGAATGGGCCGTGGTTTCCTCCTTGCAGGGCATCATCATGGAGCCCCTTTACGTCATTGCCTTTGCCGTGGGGCTCTTCGCCCTCGATTACAAGCTCACTCTTTTGGTCCTTGTGGCTTTTCCCGTGATTTTGTATATCATCGGTAAGGTGGGTAGCCGTTTGAAAGTCCGTTCGGAAAAGGTGCAACGCATGTTGGGCCAGATGGTTTCGATGGTGGAAGAGAGCATCAACGGTTTGCGGGTCATCAAGTCTTTCAACCTGATTGATTTTGTCGATAAGAATTTCGCGTCATACAATGAACGGTACGTCAAATATCTGAATGGCGTTTACCGGAGGCGGGACCTGTCCGGGCCTTTGACGGAAATCTTGTTGGTGGCGGTCACGATGGGAGTCTTGGGCTTCGGGGGTACCCGGGTGCTTTCCGGGCAGATATCTCCTGATTTGTTTGTCTTGTACATCCTTTTGCTTATCCGGATCATCTCTCCCTCCAAGCATGTTGTCAATTCCTTTTACAATATCCAAAAGGGACGGGCCGCCTTGCAGCGGATCCAGCAGGTTTTGGATGAACCCCGGGGAGAAAAGGAGCCGGAAGGTGCCAAGCCCAAGAAAAGCTTCGATTCGGATATCGTGTACAAGGACGTTTTTTTCCATTATCCGGATTCGGACAAGATGGTCTTGGAAGGCATCGGTTTGCGGATGGAGAAAGGGAAGACCTACGCTTTCGTGGGGGCGTCCGGGGCTGGCAAGACGACCATGGTGGACCTTCTGGGCCGTTTCTACGATGTCTCCTCGGGCTCGATTTGCATGGACGGGGTGGATATCCGGGAACTCAAAATCGAAGATTTGCGGGCTTTGGTGGGGACGGTTGGGCAACATCCTTTTGTTTGGCATGACACAGTGGCCAACAACATCCGTTTCGGGATGGAGAGGGCTTCGATGGAAGAAGTGGTGGAGGCGGCCAAGAAAGCCAATGCCCACGATTTCATCATGGCCATGCCCCAGGGTTATGATACGATATTGGGCGATGCCGGGATGACCGTTTCGGGAGGACAGCGCCAGCGGATTACCATTGCGCGGGCCATCTTGAAGAACGCTCCGGTTCTGGTTTTGGATGAAGCCACTTCCGCCTTGGATACCGAGTCGGAGGTCTTGGTCCAGGATGCCTTGTCCAAATTGATGCAGGGCCGGACCTCCATTGTAATCGCCCATCGTTTGAGCACGATACGCAATGCCGACTGCATCGTGGTATTCGAGCATGGGCATATCGTGGAAAAGGGGAGTCATCAGGCATTGATGGCCCAAGATGGGTACTACGCCCGTTATGTGGGTTTGCAAACCTTGTAGTGAGTTGGTTTTTATGAGTTGATTATGGAAGATAACAGCATGAGGGACGAGGTTCGGCGCCGGGCGGAAGCCTTGGATGCCGAAGTTGTACGGATTCGGCGGCATTTCCACCGGAATCCGGAATTGTCGACCGAGGAACACGAAACGGGACGGTTTATCGAAAAGACCTTGCGGGGATGGGGTATCGAATGCCGGGGAGGTTATTCCGGGACCGGGGTCGTGGGAATTTTGAAAGGCCGGAACCCGGAAAAGCGCTGCGTGGCTTTGCGGGCCGACATGGACGCTTTGCCTATCCAGGAGCAAACGGGTTTGGATTTCGCTTCGTGCAATCCCGGCGTGATGCATGCTTGCGGCCATGACGTGCATATGGCGTGCTTGTTGGGAGCTTCCAAGATATTGAAAGACATGGCTTCGGAATGGGAGGGGACGGTAAAGTTGATTTTCCAGCCATCCGAGGAGGATTTCCGTGCCGGTGCCCCGGTGATGATACGGGAAGGAGTCTTGGAAAATCCTGTCCCGTCGAGGATTTTCGCCCTGCATGTCTTACCGGAAATGGATTGCGGCAAGGTGGGTTGCAAGGAAGGGCAGTACATGGCTTCGACCGACGAGCTTTATTTGAAAGTGGTGGGCAAGGGCGGCCATGGTGCCACGCCCGAACTCACGGTGGATCCGGTCTTGATGTCGGCTTATATCCTCACCAGCTTGCAACAAATCGTGAGCCGCCAGGCGCCGCCTTACGTTCCCACGGTCCTGACCTTCGGGCGGATCATAGGCGAGGGGCGGACCAATATCATTCCGGGGGAGGTGAACATCGAAGGAACCCTGAGGACTTTCAACGAAGCATGGCGGGCGAAAGCCCATGAGCGGATACGGCTTTGCGCCGAATCGGTGGCCGAAGGTTTGGGGGGGCATTGCGTGTTGGAAGTGGACCACGGTTATCCCTTTGTTTTCAATGACCCGGAAGCGACCCGCAAAGTCCGGGAAACCGCTTCAGCCTTGTTAGGCGCGGAAAAAGTGGAAGAACTCCCTCTCCGGATGACGGCGGAAGATTTTGCCTATTATACGCAGCAGGTACCGGGATGTATGTTCCGTTTGGGCGTCCGGCCCAAGGATGTGGAGAACCCCTCCAGCCTGCATACTTCCACTTTGGCTATCGACGAGGCTTGCTTGAAGGTGGGCGTTTCCATGATGGCGCTTTTGGGAATGTCGGCTTGAGTCCGGACAAGGATGTTTTCCCGGGCCGTCCCGGGTCCCCCATCGGTTCGTCCGGAATCCTCTTATCCCTTTAATCTTCGATGGTGTAGTCCACGTCCTCGATATTGCCGTGCGACACTTTCTTGCCTTGTTTCTCCAGCTTTTTCCGGATTCGGATCAAGGAGACAAGGTTCACGAGCCCGTAGACGATGGACCCGATGCCGAAAAGGATGAAGATGGCGGTTTGCGTGCTGAAGGGGTTGAAGCAGATGACCACGCCCAGAAGCATGAGGAGCACGGCTACGGCGTATTCGATGAAACTGGTATGCACGCCCCATTTCTTGACGCTGGTAAAGGAAGAAATCTGTCCGATACCGCAGACGATGAGGATGATGCCCAGCAGGACCATCAGCAGCTTGATGAAAAATTCGGGGAAGATGAGCAAGGCGAGCCCGGCAAGCAGGCTGATTGCCAAATTGAAGTAATTGATACCGACAGGTTTCCCACCCTTGTTCGTGAAGATGGTCAGGAAGGAAACGATGCCGATGAACATGACGGCAACCCCGAGGATGACCACCAAGGTCTTGGGGACCAAGTTGGGCGAGATGCAAAAGATGATACCCAAAAGGAGGGATATCACCGTCCGTAAGACGGATTTTTTGGAGTCCAAGGACGAAAGGTAAAAGTTCATGGCCGTGAATATTTTTGCAAGATGCAAACTTAACGAAAAAACACGATTTTTGCACGGGGAATCCCGGTTTTGCCGTTGAAAGCGGCAAGAAGGAAAGTTTAGCCGCCGTCCGTATCCCGGACTTGCGGCAATAATTTGGACTTTTGTGAAACCTTGCCAAGCCAGTAACCATGTCTCCAGTGAATCCAAATTCCTCTTCGGCCATGAAAGGCCATTTTTCCATCCTGGCCGCCAATATCATTTTCGGCCTCAATATCCCGATTTCCAAAATTACGATGCCCGAGTACGTGCCTTCGTTCGGGTTGGCTTTTTTCCGGACTACGGGGGCTTTGTTGTTCTTTTGGGTGATTTCCTTGTTTGTGAAATGGGAAAAGGTCCCTTTGCGCGATTTGGGTGGTCTGGCTTTGGCTTCCTTGTTCGGGATTTTGATGAACCAGATGCTTTTCGTGATGGGCCTGGAGTTCGCCTCGCCGGTGGAAGCGGCCATCGTCGTGACTTTCACGCCCATCATGACCATGTTGCTGTCGGCTTTTTTCTTGCGGGAACCGGTTACCTGGCTCAAGGCGGTCGGGGTGTTCCTGGGTTTGAGCGGGGCCGTGCTCATGATTGCGGGGAAATATTGGTTCGGGGAAGAAGGAGGCCAGACGGGCAAGAACAGCATCTTGGGCATCGTGCTTTGCTTGGTAAGCGGTTTTTCCTATGCCATTTACCTGACGGCTTTCCGGAACTTGGTGGCTAAATACCATCCCGTCACGGCCATGCGCTGGATGTTCCTGTTTTCAGCCATCTTGTCCGTTCCTTTCCTTTTGAAGCCGGTCATGGCCATCGACTATTCCCGCATTCCTTTTTCGGCCTATTTGTGTTTGGCTTACACCATGTTCGCGGCAACGGGCTTGGCCTATCTGTTGATTCCCATCGGGCAGAAGAACCTGAGGCCGACGGTTCTGAGCGTTTACAATTACGTGCAACCCGTCACGGCTTCGGCGGTCGCCCTGATTCTGGGGCAGGACACTTTCACCTGGATCAAGGCTGTGGCGACACTTTTGGTCTTCGCAGGGGTCTTTTGCGTGACCCGGAGCAAGTCCAAGGCGCAATTGGAAGTGGACCTTGCTTCCCGGGTCCGTCCGGTACGGCATTGGCCTTCGGTCAAGAAAAACAAGGATTTTTTTTCTTAAATTTGCGCCTTTACTTCTGTGAAGGCGTGGCGCCGGTCTGGCGCGGGATACTTGGATGGAAGGGAACTTTAAAACACATAAGATATTATGAAAGACAATTCCGGTAAGTTTGTCGTTGATGAATGTTTGACGTATGACGACGTTTTGTTGGTTCCGGCTTATTCCGAGGTCATGCCCCGGGAAGTGGATTTGAGTACGCGGTTCTCACGCAACATCAAACTGAACATACCTTTTGTTTCGGCGGCCATGGATACCGTCACCAATTCGTCCTTGGCCATTGCCATCGCCCAGGAAGGGGGAATCGGGGTTTTGCACAAGAATATGGATATCGGGCACCAGGCCGAAGAGGTCCGGCGGGTGAAGCGGGCGGAAAACGGAATGATTATCGACCCGATTACCTTGCCCGACACGGCCGTGGTGAAGGATGCGCTCGATTTGATGAAGGCTTACCATGTGGGTGGAGTCCCGGTCACGGACAAGAAGGGGATTCTGGTGGGAATCGTTACCAACCGGGACTTGCGTTTCGAGAAGAATTACCAGCGTAAGATTGTGGAAGTGATGACCAAGGACGTCATCACGGTTTCGGGTAAAATCAGTTTCGACCGTGCGGCGGAGATTTTGCAGGAACACCGGATCGAGAAGTTGCCCGTAGTGGACAAGAACAAGAAACTCTTGGGTTTGATTACCTACAAGGACATCATGAACGTGAAATCCAAGCCCATGGCTTGCAAGGATGCTTCGGGACGTTTGCGTGTGGCCGCCGGAATCGGTATCACCGCCGACATGATGGACCGGGCTGCCGCCTTGGTGGATGCCGGGGTGGATGCCATCGTGATTGACACGGCGCACGGGCATTCGTTGAATGTGTTGCAGGCTGCCCGCCGGTTCCGGGAAACCTTCAAGGACCGTGTGGACTTGGTGGTGGGGAATATCGCCACGGCCGAAGCCGCCCTTGCCTTGGCCGAGACCGGGGTGGATGCCGTGAAGGTAGGAATCGGACCCGGTTCCATCTGTACCACCCGTATCGTGGCCGGTATCGGAGTACCCCAGTTGAGCGCGGTCTACAATGTGGCCCAGGCTTTGAAAAAGCTGAACCTGCCTTTGATTGCCGATGGTGGTATCCGCTATTCGGGCGACGTGGTGAAGGCTTTGGCCGGAGGGGCGTCGAGCGTGATGGCCGGTTCCTTGTTCGCCGGTACGGAAGAATCGCCGGGGACCACGATTATTTACGAAGGACGCAAATTCAAGACTTACCGGGGCATGGGATCGTTGGAAGCCATGGAGGCCGGTTCCAAGGACCGTTACTTCCAGGATATGGAATCCGATATCAAGAAATTGGTCCCCGAAGGTATTGTGGGACGGGTCCCTTACAAAGGCACCTTGGCGGAAGTGCTTTACCAATTGGTAGGCGGCTTGCGGGCCGGGATGGGCTATACCGGCTCCAAGGACATCAAGGCCTTGCAGAAGGCTAAGTTCATCAAGATTACCCCGGCTTCGGTCAACGAAGGGCATCCCCACGATATCACCATCACCCAGGAAGCCCCCAACTATTCGCCCCGGTAGGCGGAGCGAAAGCCGGGTCCCTTTGAAACATTGAATAAAAAATCGAACAAATAAAAAAGTAACCTAAACAATGAAAAAAACGTTTTTGTTCCTGTCGGCGCTCTGTCTTGGCGGTTTCCTGCGGGCCCAGGACATCACGGACAATTCGGTCCTGATGATTGTGGGGCAGGATACGGTGACAAGAGGCGGGTTTTGCAAGGCTTACCTGCAGAATTCCATGAAAGGGGAGGCCCTGGACAGGGAAAAGATGGAAGAATACTTGCAGTTGTACGCCGATTTCAGGATGAAGGTCGAAGCGGCCAAGGATGCCGGTTATGACACGGTGGCATTGCTGCAAAAGGAGTTCACGTACTACAAAGAGCAGTTGGAGAAGCCTTACCTCATGGACACGAATGTGCGGAACGCCATTTATGAGGAATTGTACGGGTTCATGCAACATGAATTGCGCATACGTTATGTGATGTTGCACCTTCCGTATTATTACATGGCTCCGGAAGATACCCTGGCCGCGTATGAAAAACTCATGGATGTGAGGCGGCAACTCCTGGAGGGGGCGGATTTTGCCGACATGGTAATCCAGTATTGTGATGAATACAAGCTCAGGACCCGGAACCAGCCCAGGCCGAAACTGGGGTTTGAAGGGGAAATCGGCTATGTCACGGCTTTCGACCTCGATTACAATTTGGAAAAGGCCATCCATAACCTTGAGGTGGGTGAGATTTCGATGCCGGTTCGGAACCAGTACGGTTACTATCTTATCCAGTTGATGGACAAGAAACCTGCCATGGGTATGATTTCGGCTTCCCATATCCTGAAAGTGCCTGTTTTCAATGATTCGGTAGCGTTTTCGCCCGAACAGCTGGAAGATGAAATCATGCGCGTGTACGATACCTTGCAAGCCGGGATGAATTTCGAGGATGCCGCCTACGAGTTTTCCGACGATACCTATTCATCCCGGAACGGGGGAAGCTTGGGGAAAGCTTTCGCTTCTTCCCGGATGATTCCGGAATTCGTCGCCGAGCTTTACAACTTGGCTCCCGGCCAATATAGTAAGCCCTTCAAGTCCCGTTACGGTTGGCATATCGCCCGTTTGAACAGCAAGTCGGGGGTCGGGACTTATGAAGAGAACCGGAGCCGGATCATGGCCGAGGTGGAACGCAGCCCGATGTTGTCGCGCAAACCTTTCCATGCTTTCCAGGACAAGCTTTTGCAAGAACATGAATGGAAGATGGACCAGAAAGTCCTGGCTGAATTGCGCCGTTCTCTTCCCGACACGGTCCGTAAATCGACTTTGCCCCAGGATTCGATGGAAAATCCTGTCTTGTTCGCCAAAACTGTCATGGTTTATGACGGGAAGCCGGAAGCGGCATGGGGCTTGATGGATTTGGCTCGTAACCTGCTGAACCGTCAGGATTTCGTGTTTGCGACAGACCAGTGGTTCGATGAAATGGTGAAGGAATTCCAAAGGGCCGTGGCTTTGCGCCGGGAAAATGCCCATTTGGAGCAGAAGTATCCGGAATTCAAGGCCTTGCTTGAAGAATACAGGGACGGTCTCTACCTGTTCGATATCAGCAATAAGAATGTATGGGCCAAGGCCGTCATGGACAGTAGCGGTTTGGAAACCTATTATGAAGCGCACAAGAACGAATATATGAAACCCGGGAAGGCCGTGGCCATGGTGTTTGTTTTCGATGAAGGCCTCAAGGCCGCGAAGGTGGGGAAAATGGTTGCCACTGCCGATAAGGAAGGTTGGACGGAGCAGGAAGCCAAGGCGGCTTTCAACAAGAAATTCGGGGATTGGAATGTTCTGGTGGATTCCGCGGTTTACGGGCATGGGGAAAACGCTTTCGTGGACAAGGTGGAATGGAAAACCGGTTTGAGCGAGGTGGTGGAGAACGATGAAGGCCGCCGTGCGTTTGTCCTGTTCAAGGAAATCATTCCTGAGGCACCTGCTCCCTTGGATGAAGTGAGGGGCTTGGTGGTATCGGATTACCAAGGGTATTTGGAAAAGGAATGGGTGAAGGAATTGCGTTCCCGTTACCCGGTAAGGATATTCCAAGATGTTTTTGAAAGCATTTTCCAAAAATAGCAAAGTGTTTTTGCCGGCTTTGGGGTTGCTGGTAGCTTTGGTTTCTTGCTACCGGCAACCTGTTTTGCCGGAACATCCTGTGGCAAGGGTGGGGAATGCCTGGCTTTCCCTTCCCGTTTTGCAGGCTTCGATGCCATCGGGCT
Organism: uncultured Bacteroidales bacterium; assembly: GCA_944321885.1. GTDB lineage: Bacteria > Bacteroidota > Bacteroidia > Bacteroidales > P3 > Pullibacteroides. The sequence continues at coordinate 4,986 of CALUNB010000050.1, read as the reverse complement.
TGACGTCCGGGGATAGTGCGGAAATGGCCAGGAAGCGGATACGGTCGTGGGTGAACAACCAGGTTTTGTTGCAAAAGGCGGAATCGAACCTCGGGGAAGAGGCGGAAGCGGAGATCGGGAGGAAAATCGACGAATACAGGCAGTCCTTGGTCATTTATTATTACGAGGAGCAGCTTACGAGGAAATTGTTGGATACCGTGGTCCCGGACAAGGAAATCGAGGACTATTACAACGCGAATCCGAACCAGTTCATCCTCAAAAGCGATATCGTGCGGTGCCGTTTTGCCAAATTGCCGGTGGAGGCCTCTTCTGCCGGAGAGATAAGGACTTTGTTGTTCGCTGATTCGATGAGCAGCCAGGATTTGTTCAAGTTGGCCGGGCTTTGCGGAAACGAGTCCGGGAATTATTTTTTGGATGGGGATACTTGGTTGTTCTTTAGTGACTTATTGAAAGAAATCCCTATCCAGGCGTATAACCGCCAAGACTTCTTGAAGGAGCATCGCAAGATAGAACTGGAATCGGGAGGTTATGTTTATTTTCTAAATATCCTGGATTTCAAGGTCAAGGACATGGTTTCCCCCCTTTCTTTCGAGAATCAACGGATTCGGAACATCATTTTGAATTTGCGGAAAAAGGAGTTGCTTCGAAAGATTGAAGCGGACTTGATGGAGGATGCCAAGAGTGCCGGATTGGTCGAGATATATTGAATTGCAAGGTTTTAATAATGGGGACGTGTTCCGGGTTGAAAGGTGGCATGTTCCCGTGAAAGAAAAGAATATGGAATCACGTAAACGGGTTGTCATTTTGTTGCTGTTTTCCGTCCTTTTGGCATTCCAAGGCGGACCCTTGACCGCTTCGGTCCTCTGGCAGGTCGAGGCTGACACGACGCTCCAGGTCAAAGACCAGAAAAAACATAAACCCAAAAAGGAACGGAAAGAGGATAAAAAACGCAAGGATGTGGAACCGGTTCCGGAAAACCGGGTCGCGGCGGTGCGGGATTCCAACTTGCTGGGTCCTTCCCCTCAGTCTCCGGAACCTTTTACGGAAGGACCGGAGGCGGAATCCCCGGCTCCCTCGCAAGGGATTCTGGTCGATGGCGTCGTGGCGGTCATCGGGACTAAGATGGTCAAGCTGTCGGATGTGGAGCATTCGGTTGAAAACATGCGTTTGAGCGGTTTGCCTATGACGGAAAATTCCCGTTGCGAAGCCTTGGAATCCTTGATGATATCCAATTTGTACGAACTCCAGGCCGACGAGGACAGTGTCTCGGTGTCCGATGCCGAAGTGGAACAGGAGTTGGAGGCACGTATCCGTTATTTCATCAACCAGATTGGTTCACGTGAGAAATTGGAAGAATTTTACGGGAAGACGGTCGTCCAGATCAAGGAGGAGTACCGGGAAATGATCCGGGCCAATATCGTGGCCATGAAGATGGAATCCCAGATTACGGCCGATGTGAAGGTGACTCCCAGCGAGGTGAAACGTTTTTTCAATGCCTTGCCCAAGGACAGTATTCCTTTGGTCCCGTTGAAGTATGAATTGCTCTATATCACGCAAAAGCCTGTCATTAGTTTGAGCGAGAGGGAAATAGCAAGGCAGCGACTGACCGAGATACGCGACCGTATCGAAAAGGGGGAACAATTCCGTTCCTTGGCGGCCTTGTATTCCCAGGATCCGGGTTCGGCCCGCCGGGGAGGCGATTTGGGCTATGGAGCCCGGGGGGATTGGGCCAGCGAGTTCGAATCCATGGCGTTCAGCTTGCCCATCGGGGAGTTGTCTCCGGTGTTTGAAACCCAGTTCGGTTTCCATATCCTGGAGGTTCTGGACCGCCGGGGGGAAATGGCACATGTGCGGCATATCCTGATCCGGCCGGAGGCTTCGACATTGGATTTGATGCGGGCGCAAATGGAACTGGATTCGGTGGCGCAGCTTATCCGTAACGGGGTTTACACGATGAAAGACGCGGTGGGGCTGTTTTCGGATGATGCCGGTGTGCAAGGCGACGGGGTTTATTTGAGTCCGATGACCCGTCAGCCAAGTTATACTTCGGAAGAGTTGGAACCTGTGGTCTTCTTGGCCGTGCAGGATTTGGACGAAGGGATGGTTACGAATGCCTTGCCTTACACGACCGAGGACAACCAACCGGCTTTCCGCTTGTTTTACGTGAAAAGGAGGACCCCGCCACACCGGGCCAACATGGAAACGGACTACGACTTGATTTACGAAATGGCCCTGCAGAAGGCCAAGACCGAGACTATGCAGAAATGGATGTCGGACAAGATCGGCGATACCTATGTCCGGATTATGGAAGGGTTCAAGGATTGTAAATTCATGTACCAATGGAGAAGTTTGTAAATCCTTACAAGGATGAGGTGGAAGCCCTTTCGGCCTTGGGGGAACGCTATGGGAAGATACGGGCCGAAATAGCCAAGCAGATCGTGGGGCAGGAGGATGTGGTGGAATCCATCTTGGTTTCGATTTTCAGCCGGGGGCATGCCTTGCTGGTGGGAGTTCCGGGTTTGGCCAAGACCCTTTTGGTCCAGACATTGGCCAAAGTCTTGGATTTGAGCTTCTCGCGGATACAGTTCACGCCAGACTTGATGCCTTCGGATATCACGGGTTCGGAGATTTTGGATCAGAACCGGACTTACAAGTTTTTGCAGGGCCCCGTTTTCGCCCATTTGGTGTTGGCTGACGAAATCAACCGGACCCCACCCAAGACCCAGGCTGCCCTTTTGGAAGCCATGCAGGAAAAGAAAGTGACCGTGGGTGGGACTACCTATTCCTTGCCTTCTCCGTTTTTCGTGCTGGCAACTCAAAACCCGATCGAGCAGGAGGGAACCTATCCCTTGCCGGAGGCCCAGCTGGACCGTTTCATGTTCCAGGTTCGTTTGGGCTATCCTTCCAAGGCGGAGGAAATCGCCATTGTCAAGGCGACGACCTTGGACAAGGACGTGGTGTTGGAACCGGTGATGGGGGAGGAAGAAATCGCATTTTTCCAGCATTTGGTACGCCAGGTCCCGGTACCGGATTCCTTGTATGGATATGTGGTGGATTTGGTTGCTTCCACGAGGCCGGATGCGCCAGACGCCCCGGAAATCACGCGCAAATATATTTCATGGGGGGCCGGTCCCCGGGCTTCACAGTACTTGATTGTCGGGGCAAAATGCCATGCGGCTTTGCACGGGAAGTTCACTCCCGACAAGGAGGATGTGCGGGCCGTGGCTTTGCCGGCATTGCGGCACCGGGTGGTCAAGAATTACAAGGCCGAAGCCGAGGGTTTGGGCATCGATGAGATTTTGAGGAATTTGTTTTGATTTTCCGGAAGAGGTTTGTGCGGCCCGACCCTCGGATGCTTTCCGGGGGAGGGATTTTCCTGCCCGACTTTTCAGATTGGAGAATGGAAAATCCGGAAAAAAACAGGCCGTGTGCGAAGAAACGGAATGCTTCCCCGGTACGGCCTTTGTTCCGAATTCGTTTGACACGGATTCTCTTGGCAGGAGATATCTTGTTTTCATCATTCGTTTCTTAGAGGCTGTTTAAATTGATTTGTTTAGGCTATCGGGAGGGGATTTCGAGGGATGGTGCCGCGTTTTTCAAAGGAGGATAGCCCAGCTATCGGACGTGAAAAACGCAAACGATAGCGAAAGTCGAGCGGGAATCAAAGCTTGCTTTGATTTCTCCGAGACCAAGCTATCATCGAGCATCGCTCAACCTAGACCCGAAATAGCCCCCGATGGGCAAACAAAATCCTGAAACCGGTCCCTGAAAATTCAGACTTTCCAGGATTGCAAGAAATTTTAAACAGCTTCTTAAAATGAGGTTGGCTTGGTCCGCGGCATTGAGGTCGAGGGGGCGAGGTAGATGCGGGCCGTGCATTCCAGGCTAGTTCGTCTTTTGGTTTTCCATGGGCTTGCGTTTGTTTTCAAGTCAAAGGAAATACCTATTTTTGTTTGTTGCTCGATAATGTCCGGTCCCGGCCGGCAACTTTGCGCCAAGCGAGTAAAAAAGTGGAAAAGATTCGAACCACGTCCGGAACAGGAAAACACCGCCAGCCATGTTATACCCGATTGGAATCCAGAATTTTGCAAACATCCGCGAAAGCGGTTACGTCTACGTGGACAAGACGGACTTGGTCCACCGCTTGGTCACGACGGGCAAGTATTACTTCCTGAGCCGTCCGCGCCGTTTCGGCAAGAGCCTCTTGGTATCGACCTTGGAAGCCTATTTTCAAGGGAAGAAGGAATTGTTCCAAGGATTGGCCATCGAGAGTTTGGAAAAGGATTGGAACGCTTATCCGGTCTTGCATCTGGATTTGAGTGGGAAAACTTACCGAAACGAAAATGACTTGGAAATCACTTTGGACCAGCATTTGGGCCAGTGGGAGAAAGATTGCGGTATTGCAGCCCGATACTCCGAACCCGATGCCCGCTTCAAGGACATCATCGATGCGGCCTATGAAAAGACCTGCAAACCAGTCGTGGTCCTGATTGACGAATACGACAAGCCTTTGTTGGACGCAGCGGGTAATGAACCGTTACGGGAAGCTTTCCGCAACCGTCTGCAAGGCTTTTACAGCGTGATGAAAAGCCGGGACGGGAAGCTTCGTTTAGGCTTTCTTACGGGCGTGACCAAATTAGGGAAGCTCAGTATCTTCAGCGGGCTCAACAACCTCAATGATATCTCGATGGACCACCGCTATGCGGGCATCTGCGGCATCTCGGAAACCGACCTCCACGCTTATTTCGATAACAGCGTGCAGGAGATGGCGGATGCCAACGGGATGAGCAAGGAAGAATGTTACGCCAAGCTGAAAGACTATTACGACGGTTACCATTTTTCAGCCAAATGCCCGGATATTTACAACCCTTTCAGTCTGTTGAGTGCGCTCGACCAACAGGAATTCAAGGATTTCTGGTACGAGACCGGCACGCCGACCTTTGTGGTCAAGGCCCTGAAGCAAGGCAAGTTCAATTTGGAGGACCT
>CALUNB010000049.1 GCA_944321885.1 uncultured Bacteroidales bacterium | reverse complement strand
AGCAGCAACAGTACGCTCCTTCGTTCTCGCTCTCAGCGCCTTGCATCTTACTCACTCTGACACACCGCCTGAGATTTATTTCAAATCCCTATTTTGATACACCCTCTTCGTTCCAAACACGATTCGTTTCCATTTGCCTTTGTATACGACTTTCGCTACCTTTGCGCCTCGGGTTCTTGGAGGGAGAAACCCGGTTCATTTTTTATTTGTTCTAAAACAAACACATGGGAAAAACTAAAAAAACAAAATCATGAAAAACCAAAACCTGACAACCTTGACTATGGCAGGCCTGTTCGCCCTGCTCTCCAACTGTGCTTCCGCCCAAGAGAAGCAACAACTCGTTTCAAAAATCATGCCGGACTGGGAAGAAAACTTTTATTCCTACACGCCGGACGGGAAAATAGATTCAGCCTATTGTTGGGAAGTCACCGACCAAATTTACGAAACGTACGAAAAATACTTCTACGATGAAAAAGGGAACTGCATCCGCCGCGACTTGTTCCAGAATTTCGATGAAGGCTGGCGAAAAACCAGTTATCTGGAGTACAGTTACGACGAACGCAACCTTGTTGTCCAACGGCTGAATTACAACAATTTTGGAAGCGAGGAATTTTCTCTGAGCGGAAAGCTCACATACACCTATGATGAAGCCGGAAACCTTCTGGAAATCAACACCTATATGCCAAGTTGGGAAACAGAAGGCGAGTTCGACCTGTATAGTACCGAACTCTATGGCTATGAAAACGGACGCCTGACGACTCGCTATATCATCGAAACCAGCTTTTTGACAAACGAGTTGGATACAAGTGGCCGATACGAGTACATCTACGATGAATCGGGAAAACTCATCGAATACAAGGTTTTTGTCATCGATATTTACAGCGATGGTTCAGAATCCCTTTCGTCCCGCCAGACATATACCTATGATGGATCCGGCAATGTGGAAGACATCACCACCTGGGCAGGCGGGAATCCCTCCATCCGTCAGATTTACCGCTACGATTCGGAACTGCTGGCATCCAACACCTTTCTCCCTTTCAACTTTGAAGAGGAAAGCGCTCTTTTCGCCATGCGGAATTCCCCTAACTTGATCCTGTCCGAAGAGTACTGGCAGGTTCCTGTCGAAGTGGACACCTTGACGTTGGTAGGCATTTATGAATACACTTACGAGCCTTTGTCCTCTTCCAACATCGCAAAGGAGAAAACAGAGGACCTACGGGCCATTCCGTTCGTCCACAACCAAACCCTCTTCCTTGAGAACATCCAAGACGGGACCCCGGTTCAAATTTTCGACATGAAGGGACGTCTCCTGCTCGATACCCGCTACGACACGGGAGGCATTTCCATTTCCGGACTTGCCCAAGGAGCTTATATCGCCCGGATTAACCATGGCCGGGATGCCGTGAAATTTATCCAAGCGCGGTAAAATTACCGGAAAAGTTACTCCCTCATACCCGATACCCACGAGGGCGGCCTGAAGTCTTCCCAAAAGAATCCGTTCCAGAGCATGCTTCTGCACGGATTCTTCAGCGGGACAAAGACTTTCGAGCCGCCCTCTTTTCAGTCCCCGCCAAACTTCTTCACCTCGCCCAATGCGACGGGAATCTCATCTTACGCACCCACCTATTTGTTGTAAACTTTCTTCAATTCTTCCCCACTCTCCAGTTTCTTTCCACATAACACCTTGCTCCAAAAGGCCTTGAGAAAACCGCAACCATAACCGTTCAGCTGCACGAACCCGGTCAAAATCGACAAAAGGGCGATTTTCAAGGAGCCGTTCTTGCCCCAAGAGGCAAAGAACAACATCAGCGCATACAAGGCCAGAAACAACAGCCAATAAGGACTATGGAAAATCGCCAGCAAAACCAAAGCGGCCTCTCCGACGACAAAACAGGCCGGCAAGGCATGGACCAGCTTGAGCGATGATGGATGCAATTTGTACAAGAAAATCCGGGCTTGTCCGAAATTATAGACTTGACGGAAAAATTTCTTCAAGTTGACCCTCCGCTTATGGTAAACCGACACCTCCGGGAACAAGCTGATGGAAAAACCGGCTTCCCGGATCCGGATGCTCAAGTCTATATCCTCCCCGAACATATCGGCGAAACCGCCCACCTTCTCGTAAACTTGGCGAGAAAAGCCCATGTTGAAAGACCTCGGATGGAATTTTTCCATGCAAACCTTGCCACTTCCCCGGATTCCTCCTGTGGTCAGGAACGAAGTCATGGCGAAATTGACCGCTTTCTGCACGGGAGTGAAGGTATCCAACGCCCGGTCCGGGCCACCGAAACAATCCACATAGTGTCCAGCCAAAGCACGGTTCAACAACGACATGTATTCAGGCGGAAGAATGCAATCCGAGTCGAAAAACAGGAAATAATCCCCCTTGGCGTTCCGCATCCCCACGTTCCGGGTATCGCTGCGCCCCGTGTTGGGTTTGGTGATGTATTGGATTTCGAGTTTTCCCGCATAACTATCCACCTCTTCCTTGCAAGGCCGGGTGGAACCGTCTTCCACCACGACTACTTCAAAGTTTTTTTCCGTCTGGGCCTCAAGGCTTTGCAGCATCTCGGCCATCTCGTCCGGCCTATTGAAAACCGGAATGATTACTGAATATTTCATGACAACAAAAGCTTGGGAATCCGGTTAAAACCCTGCATTCCAAAATCAAAGCCTTTCATTTCCGGGTTTCCGGCTGCAAGGTTTCCGCTTCCGGCACAGGTTGCCGCCTCCGGGAATCCCGGATTAGCAAGCCGACCAAGGCCACAATCAGCAAAGCATTGACAATCGAACCCGTATTGGTAATCCAACCACTGGCCGCCTTGATCTTGTTGCGGCACTTGAGTTCCACCACATGTTTACCGGCAGGCGCCGAAATCCCTCTCAAAATATAGTTGACCCGGTACAAAGGCACTTCCTGCCCATCCACGAAAGCCTTCCAAGTCTTGTAATAAACTTCCGAGAAGACCAAAGGCCGGGCCGCGCTCGCCTCATACTCATATTTCAAATAATTAGGCTGGTATTCCACCAAACGGACAAAACTGGCCGAATCCAAAGCCGGATAAGTCCAGGCCGGATTACCGACCGAAGAACGCCAAACCGTGTCGATAACCGCCGTGCGAGAAGGTTCGAAATCGTAAAGCGCCATGATTTCCTCATCGGGTGAATCCACCCAACGGACACTGTCCACGAACCAGGCATGCCCCAAAGCCGCCACGTTCCGCTGGACCACAGGCTGGCCCTGGGCATCCGGAACAATGAAATAACGGGTATTCAACATGTTCAAGACCCTGAAATTGACCCCTTTGCTGAAATCGAAATGATAATCGATGATATCCTGGTAACGCCGCAATTTCATCGGGCTGTACCCCCCTATGGATTTATGGAAATTGGAAGTGGAAGCATCGTTGAACGTGGACACCGTGGCATTGAAAACCCGGTAATCCGGATCCGGATGGGCTTGCAATTCCGGGTCGTTCAAAATCATATTGTCGGCTGCGGTGGGAAGTACCGCCCGGGCGGCACGTTTGGGATAAAAATTCTGGTTCCCGACATACTTCCGGTCTACCGTCCAAAAATCCACCAAGACCAAGGCGGCCAAAGCCCCCACGAACCACGAGGTTTTCAACTTGGATTTCCCGTAGAACCAGACGCAAGCCCCGGCCAGCAAGATAAACAGAAGCGAACGCCAAGCGCTCGAAACCAGCAAATCGGCCCGGTCCGCTTGCAAGGCATCCTGCAAGACCTGGGGATAACGGGCATCCCCCAAGGAAACAAAATCGAACATGCTTCTCCCGAACAAGGCGAAAACCAAGCAAATACCCCCCGTGATGGCGGCCGCATAAACCAAATCCTTCCGGTAAGGGAACGGGCTTGCTTTCTTTTCTTTGGCCGCTTCCAGCAAAACCTTGACCGCCAACACAGCCAAGACGACCATCGACAACTCGGCGATGACCAAGGCCATGGAAGGGGTTCGGAAACTGCTGTAAAAAGGCAAATAATCGAAAATGAAATTGTTGAACCATGCCAGGTTACGCCCCCAAGACATCATCAAGGACAAGACGGTCACCGTCAACAACCACCATTTTTCCGGCCCTTTCACCACGAAAAGTCCCAAAATGAACAAGAAACAAATGACCGCCCCCATATAGACCGGCCCCGAAGTAAAGGGCTGGTCGCCCCAATAAGCCGGCATGGGCTGCCCAGTCTGGCCTACCAAACGGTTCGTCTCAGCATCGTCCGGCAAGACATAATGGCTGCTTCCTCCGTAAAACTGGGGAATCATCAACGTGAAACTCTCCATCTTGCCATAGCTCCATTGGAAAGCATACTCCTTGTCCAAGCCCTTGCTTTCTTCTTCTCCTTGCGGATCCTGTTTCAAAACAGCCCCGCCCCGCATCGTATCCTTGCTGTAATCATAGGTTACGAGCCAGCCCCCCAAAGATGGAACCAAGGAAACCAGAGCCATGCCCAAAGCCAGGAAACCGCCTTTCAAATAGGTCTTCATCCGATGTTCCCGGTAAGCGGAAACCGCATGGGCAATCGCCATCACCGCCAATATAATCAACAAATAATAAGTGATTTGCTGATGGGAATACATGATATGCATCCCGGTGAAAAGCAAGGTCAGCAAGGCTCCCCATAAATATTTTCCCCGGAAACAAAGCAAAACACCGGCGATAATCGGGGCCATCGTAGCCATAGCCCAGCACTTGTTCACATGCCCCGCATCGATAATCACCACATTGTAAGTGGAAAAAGCGTAGGCAATCGCCCCAATCAAAGACAACCAGGACGAACATCCCATCACACACAAAAGGATGTAGACGCCTATCATATAAAAAAACAAGATTCCCGCGTTCAAAACCGGGAGTCCACCCATCATCAATTTAGGAAACAATTTGTTGTACAAATTATATCCTTCCGAACCCACGGTCGGCATTCCCCCGAATGCCACATTGCTCCAATCCGGATATTCCCCGGTCTGCTCATAGCAATCCCGGGCTTCCTTTTGGGAACCGTACCAACTATGCACATCCCCTTGCCCCATGTCCTTTTCGCCCAGAACCACCGGTGCGAAATAGAGGAAACTCAAGAGAAAAATAATCAAGACAGCTCCCGCATGGGGCAGGATCCTCTTCCAGTTCAAACTCACTTTTGCATTCATATTCCTTTAATTATGCTTCAACCAACACCTCTTTTCCTCTCGAAATCCCATTAGCCGTTCGCCCCGGACTTCCAACAAAAACCGGCATTTTTTCCATCCAAAGCTTGCATTTTTGAGCGAAAGATGGTACTTTTGCGCCCTGTTTCCGTTTGGCCAATGGTGTAACGGTAACACAACAGATTTTGGTTCTGTTATTCTGGGTTCGAATCCCGGTTGGCCAACTTTTCATTCTTCATTTTTCCGCTCATCTTCTTTCAAATATTCCGGAACATCCAAGTAGTCTTTCACCACAAAGGCATAAGGATAATCGTCCTTGATGCTTTTCAAATACAAGGATGCCTTGATCCGGCTCGTGAAATTCCCCACTTTCACCTTGAAATAAGGTTCCTCGAAAGACAAGTACACTTTTTGTTCCGGATAGAGGAGCTTGAAGTCCTCCACGGCTTTCAAGGCCGCCTTCTTGGAATAATTCCCGCTCTGCGAAAAAACGAGTACCTTGTAGCCCATATCCGGATTAGCACTCCGGTACAGAGCCTGGTGTTGCAACAAGGTGTCTACCTTGTCCGTATGCACAATACCCTGCAAAGCCGACAAACAAACCGCCGGCTCATGCTGTATGCTTTGCACACGCTGCGCGTACAAAGGCTGGAAAACCTGAAAAACGGAAAAAATCCCCAAGAAGCACAAGGGGAAAATCCATCTTCCCAAAAAACTGCCCTTTCGTTCCATTTTCTTTTTTCTATAAAATCAAACCTCCACAAAACCCAACAGCCACGGCAGACTGCTTTGGCAGGAAAATCCTGTCGAGCCTCGTGGCAAACAAAATCCTCTTTCCAGGAACTTCTTTACCCGTTTCCTATGAATCCGAAGCACCCACCGTCACAGAGCAGAAACGGCTGTTGTCCAAAAAACGCCGGGCTGCCTCTTTGATTCCGGCGGGCGTCATCGAGAACAAAACTTCCTCGTTCCGCTCATAAAAACAGGCTCCCTGGCCAATCAAAATGAAAAATTTCATACGCTCGGCCAAATCAAAAGTTCCGTCCAGCTCCCGCAAGAAGTCTCCCATATACGCTTGACGGACCAATTCCAATTCCGACATCGGGATTTCCCGGCGTTTGAGCTTTTCTATCTCCTTTTCGATTTCGGCCATCACCAGAGCTGTGCAATCGGCCTTCACCTCCGAACTAATCATCCAGACCCCTTGGAAACGCAGCGGCACAATATAGGACGATATACCGTAGGTATAGCCTTTTTCTTCCCGGATATTACGCATCAGACGCGAACCGAAATAGCCGCCTAACACGTAATCCACGACCTTGAAACGTGAAAAATCCTCGCTTTTCAAGTCGCAGACCGGCATGCCGATACGAACGGATGCCTGCAAGGAACCCTCCATAGGCAGGTCCACACGCTTTCCAAGGCCCGGCAAAGACAATTGCGGCCCATGGACCTTGTCCGCCGGTTTCCCTGTCCAATCCCTTCCGCCAAAGGCCCGATTCAAAGCCACCCAGTGGGAATCCTGATAGGCGCCCGCCAACACGATGCTGCAATTTTCAGCCACGTACTGGGTCTTGTAGAACGAACGCAAATCTTCCACGTTCAGATTCTTGAAATCCGCTTCCTCCACCACGGCCCCATAGGGATGTTCCGGACCGAAAAGCGTGGAATAAAAGGCCCGCCGGGATTTCTCCGCCACTTTTTGGCCGTTGACCAAAAAACGCCTGTGTTCCTTGCGCAAATAGGTCTCCAACTCCGGTTCCGGAAAAACCGAATGCCGGATAACCTCTTCGCAAAGCGGGATAATCCGGTCGAAATACCGGCTTAGGCAATAAAACACGACCGAGGCCTGGTCCCTGTCGGGATAACGTTCGATGTAGGCCCCGTAGAAATCCAGTTTTTCGGAAAGCTCATCCGCCGTGTAATGCTCAGTACCTGCCCCGAGCAAATAACAGCAGGCACCCGCCTGCATGATTTTTTGCTGGTAATAACTTCCCGCTTCAAAAATGAACTCCAAGCGTACCAATTCCAGGTTCGGGTCAGGAAAAGCATATACCGGAATCCCGTTGTCGAGCACACTAGTCCCCGGCCTTAATTTATCATAATCGAATCTCATCCTTCTTATCCTCCAAATCATGCTTGCGGCTTGCCCGAAGCCTCGTAATACAAAACCGTACTGTTTTCCTGCCGCAGGCAACGGGAGACAGCCTCCCGTAAATCCGCACTTTCCAACGAACGGTATTTCGCATCTTCCCGGTTCAAAGCCCCCGCCTCGCCCATCAAGGCGAAATAACCCAAGTTCATCGCCTTGTCAATGGCTTTCATGTTGGAAAACAACAGGGCCGTTTCCACCTTGTTCTTGACTTTCTGCAATTCGTTTTCCGGGACATCCTCCTGCATCATACGGGCAATCTCCTCATCCACTGCCCTTTCCGCCGTTTCGAACGGCACGCCTTCTTCCAAAAAGCCCGACACCAAGAACAAACCCGGCTCAATGTCGCCCGAAACATAGGCGTTCACACTGTTGAAAAGCTTCCGTTCCTTGACCAGACGGGTATGGAAACGCGAGGACTCCCCGTTGGAAAGCACATCCGAAACCAAGTCGAAAATGTAGAAATCATCGCTCATGCGCGGCCCTATATGGTAGGCCTTGTAAATGGCATTGGCCGGCACGTCCCGTTTTACCGATTCCCGGCGGGCCTGCGTTTGGACAGGTTCCACAGGCAGCTTCCGCGCCGGACGGTTTCCCCTCGGGATTGCCCCGAACCATTTCCGGGCCATTTCAAAGATTTCCTCGACCTCCACGGGTCCGGCCACCGTCAAAATCGCATTGTCCGGCTTGTAATAAGTCTGGTAGAACTCCTTGACATCCTTCAAGCTGACCGACTCGATTTGCTCTATGCTCTTACCGATAGTGGACCAAGCATAAGAGTGTACCGTGTAGCACAAGGGACGAAACAGCAAATCCGCATCCCCGTAAGGCTGGTTCAGGCAACGTTCCTTGAATTCCTCAATCACGACCCCTTTCTGCACATCCAATTTCTTCTGGCTTATCGTCAAGTACTGCATGCGGTCGCTCTCCAAACGGAAAGCCGTTTCCAAGGCATCCTTGGGAATCGTGATATAATAGTTCGTGAAGTCGTTGTTGGTGAAAGCATTGTTCGAAGCCCCGACCCGGTCCAATTCTTCGTCGAAGTCTCTCACATGCTTGGAACCGCTGAACATCAGATGTTCGAACAAATGGGCGAAACCGGTCTTTTGCGGGTCCTCATCCTTGGAGCCCACATCGTAAATCAGGTTGAACGCCACCATCGAGGTCGCGGCATCCTGATGGACCAGGACTCTCAGTCCATTGTCCAGTACCGTTTCCTTATAATCTATCTGCATACGTCCTTGCCAATGTCTTTCCGGTAATACATCTTTTCGAAGCCGATTTTCCCGACTTCCGCATAGGCCTTGGCCAAGGCTTCGCCCAAGGCTGGTGCCAAACAGGTCACGGCAATGACCCGGCCTCCAGCACTCAGCACCTCGCCTTGCGCTCCCGTTTTGGTTCCGGCATGGAAAGCCAAAGCATCCTGCCCTAACTTGTCCAAACCTTCCAAGACAAAACCTTTTTCATAAGACGCGGGATACCCTCCCGAAACCATCATCACGCAAGCCGCCGCATCCGGACTGGTTTTCAATTCCACCTGATCCAGGTTCCGGTCATGCACGGCCCACAGCAAATCCAAGACGTCCGACTCAATCCTCGGCATCACCGACTCGGTTTCCGGGTCGCCCATCCGGACATTGTACTCAATCACATAGGGGTCGCCATCCACATTCATCAAACCGATGAACAAAAAGCCCGAATACGGGATATGTTCCCGGCGCAAACCTTCGATGGTGGGTTTCACAATCCGGTTCTCCACCTTTTCCATGAAGGCGGCATCGGCAAAAGGAACGGGCGAAACCGAACCCATGCCACCGGTGTTCGGACCGGTATCCCCTTCCCCTATCTTCTTGTAATCCTTGGCTTCCGGTAAAATCTTGTAATGAAGCCCGTCGGTAAGCACGAACACCGAAAGTTCCACGCCTTGCAGGAACTCTTCGATGACCACCTTGTCCGAAGCGGCGCCGAACTTATGCCCTGCGAGCATCTCCTCCAAGGCGGCTTCGGCGGAAGCCAAATCCGGTTCTATCAAAACCCCTTTCCCGGCAGCCAAACCATCGGCTTTCAAGACATAAGGCGGTTTCAAACCGGCCAGGAACTGCTTGGCTTCAGCCAAATGGGACAGGTCAAAGGAAGCGTAAGCTGCTGTCGGGATTCCCGACCTCTGCATGAAATCCTTGGCAAACTGCTTGCTGCCCTCCAAACGGGCACCCTCCTTGCAAGGACCGATTACAGCCAAGTCCCGGAAATTGGCATCGGCCAGGAAATAGTCATGGATTCCCTTGACCAAGGGTTCCTCCGGTCCCACCACAATCATGTGGATTCCTTCCCGGATTACAAAATCCTTGACCTCGGCAAAATTCAGCGGATTCAAGTCCACATTTTCAGCCCATTGGGTTGTCCCGGCATTCCCCGGTGCCACAAACAGCTTTTCCAAATGCTTGCTCCGGGCGATGGCCCAAGCCAAAGCGCTTTCCCGGCCTCCGGAGCCCAGAATCAGGACCCGGCTCTTATCTCTTTGTTGTTCCATGATATCAAGCGTCAATATTCGCGTAACGGGCATTCTGTTCGATAAACTCGCGCCGGGGTTCCACCTCGTCTCCCATCAGCATCGAGAAAACCCGGTCGGCCTCGGTGGCGTTCTCTATCGTCACCTGGCGCAAAGTCCGGTGCCTCGGGTCCATGGTTGTGTTCCACAATTGGATCTCGTTCATTTCCCCAAGACCTTTGTAACGTTGCACCGTAATGCCCTTGATTTTGCCACCCTCGCTCAACTCGTTGACCAAAGCGACCCGCTCTTCCTCGGTCCAGCAATAGCGTTCCACCTTGCCCCGCTTTACCATGAACAATGGCGGCGTGGCAATGTAGACATACCCCTGCTCGATCATCTCGCGCATATGGCGGAAGAAGAAAGTCAGAATCAAGGTCGTGATATGGCTCCCGTCCACATCGGCATCGGTCATGATGATGACTTTGTGGTAACGAAGCTTTTCCATGTTCAAAGCCTTGCTATCTTCCTCGGTACCCAAGGAAACGCCCAAAGCCGTGTAAATGTTCTTGATTTCCTCGCTCTCGAACACCTTGTGCTGCATGGCCTTTTCCACGTTCAGGATTTTACCGCGCAAGGGGAGGATGGCTTGGATTTTGCGGTCACGACCCTGTTTGGCCGTACCCCCGGCAGAATCCCCCTCCACCAAAAACAGCTCGCAAAGTTCGGGATTGCGTTCCGAGCAGTCGGCCAATTTGCCCGGCAAGCTGTTGCTCGAAAAGACACTCTTGCGCTGGACAAGCTCCCGGGCTTTCCGGGCCGCATGCCGTGCCTGGGCCGCCAAGACAACCTTGTCCACAATCATTTTGGCTTCTTTGGGATGTTCTTCCAAAAAATAAGCCAATTTTTCACTCACCAACTGGGAAACCACCGAAGACACCTCGCTGTTCCCCAACTTGGTCTTAGTCTGCCCCTCGAACTGGGGTTCGGCCACCTTGACCGAAATGACGGCAGTCAAACCTTCCCGGAAGTCGTCCCCCTTGATTTCAATCTTTTGCTTATCCAATTTTTCCAGCATCCCCGACTTGCGGGCATAGTCGCCCAAAGTCTTGGTCAAGCCCAGACGGAAGCCCGTCAAATGGGTTCCACCCTCTATCGTATTGATATTATTGACATAAGAATGCAGGTTTTCCGAAAAGCCATCATTGTACTCCATGGCCAGTTCCACCGGGATACCGTTCTTTTCCCCTTCGATATAAATAGGTTCCGGCATCAGGACCGTACGGCTCGAATCCAAATAGGCGATGAAATCCTTCAAGCCTTCAGCCGAATAATAGCTGTCGCTCTTGTACGAACCGTCCTCCGCCTTGACCCGGCGGTCGGTCAAGCTGAGCCGCAAACCCTTGTTCAAAAAGGCCAGCTCCCGCAAACGGGCCGAGAGGATGTCGTAATCGTATTCCGTCACTGAAAAAATTTCCGGATCCGGACTGAAAGTCACCAAAGTACCCCGGTCTTCCGATTCGCCGACCACCTTCACCGGATACAGAGGATGTCCTTTGGCATATTCCTGCACAAAATGCTTGCCTTCGCGGAACACGTCCACTTGCAAATGGGTCGAAAGGGCGTTCACACAAGAAACCCCCACGCCATGCAGACCGCCCGAAACCTTGTACGTCCCCTTGTCGAATTTTCCTCCGGCATGCAGGACAGTCATGACGACTTCCAACGCGCTTTTCTTTTCCTTGGGGTGCATGTCGGTAGGAATGCCTCGGCCATTGTCCCGCACGGAAATCGAATTATCCTCGAAAATGGTCACTTCCACATGGGTACAAAAACCCGCCAAGGCTTCGTCAATCGAGTTGTCCACCACTTCGTAAACCAAATGGTGCAAACCCCGCATGTTCACGTCCCCTATGTACATGGCAGGCCGCTTGCGCACGGCTTCCAATCCTTCCAATACCTGGATGTTCTGCGCGGTATAAGCGCCATTACCCGGTTCCTGATTCTCCATTTCGCTCATTATCAATAAATTGTAAATAATCCAAAACTTACAAAGTTAGCAATTCCGGAAGGGTTTTACAAACCGGGAAGCGCCGTTTTCAAGCTATTTTTCCACAAACCCGCAAGCAGAACCGGGGCTTGAAAGTTCCTGCAAGCAAAACTGCCTAATCGAAAAAACGCCAGGAAACCCCGAAACGCACGCAACGGTCAACCAAAGGATAGTGGGGAGTCTGGATATAATTATGCCCGAACAAACCCTGGGCAATGTTCAAACCTTTGACAAAAAGGTTGGCCCGCTTGACCTGGAAATTCAAAAAGACATTCATCATCACGAAATTCCCCGTCCGTACCTCGTCCTGCCAATAGTAAGAAGCCGTGACCGGGGAATAGGCATCGGCGTAATAGGAAGTATTGTACAGGAATTCAAGCCCGACCTGGATTTCGGCAAGACCCTTTATGGGAATGATGCCATAGACGTTTTCTTGCAAGGAAAACAAGGGGACATGCAAATATTCCGGAGCCGAACTGTAAGCGAACATCAAGAGGTTGTCCAACCCCACATATTTCCCGATACGCAAATTCTTGCCCGCCACCACGTTCACAACCAGGAATTCCCGTTCCGCCTGTGCCGGGCCGTCCGCTTTCAAAAAGCTGTAATCCTGCAACAAGCCTGCCTTGGCCCTCAGCCACCATCCTTTCAATCCGACCTCCAACTGGAGATAGGCCTCCATGTTTTTCCGCCAATCGTTTTCCCAATAGAAATGATTGGATGCGTGGTAGGTATAAATCCAATCAGGCTCGAAACGGTTCACGCCAAGCCGGACCTCGATGCCGTCCCGCTTGGGCAAAGACCGTTGGGCATCGTCCTTGAACAAGTATTTGAACATGGCCCAGCCACTGAAATCGAACTGGTTGTATCCGCCGAAACCGAAGTCCAGATAGGCGTCGAACACGAACCGGTCCGCAAAGTCGATTTGGACCCGGGCAAACGGGAACCATTGGACCCAATCATGGAAAACCATCTTGTCATGCCAACGGATGTATTCATTCTTGAAACCCGCGGCAAACTTGAAGGCATAGCCGAAAGGCAGGGTTTCCATGTCCGCACTGCTGTAAAAGACCCGGTTGGTCATCTTCATCAGCACGTTCTGCTCCCGGCTCTCCGCCGGGTTCATGAAAAAATTCTCATAAAAACCGTCGGCAGCCGTGGTCTGGTCGCGATACGTCATCAACAAATCCTGGATTTCGAACGAATGGGTCAGGTAGCCGTAGCTCTTGTTGTTTTCCGCAATCGAATCTTTCTGGTTGTCATAGAAATGATAGGATTGCTTGAAGAAATATTTGTTCTCCCGCCAGCGTGTCCTTGCATCGCTCAAGCTCACCGGAATACGCAAACGGTTGGTCTCCATGTTTTTGGTAAACAAAGAATCCGTCCGGATTCCCCCGTTTTCCCCCACTGCGGCCACATTGTGGATATAACCGAAGAGAATCCGGTACTTGGCATCGCGGGTGATATAGTTCCCCGTCACCCGCACATTATACTGGTTGCTCCGGCTGTTGGTATAAGCACCATAGACATCGTAGACCCGGAAATCGACCCCCAGGTTCAAGCCCCGGGCCACATTCTGGTTATGGATGGCCCGGAAAAAATTCAAATCCTGCCCGAAATTGTTGACGAAATACAGATAGGTGTAAGGTGTCTTGGACTGCATGAAAGGGGTGTTCTCCTGCGTATAGAACCAAGAGGAAAAAGGATTGGTCCGAAGGGAGAACCCGGCTGTCCGGCGGGGATTATACTCGATGGGCTGGTCGGGCATCCCCAAGCTGCCCCGGTTGTTCCGGAAATCATTGTGCTGGTATGCGGGATCGAATTTCTGGAAGCCGTCAAGGGGGAAACGCATCGTGTCGAAACGGGGCAAGCCGCTTTGCATGTACAGGTCGTAGTAAAACTCGTTTTCCCCTTTGTTCCTTGCCAAACCGGCCAGTTTGGCCCGACGGATCGAATCCCTTCTTTGCTGGGCTGTCAAAGCCACCGGAGGTTGATCCGTAGCTGGAACCTGGACCGTTTCCGGAGGCTGGGTCTGGGTGGGTTGTCCTCCCGGAAAGCTTTCCTCGGGCAACTGGGCCTTTGAGGGAAGGCAGCACAGCAGCCACAGCAATACAACAAAAAGCCCCTGCAAGCTTCCCAAACGCCCTTTCATGACAAACGAAATGCCAAATACTTGATTTTCCTGCCCTCGGCCAACCAACGTTTCTCGTAAAAAGTCTGCACGGCAGCCGCCTCGCCCTGCGGAAGACCTCCGGCATAAAGGTCGTCCGTCGAAGCCAGAATCTCGTATCCGGCAGGTTCCACCACTTCGTGCAAACAGTACTCGTAAAGCGCGGTATCATCCGTTTTCAAATGCACGATGCCTTTTCCTTCCGGGAAAAGCCGGCGGTAACGGTCCAAAAACATGGGAGAACACAAACGCTTGTTCGGCTTGGACGGCTGGGGATCGGGAAATGTAATCCAAATCTCGGATATTTCCCCGGGCGCAAACACCCGTTCCACGAATTCAGCCCGGGTACGGACGAAAGCCACGTTGGGAATCGACTCCTCGGTCGCCGTCTTGCACCCCCTCCACAAACGCGCCCCTTTGATATCCAGGCCCACGAAATTCTTCTCTGGGTATCTCCGGGCCAAACCAACCGTGTAATCCCCTTTTCCGCAGCCCATTTCCAATACGATAGGATGCGTGTTCCTATAATATCCTTCCTTCCACGTCCCTCGCAACGGAGCCTCCCAGGGCTGAATCGTGGCGGGGAACTGGAACAAGTTCTTGAAACCCAAATTCTCTTCGAATCTGGCCAGTTTATTCTTTCCCAAAAGATTCCTAATTAGCAAAAATCCAACAATCCATCTTCTTCTGGTCCCGGAAATACGTTCTCGCCTCGATAGCTCCCTCCCGGTTGTCGCACGTCTTCACGCTGACATAGTACAGCTTTTTTGCCTGTATGTAAAGGACGGAGGGGGTAAATCCTTGGGACTGCAATTTGGAGAACAGGTTCCGGGCATTGTTTTCCGAAGAGAAGCTCCCCACCACGATATAGAATTTCCCGGCAAGCGGTTTTTGAGCGGAAAAAACCTGGGCCGCCGGCTTGGTTGCCGGTTTGGAAACCTGTTTAGCCGGGTCTTGGGTCTTCGCCTTGGACGGCTTCTTGCTTTCCGCCGGTTTGGCTGCCGGACGGGAAGCGGCCTTCGAAGCGGCCTTCGCTTCCTGCCGCTGAACCTCGCCTGCAATTACCTCCTGGGTGATGCGTTCATTCTCGGCTGCCTGGATCCTTTCTGCTTCCGTCATGCCCTCCCCGCTTTCCGGTACTGCAGCTTCCTCCAGCATCCAATCCACATTTTCCGCAATCACGGAATCGGTCGGACGCAAGGATTCCATTTCCGTGGCGCGAGGCGTTCCCATCAAGATCTCCCGCACCGGACGAATGGCGAAAAGCACAATCAAAAGCACCACGATGAAACAAGCCAACAAGAACCACCATTGGGTAAAGATGTTCTTCCTGGCAGGCTGGGAAACCTTTCGCCCCGGCTTTTTCATCCCTTGACGGGCATTATCCAAAACGATACCCTTACCCGGATTGGCAGGACCCGGAACCGGCCTGTTCCGGTTGTTGTTCGCCGGGTTCGGAATCGGGCGGGGTGTATTTTTCCCTTGGAACTTGTTATTCCCGAAACGGGCGTTATTGTCCGAAAGCCGGGTGCTGCCTTCGGCTGGACGGATAGAGCCTCCTCCGGGGCGGATATTCCGGGAACCTTTGTTGTCGGGCCGTTCGGCAGGATTGTTCCCTTTTTCCGGACGCATGGGAGGACGGTTGGAAGCCGGAACAACTCCGGAGGCCTCATTGCTCGCGGCAGACGCGACCGGAAGCTCGTCCGGTTCCGGCACAACCGGCTCCGGCTTTTGCTCTTCGGACACCAGCGGCGCAAGCCCGCCATCCAGGCCGAAGTCCTCCGCCTCGTTTTTCTCCCTCGGCATCGGCACATAATCCACACGCTCCCCTGTAATGACAAAACTCCCCACCCCGGGGATGTAAACGCTCCCTTTTGATTTCAATTCCTGCAAAATACCACGAACCCATTTCTCCACTTCCGAACGGGCTTCTTCAACACCGGCATTTTCTTCAAACGCGACAAAATTCAAGAAAGATTTGTCGGTCGGGCTGACTTCCTTGAACAGAATGCAAACCGAACCATTCTTTTCCCCCTCGTAAAAAACCCCCAAACCCGGCACGGCTGCTTCCTGTCCACCCTGCCCGGCCAGAAACTTCTTCAAATGTTCTACAATATCCATGATATCCTTTTTTTCGCGTTGGTACTTTCCTCATCCCCCAATCCATCCCTGATCGGGACCTTTCCCCGATCCCCGTCCCGGTTTCCTGGAAAAACTAAAACAAACCGTTGATTTGCGAATCCACTTGTTCGATGACCGTCCCCAAATCTTCCGGTTTATTACGGAAATCCAGCTCGTTCACATCCACCACTAGCAATTTACCTTGGTCGTAACGGGAAATCCAATCTTCATAGCGGTCGTTCAAGCTCTTCAAATAATCCAAACGGATACCACTCTCGTATTCCCGGCCCCGCAATTGGATTTGACGGACCAAAGTCGGGACTTCCGCCCGCAAATAAACCAACAAGTCAGGTGCCTGGATAAAAGAATTCATCAACTCAAACAGAGAGAAATAATTCTCGAAATCCCGCGTTGTCATCAAACCCATCGCGTGGAGGTTCGGAGCAAAGATATAGGCATCCTCGTAAATCGTCCTGTCCTGAATCACGTTTTTCCCCTTCTTCCGGATATCCACGATTTGCCGGAAACGGTTGTTGAGGAAATAAATCTGCAAATTGAAAGACCAACGACGCATATCGTCGTAAAAACTGTTCAAGTAGGGATTGTCATCCACCTCCTCGTACATCGGCTTCCAGCGGTAATGTTTGGCCAAAAGCCCGGTCAATGTCGTCTTGCCGGAACCGATATTCCCGGCTATGGCTACGTGCATCATAATAATAAGCAAGACTTTCAGGGCAAAACAAAGAAGCCGGACTCTTACAAACGACCTCCCTGCCCAAAAGGCAAAGATAGCGAAAGTCGAGCGCCATGCCAAGCGTTTCTTTGCTTGAGCATGGCCGAGACCAAGCTATCTTCGACGACAGTCAAAGATAGCGAAAGTCGAGCGCCATGCCAAGCGTTTCTTTGCTTGAGCATGGCCGAGACCAAGCTATCTTCGACGACAGTCAAAGATAGCGAAAGTCGAGCGCCATGCCAAGCGTTTCTTTGCTTGAGCATGGCCGAGACCAAGCTATCTTCGACGACAGTCAAAGATAGCGAAAGTCGAGCGTCATGCCAAGCGTTCCCTTGCTTGAGCATGGCCGAGACCAAGCTATCTTCGACGACAGTCAAAGATAGCGAAAGTCGAGCGCCATGCCAAGCGT
>CALUNB010000048.1 GCA_944321885.1 uncultured Bacteroidales bacterium | reverse complement strand
TCATGCCGCAACGCATTGGAAATAACACGAATGTTCGAATTCCGCCAAACATTCTCCGTATAATCCTCGCTACGTTTCCCTATGGTCCCGGAGAGTTCCCCCAACAGATAAATTTGCTCGCCAAGTTGCTGGTTGGTAATCTTCTCCACATTTTCTATGGGGAAAATGATATTGGGGACATCCTCCAAACAGGCCAACTTGCCGTTCACAGCATAAATGGAAAGGTTCAAACCCGAAACAGGCGTATGCAACTCGGCCTGGTACTCGTTCAGCGCGTTCCGTTTCCGCTCCAACAAATCCAACTGCGCCAATGCCTCTTCCCTGACACGGGTGCGATTGATTTTGATGGAATTGGCAAGTTCCCGCAGGATATCTTTCTTCTTGGCCTTATGGCTATGGAGCGTGATACAGAAATCGGCCAATCCGGCACTTGCCAAACGTTTGTAGACCACTTGCAAGGCCGCCATCTTCTCGGACACGAACAAGACTTTCCGTCCCTCCGCAATCGCCTCGGCAATAATGTTGGTAATCGTCTGGCTCTTCCCCGTCCCCGGAGGTCCCTGCAACACGAAACTCACGCCCTTTTTCGATAACAAGACGGCGTCCTGCTGGCTCGAATCGGCATCAACCACCTGAAAAGCATCGATAGGCTGCACTTCCTTGTCGTGATCGAAATCATGGAAATCTTCCGGAACCTGGACCGGTTCCTTCTCGCCTGCCAGCGCGGCAATAATCGGATGGGAAGACAACCTTTCCTCGTTCCGTTCCAAATCCTTGTACATGTTGATTTTGAGGAACGACAAATTGGCCAAATGCGTACTGTCCTCCACACTCCATCCGTTATCGGATACTTTCCGGGAAACTCTTTCCAGATACTCCCGGAGAGAGTCACGGGAAGCATCGAATTCGGGCAAAACAATTCCGAAATCCTGGCTCAATTTATGGGAAAGCGTGGGATTGACCACAATTTCGTCATCATGCAAAACCAAGCGGTAGGGAGCCGTCAAAGAGGCGATAAGCAATTTTACCGGCACCAAGACCAAGGGAGACTGAAGAGGCTGGGAGGACGGACCGGGTTCCTGCCATTTCAACATGCCGAAAGTAAGGTAAAGCGTATTGATCCCCTGCTCTTCTATAGAAGTATTGGCCTTGTACCTCAGCATTTTCAGAATCCGCTGAAGCTCGCCCATGGTCCGGCTCGTTTCCAAATCACCGGGAACGATGGTTTCGTAAACCTCTTCCCCTTCTTCATCCACACGGACTTTCCGGGCATAAGGGAAAAACATCTCGCTCTCATTCAGCACCACGGCCTCGTACAATTCCTCGCAGGACGGGTGGATAATCTTTATCTCGTGTCCCCTCCCCTCCGAAAAATTAATGAGCCGGTTCCTCTTTCCGAAATCGAGCAAATGCTTTTTCCATACTTCAATCCGGGCATGCAATTTCTGTCCCATACGACGCTTTTATCTTAGGAAACGAACAAACATCCGAAAAGGATGTGGGGGAATCGGGGATGAAGGCCTTGCGGAAGCCAGACCACGACAAAGTTAAGAATCTGTCCGCAATTTTGAAAAACTGTTTATATTTTTTTACGAAATGCAGATTCAAGCGTAATTCAAGCCCTTCTAAAAAGCCCCAGAAAACCATCCAAAGACTTTTAGTGGATTGAACCCGTCAATCCACTTTCAAGGCAGTGAAACCAGGGGTTTCCCATGTTTCCAAAGCCAAAGAATCGGTTCCTTCCACCGGAACCGCATAAATCAGGTAAGCCTCGTAAACAGGATGCTGCGCTAAAAACTCACGGCTTTTCTCCAAGCCCCAGACCATGCAAGCCGTGGCCAAGGCATCAGCTTCCCAGCATTCCTTGCAATAAATCGTGGCACTCAGAAGGTTATGTTGCACAGGCCGTCCGCTCAAAGGATTTATCGTATGGGCATAACGTTGTCCCCCGGCCTCGAAATACTTCCGGTAACTACCCGACGTTACCAAGGAATGGTCATTCAAGACAATGCGCTCATAAACCACGCGGTCCGACAAGGAGTCGGGAGAAGGCCGTTCGATACCTACTACCCAAGGCTGTCCATTCTCTTTCGTTCCCTTGGAACGGATTTCCCCCCCTATGTCCACCAAATACGAAGAAAGCCCGAGACTTTCCAGAAACTCCGACAGCATGTCAGTGCTGTAGCCTTGGGCTATAGCATTGAAATCCAATTGAAGAAGCGGATGATCCTTAATCAAGCGGGAATCCTCGATCCGGGCCTTCTTCCAACCCACACGGTCCATGAGTTCCACCAATTCCTCGTCCGAAGGCAGGCGTTCCGGCCCGCCACCCGGTGTGAAACCATAGGCACGGACCAAAGGCCCCACCGTGACATCGAATACGCCGCCAGTCAGCGCCGAAATTTGTTCCGACTTGGCAAACAAATCGCAAAAGAGAGGACTCAGACGAAGATCTTCCCCCCGGTTGACCCGGCAGATTTCCGAACTGTCGTTCCACAAGGAAGCGCAGAGGTCGAAAGACTTCAACAAAGAATCAATCCGGGGCTGCAAGGAATCCACCGGAAGGACTTCCGGGTCGGCATAATAGGAAACCGCATAATAAGTTCCTTGGGCGAAACCGAAGATTTTTTGCAGCCCGACCCGGCTTTCCTGGCGGCAGGCCGAAAACAAGAAAGACACAAAACACACAAGGAGAACGACTTTCAGACCGAACCACCTTGCCCCAAGCCCGTTTTTCATATCCATTCGCATTTTGAAAAACGCCCTAAAACTCCAAATCGGTAAAAGAAGTGGCCGTCTCATAAAGGCGCATCCGTTTCAAAGCGATATGCGGCGGCAGGGCCTCCTTCAAGCGCCGGGCGAAATCCAACAACAGATTCTCGCTCGTAGGCTGGAAAGGTAGCAACAACACCTTTTCATAGCGGGTTCCCAGCAAAGCCGCTACCTCTTCGTTTCCTTCCCGGTTCAGAACCAAAGCATGGTCGAACAGATCGATAATGGAACGGTTCACACAAGCCTTCAGTTCCGAAAAATCGAACAACATGCCGTCCTTGGGGTTCCCGGCCTCCGAACGAATATACCCGTCCGAGCCGAAAGAAAGGGAATCCGGACCGCAGACACTCACTTCCAAACGATAGGAATGCCCGTGGATATTGGCGCAAAGGCCATCGTAGCCGTTCAAGGCGTGAGCGGCTTCAAAGGTGAAAATCTTGGTTATGCTCAGTTTTGCCATCGCAAGGAAAATTCTATGCCAGGGAAAAGGCTCTCCTATCCGTAATGTCCGCCAAACAGCCCGTCAAGCCGACAAATGCTCGATCAGAATCCGCAAACCGATGCCAATTAGCACCAAACCGCCAATCAGATTAATCACCGGCAGCGAAAGCTTCTGCACCAGCTTATGGGAATGGAAGCCGAGGAACACGCCCAAAACGCTGACCAAGAAGACCACCACCGGCACCGTCAGACAAACTTTCCATAAGGCCACCTGCACCATTTTCAGGCTGATACCCACGGCAAACGCATCGATGCTGACTGCCAATCCCATCAACAACAAGGATTTCCAATCGAACATGGCATGAACTTTGAGCTGGGTGTCGCGGGAGTTGAAACCATCGATGATGGTCTTGACCCCGATACCTAACAACAAGGCGAACGCCACCCAGTGGTCGTATCGCGCCACGATGGAATCCAGGCCCCAACCGAGCAGCCAGCCCAAGACAATCATCACGATATGGTAGAACGCGAACACCAAACCCGCCTTGGCGGCGCTTCCGGTCAAGGAAGGAAAAGGATCCTTCTCCCCGGCTTTCAACGAACGTTGGTAAGCCGAACGTTGCATGCCGAAAATCAAGCAAACCGCAAAGCAGTCGATGGACAGGGCCAAAGCCAGCAGGACAAGCGAAAAGAAACCCATAAAAGCAATCAATTATATCGGCTCGAAAAGCCCCTACTTCAACAAAGCCTCCTGGAAACGGCTCAAAGTTTCCAAAACATTGCTGCGCACATGGATGAACTCCGACACGCCCAAGGCGCGGAACGGGGCTTCATCGGCAGGCATCCCCGCGTAAACGATGCAGGTCTTCCCCGCCAGCAAAGGACAAGCTTCCGCCGCCAAAGCTTCGTATTCCTCGTCGCTGCTGC
The DNA here is from genome assembly GCA_944321885.1 of uncultured Bacteroidales bacterium. Taxonomy (GTDB): domain Bacteria; phylum Bacteroidota; class Bacteroidia; order Bacteroidales; family P3; genus Pullibacteroides. The sequence continues at coordinate 14,396 of CALUNB010000048.1, read as the reverse complement.
AAAGCACCGTCACTTCCGCCCCGGAAGCCAAAGCCGATTCGGCACCTTGTTTCCCGTTTTCAAAACCCGCGTTGTCGATGATTTCATAGCCCAAGCACCCGAAGAAATTGGTCGCGAAACCGGCACGGGCCTTACGCATGGCCAAATTCCCCGAAGTAAGCAGGAAGACCCTGGGCCTGCGGCCTGTCTTTTTCTGGAACACTTCGGTCTGAAGGCGCAAGTTTTCAAAAGCTTCGGCTCCCCGGTACGGATGCACGGCCTTGAAATCCCCTTCAGATTCCACGGCTTCCGGCTGCAACTGGAGGTTATCCAACTCGGTCTCGCCCAGATTGGGAAACTGGTTCACCCCTGTCAAAACAATTTTCCGCTTGGCCACGTCGGCATCACGCTTGGCAGCGCAAGAAGCCACGGTATCCCCGATGAAATTGTTTTGCAGACAGGCAACAAAACCACCCTTTTCTTCCACTTCCAGGAACAGGTTCCATGCCTGCTTTGCCAAATCCATGGTCAGGTTTTCCACATAATACGAACCACCCGCCGGGTCAGCCACATGGTTAAAGAAAGATTCTTCTTTCAACAGGATTTGCTGGTTACGGGCGATACGGGCCGAAAACCCGTCGGAAGGACGGAAAGCCTCCGAAAAGTCGGTCACGCAAATGGAGTCCGCCCCGCCAATGGCCGCGCTCATGGTCTCGGTCGTAGTCCGCAACATATTGACATAAGGGTCGTAAAACGATTTGTTCCAATACGAGGTCTTGGCATGGATAAAAGGCATCTTGCTCTTTTCGTCCCGGGGCTTGAAGCCGTCCACCATATAAGCCCAGAGCAAACGGATGGCCCGCAGCTGCGCGATTTCCATGAAGTAATCCGAACCCGTTCCCAAAACCAAGGTGGTCCGGGAGGCCAAGGTGTCGATATCGATACCGGCATCGGTCAAACGGGAGAAATATTCACAAGCCCAGTTCAAGGCAAAAGCCATTTCCTGGATATGATAGGCGCCCGCGTCGGAAAGGGTGGCGGCATTGACCGCCAAAAGACGGAAGTTAGGCAAGCGCGTGGCGTATTCCTTGAAAATCGCCACGGCTTCGGCCATGTTTTCTTCCCAAGAAGCATAAAAACGTCCATGGCGCAAGGCGTAGTGGAGAGGATCGAAATCGATGGAACCGTAAACCTTCCGGGCAGGGATACCGTGCTTTTGCAGGTACTCCATAAAGAGTCGCAAGGTCGTCCCGTAATGGGTCGAACACAAGAAATGGACACCGGTCTTGACGACATCCATTCCATGGAGAAGCTGCTCCATCTGGTCCAAGCTTTCCACATCGCGCACGCAAAGCCCAACCGAATCGGCACCTTTGGCGGCAGCCTCGACAGCCAAACCGTTGCAACGAGCCACATCGCTGATACGGAAGTCCTGGCGGATTTCCCAATTGTTGTCCTTTGTTTTATGGCCGCGCACGTAAGGGAACTGGCCGGGTCCGGCATCCAAATATCCTATATGTTCCAAGTCTTCGGCGCGGTAAAAAGGACGCACGTCGAAGCCGTCGGGAGTTTTCCAAACCAATTTCTTGTTGAAGTCGGCCCCTTTGAGGTCCTTGGTGATAGCTTCCATCCATTGCTCGGTGGAAACCGGCGGGAAGTCGGAAAAGAGCCTTTCCCTTTTGTTGTCCATCTTGTTTTCCATGATGTTTCTTCGTTTTTCTTGAGAAGGAAAGCCTTGGAACCGGCCAGCCTGCAACGGCTTCCCATGTCCTGCCTCCCCGGATCCGTACAAGCCTCGCGGCACTTCATGCGCGAAACGGGCATGCCCCGCCTTTCGCTTGGAAACGGAAAAAACGGGGTAAAATTACGCTTTTTCGGGGAAACAGGGGCAGCGAATAGATTACCAATTCATTTCCTGCATTTTACAAAACAACCTACCCAATCAAGGGGATACTTGGAAAGAAAAAATACCCAAAAATAGGGATTTCCCGGACCGGAGAAGCCTCCTACTTTTGCATCGTAGTTTTTAAGGGTATAAGGAAGTGCATGGTTGACCCGAAAACGCAGCCCGGAGCTTGAGACCCTCCGGCTAGCCGGGTCAACCAGTACGACCGGATGCAAGAGAGGAAGACCGGCGGACCGGAAACGGCACGCAAGAGCAGCAGACCTCGATTGACTCCAGCCCGGCTACAAAACGGGCACAGCCCGGTTCCGGAACAGACGGGGGAAAATCCCTCGACAACAAGAACCAGGAACTTTTCCATCCCAATCGGCCATCGAAACGCTTTTGCGCGCGGCGAATCCATGAACCTTGGGACATGCGTAGTTTCCACAGCACGACAAGGATTTGCCATCATTGTATTTCGTTTTGTTTTTTTGCTTTTTTACAGGTTTGTGTTCAGTTCTCCAAGGCGCGGCTACCCGGAAGGGAGCCGCAGCCGACGGGGACTTGCCGCTATCCTGGACGACTTCCCCCGGAAACCTTCCCAAGGGAACGCTCCAACTTGAACAACCGGAACGAACGGAAAGGCCGCAAACACCCCGGAAAGACCTCCATCTCCGGATACTCCTGACCGACAGTCTTAGCAACCGGAAACTCGATTATGCCTACGTCCTCTTGAGCGACCCTCAAGGCCGTCGCCATGGCGGCAGCAGTTCGGAAAACGGGCTCTGCATCCTGGAAAACATAACACCGGGTCCATACCGGCTCCAGACCTCCCTGCTCGGATACAAGAACCTGGACATGCAGGTCTCATTGCATGCCGACAGTACGATAGTCCTCAAACTCAGCCAAGAAGCCTATGTCCTGGACGACGTGGTGGTAACGGCCACCGAATCCCGCCGGGACGGGTCGGCCTCGGTCATCGACCAAAAGGCCATGCAACACCTGCAACCATCCTCCTTTACCGATTTATTAGAATTGTTGCCGGGCAACGTGGCCCAAGGCCCGGTCTACGGTTCCTCCAATTTCATCCGCCTACGCGAAGCAGCCAACGCTCCCGAAAGCGAAGATTACAGCATCGGATCCTTGGGTACGCTTTTCGTCATCGACGATGTGCCGGTTCCCACCTCTTCCACGCTCGAAACCGTAATCGGGGAAAGCGGCACCTATCCTAACGGGACGGCATCCTCCCGTTTCCGCGAGAACCGGGGCGTGGATATGCGTAGCATCTCCACCGACCAAATCGAACAAGTGGAAATCGTGCGCGGGATCCCTTCGGCGGAATACGGGGACTTGACCTCGGGCCTGGTCAAAATCAAACGCAAGATGGGAGGAAAGGATTGGAACGCCCGTTTTAAAGCCGACACCCGGAGCAAGCTGTTTTACATAGGCAAAGGTCTGGAATTCAAGGAACGGGGCTTGAAGATGAATCTCGGGGTGGATTACCTCGATGCCAAAATAGACCCACGCAACCGCTTGGAAAACTACAAACGGGCCACAGCTTCTTTCCGCCTGGAAAAACATTGGACCGGGGATGTGGGTGATTTTGTTTGGAACAACAGCCTCGATTATGGTGGAAACTTCGACATGGAAGAGAACGATCCGGACCTGGATTTCACCGACGACCGCTACCACCGAAGCAGCCAAAGCATCAGTTGGAACCAGGGACTACGATTCCTCCCTGGGAACCAGGATGGTTTCTGGAAAAACATGGACTTGGACCTCGGCCTGCACCACGAGTTCTACAAAACCGAGATCAAACGTCTGGTCCAGCCCAACCGGCCCTTGCCGGTTCCCAACAGCATGGAAGAAGGAGAGCACGAAGCCTCCTACCTGGCCTCCAAGTACACCGCTTACTACACGGATGAAGGACGACCCTTCGACCTGTTCCTGCACATCTCCTCCGATTTCGAATTCAATCTTCCGGATTGGACCAACCATGTCAAGACTGGCATCGAATACAAATACGGCAAAAATTTCGGGGACGGCCCGGTTTTCGACCTCGAATATCCGCTTAACCCGACCACAAGCTTGCGTCCCCGGGCCTACAAGTCCATTCCCGGCATCCACACCCTGGCCTTTTACGTCCAGGACCGAAGCGTGGTTCCGGTGGGATCGAACCGCTTGGAAATCATGCTCGGAATCCGGGGAAACAGCCTGCCGGGCCTGAGCAGGAAGTACGCCATGCGGGGCAAGGTGTATTGGGACCCCCGCCTGAACGCGGACTGGGTCTTCCCAGCCCTGCAAGTGAAAGGACGCCCCATGCAGTTCAGCCTCGGGGCCGGCATCGGGATCCAAAGCAAGATGCCGACCTTGGCCCACCTTTATCCCGACATGATTTACAACGACCTGGTTGAAATCAATTATTTCCATTCCAATTCCGAATGGAGATACATCCTGCTCAAAACCTTCATCACGGATCCCACACCCTACGACATCGTCCCGGCCCGAAACCTCAAATGGGAAGTCCGCATAGACGGGTCGTATGCAGGGAACCGGCTTTCGGTGACATACTTCCGGGAAAACATGGACAACGCTTTCCGCTCCACCGTGGTACCGCAACTGTTGCATTACACGCATTACGACATCACTTCCATCGAGCCAGGCTTCGAAGGCAAACCCACGGCGGAACAATTCGCACATTACGCGGATACGGCCATCAGTTACTACACCACCTACGGCAACAATAGCAGCATCCGCAAACAAGGAGTCGAATTCCAATTCAGTTCCCAACGAATCGAGGCTATACGGACCCGTTTCACCTTCAACGGGGCTTGGTTCCGGAGCTTTTACGGCAACAACGAACCGGTATTCATCTACCGCAGTGTCATCGTGGACAACGAAGCCTTGCCTTATATCGGACTTTACGAACACGATGGGGACATGCGTTACGAGCAGTTCTACACCAACTTGATGATTGACACCGATATTCCCCGGCTTGGGCTCGGCTTCTCCATCAGCCTGCAATGCCAGTGGCTGCAAACGCACCAGACCGTCCGAGCCAGCGAGGAACCCTTCGCATACATGGATTTGCAAGGCAGGATGCACCCTTGGACGGAGGCTTGCCGCCAAGACATGTACCTGCAATACCTGGACCGGAACTTCGCTTCAGGAGTCTTCGTACCGCAAGAAGAACATTTTTCCATGTCGGTCAACCTGAAAGTAACCAAGGCTTTCTTGCAGGGAAAGCTGCGTTTGGCCCTGTTCGTGAACGGCATTGCCTATTGCGCTCCTCCTTATTACGTGTACGGGGTTGAAATCAAACGGAGGAGCACACCCTATTTCGGAATGGAACTCAACTTCCGGATATGAGCTTTCCCGCGAAGCGGTTCCCCCGATTCCCAGCGACGGAAAACAAAAAACAACTGTCAAACAATTTTTTATAAAAAACAAAAAAAAAATGAAACTTTCAAGCAAATTGAGGACTCTCCTGCTCATAGCGGCAGGAAGCCTGCTGGCAACTGCCTGCAACGAACCCGGGAACGACAATCCCGAAAGCCAAGTGACCGTGAACTTAGTCCTGCCCGAAGGCACAAGCGGGGAATTGACCGAGGTCAGCTGCAATTTCAACAATCTCAACACCTCCACGACAACCAACCTCAGCGGTTTCGTGGCCAATTCCGCCACCATCACCTTGGACAAAGGGGCTTACACCGTGGAAGTGTCCGGGAAAATGGACGAATACGCCTATGTGGGTCTGGCCGAGAACATCTCCATCATGGAGGATGCCCAAACCCTCGAAATCCAGATGAGCGTAGGAAAAATCAGCGGGGACCTCGTCATTGCCGAAATCTTTTTCACCGGGACCACCACACCTGAGAACGAGCAGTATAGCGGGGATCAATACATCCGTCTCTACAACAACTCGGACGATACCGTCTACGCCGACGGGGTGGCCATCCTCGAATCGGCTTTCATGACCGTGGACGACTACGAGTATACACCCGACATCATGTCCACCCATTTTTCGGCCGATGCCGTCTATGTGATTCCCGGTGACGGGAACGATTACCCGGTGGCCCCCCGGAGCAGCCTTGTCATCTGCGACATCGCCATCGACCACCGGGAAGCCAACCCCAACTCCTTCGACCTGAGCGGGGCTGACTTCGAATGGTACGACGATTCGCCCAACCCCAATTTCCTGGACACCGATAATCCGGACGTACCCAATCTGGACAAATGGTATTGCTACACCGCCACGATATGGAACATGCACAACCGGGGTTTCCGTTCTTACGCCATCGCCCGAATGGAAAGCAGCAAGGAAGATTTTTTGGCTAACAATCTCTACACTTACAACTACGAACTGGTAATTCCCGGCTACGACCCGTTCCCGATGGACGGGGAAGCCTACAAGGTTCCCAACGAATGGATTCTCGACGCGGTGAACCTGAGTGTGGACGGAATGTTCCAGCAAATCTGCACCGACCCGTCCTTGGACCGTGGCTGGACACATTGCGGGAGCCAGGACAGCGACCCCAACCGTTACAACAAATCGGTCATGCGCAAATACGACCCCCAGAACAAGATGGTCCTGATTGACGACAACAATTCCACCGAGGATTTCGAAGCCGACGCGGTACCGTTTTTCCTGCAATAGGAATTCTCCGGACCGGTCCAAGAAACGTAGTCCACCATAACGGCTAATCGGCAAGGCGGTGTGCCATGAGGGGCAAGCAGGCTGCAATCCGGCTGTTCCCGGCACACCGCCAAGCTGCCGTCAAAAATTTCCTTGACACAACAACCTTTGGCACATACCCGACTGCCATCCGGCAAAGAATCCTTACAAGCCGTATGCGAATCCATAAAACCATTTTCTTCACTTTTGTCTTATCTCTATCAGGCCCTTGCCTCGGACTCCGGGCGCAAGGAGGCGACACGCTCGGACAGGGAACGGCCAAAAGCCCGGCTTCCATCCTTTCCTTCCATACCACCTACGGATACCAACAGGTACAAGAAATGCAACCGGGCAACCGGCTCATGCTCCATTCCATCTCGCTGAGTTCGGTCCACCTCCTCGGCACCTACGCCCAAGACAAACACCAACCCGTATCCATGGGCAACGGGTTCATGGAATTCAGCGCCGGGGCCGACTCCTATGTCCGGCTCCAGGAAAGGGACAAGAAAAAATACCGCCACCGACAGGACAAGGATTTCCGCGACGTGTTTTGGGGAAACGCCCGCTACACCTATGGCCAACGGCAAGCTGTCATCGGGAACGAGACTTCCGACTATCTCCTGCTCTTTCCTTACATCATGAGCGACACCGCCGGAGGCGACCTGGTTTACGAACATTACAGTTTCGGCGGCGGCTATGCCCGAGGAAACGACAAGATACGATGGGGTGTTTCAGGACATTACTCGGCCAAACAGGAGTACCGCAAAGTGGACCCCAGGCCCCGGAACATCGTCTCGGACCTGGACATCGCGGCCTCCTTGGCCTTCCGTTTGCCGGGTTCCTATTCCATAGGGATAGGCATCCAAGGCGGATTGTACAACCAAAGCAACCAAGTGGACTTTTACAATCCCTTGGGCGGTCCCCCGGTTTACAACATGACGGGACTGGAATCCTACCATAGCCGTTTCAGTGCCAACCATACCGACATCGATTATGCCGGAGGCCGCTATGGCGCCAGCCTGTCCCTAAGCCCGGAAGGAACGAAAGGATGGCATGCTGCATTCGCCTATGTCCATCAATCCCTCACCCGGATTGTCCAGCTCCAGAATTCAAACCATGAACTGGACCTCAATACCTTGAAATATGACGATTTTTCCTTGAAGACCGCTTTCCGGGATCCGGATGCCAAACTTCCCTACGGTGTTTCCCTTTTCCTGGATTACGAACACCGTTACGGCCAGGACATCCTTTACGGCCCGAGCCAGAACGGCATTTATCCGGAACTGATGCGGATAAAGAACATGGTCATCCATCACGGGCAAGCCAACCTGCAGGCGGATATGGAATGGCAACAAACCCGTGGACGGCTGTTTTTCCAGGCTTTTCTCCAATACGGCATCCTTTCCTACCGCCATCGTTCCCCGGACGAAAGTTTCAACGGGAGCGGAATCACGGCTGGTGGACGGCTCCAAAAAGACTGGAGTTTCGGACGGAAAAAGACAAAGGGGACAAAAGCCTCCCGGAGCTTCGAGTCTTCCCAGGCTTTCCAGTTGGGAAGCGAATTCGCCTACCGCCAAGGTACGGGTGTCATCGACCCGATGGGCACGGCAGCCCTGAAAGCCGACTGGCTCCTCGGCCTCGGACGTTATTCCGTCCGGGTGGGGCTTCAAGCCCGGTACCGTTATTTCCTGTCCGGAAGTTGGCGGGAAATGGCCCCTTGGAACCGGTACCTCTCCCGCAGCGGCCACAGTCCTCATGCGTTCCAACTCCAGCTGGGAGCCGGGCTCGTTTTCTAAGCGGATCCGTTTGTTGAAAGGATGAAAGATACCGGAAGCGGAGCCCGGATTATTATCCGACAGAAATCAATAATATACAAGGTTCCGAACACTATGCCCATGGAGACTCCGGCACAAACCAAGCCACCATCCCGATAGGTCAGTTCCAACCCGGACTCTACCTTCTGCAAATCGAAACAGCAACAGGTAGCGGGGTCCGGAAATTCATCAAGCGATAAGACACCACCGGCATAAACCTGCCGGAGCCGGGTCCATGCCGATTCCTTGTCATAAAAAAGTAGCATGCAAAAAGCCTGGAATCCCCAAACTTCGTCTAGTTTTGCTTTTGGCTTTCCCTATCGCTGCGGCTACGCCGCGAGGATTGGCTGCGCCGATGCCCCTACGCCTCAACCGTCTCCGGACAAGTTCGGGACGGTCTTCGGTTTAAACGGGGCAGTGGTTGCGTCTCGGCAATGCAAACCGGACTTGTGCGGTTTGCATTGCACTCGGTTTGCACTATCTTTGTGGCTTCGCCGCGAAGATAGGCTGCACCTCGGAGGGTGTATCAAAATAGGCATTTGAAATCACCCTCAGGCGGCGTGTCAGAGTGAGTAAGATGCAAGGCGCTGAGAGCGAGAACGAAGGAGCGTACTGTTGCTGCTTCGCAGCGAGCGCAGGCTTCGCCTCAGCAGAGTGCAAGTAAAACTTGCCCTCTGCCTTCGGCTTGCACTGCGGTTCGTGACTGAGTTCGAGTCTCGAAAAACAGTGCAAAGCCACACGGCCCTCCCGTGGGAAAGTCCCATAGAATCATCAGCGAATCGAAACGGACATGAAACGTATCTACCTTTGGCTTCTTTCCATGCTTAGCGGAATCCTTCTGGCGCTCGCCTGGCCCGCCCACGGATTCACTCCCTTGATATTCATCGCCTTGACACCCCTGTTCTGGGTCGAGGATTACGTTTTTGAACGCCAAACCGAATACGACCGGCACCGGGAAGCCAAAGCCGCACTCCGGGTCCCACCCAAACTCAAGGCCTATATAGACAAGATATTACCCGATAAACCCCAACCCGGAAATCCGGGTTTTCTCCCCAACGTCAACGTTTTGCCCAAACGGACCAAATACCACCTTTTCCTCTACGCCTATTCCACCTTCCTAACCTGGAATATCCTCACTACCTGGTGGATATGGAATTCCACCCCCGCCGCCATCCTTGCCTTCGTGCTCAACGCCCTGCTGATGACCTTGGTTTTCGTGATGTTCCACTACACTTGCCGTCATTTCTTCAAAAAAGGCATGCGCTGGATTATCCTGTTCGTCTATTGGCTCGGGTTTGAATATTTCCACCACAACTGGGACATTTCCTGGCCCTGGCTCAGCCTGGGGAACGCTTTCTCCCCCCGCCCCCAATGGGTGCAGTGGTACGAAATCACCGGGGTCCCGGGCGGAAGTCTCTGGATTTTGATTTGTAATGTGGCCCTGCTTTACTGGTTCAAGGCCTGGAAGGCACACCACCGCGACAAAACACCCGTTTATCCGGGAACACGGGGCCTGGGCCCGCGTGGAAGGCTCATCCTTTTCTGCGCCTTGGTCTTGGTGCCGGCGGGTCTCTCGATGCTTCGTTTCGCCACCTACAAGGAGCAAGGCCGGGAGGTGGAGGTCATCGCGGTCCAACCCAACATAGATCCTTACTTGGAGCAATACACCCTCACGCCCGCCCAAGCCACCGACCGGATGCTCCGTTTAGCCGAACGCCAGCTTACGGAAAAGACCCGTTTCATTGTCACCCCCGAAAGCATGATCCAGGAAAATGTCTGGGAAAACCGCCTGCCGTACAGTCCTTCGGTCCTGCAAATCCAGGAATTCCTGCAAAACTGGCCCAACACCCAGCTCATCGCCGGGATTTCCTCCTATTCCCATGTCCGTCCCCAGGACTCCAACATGCAAGGTGTCAGAAAATTGCGAATGACCAACAACCCGGAACGGAAATTCTACCGTGCCCATAACACCATCATCACCCTCAGCGCCGTTCCCGGCAAGCCGATTCCCATGCACCACAAAAGCAAACTGGTTCCCGGCGTGGAAATCATGCCCTATGTAAGCAAACTCAAATTCATCGAAAACTTAGCTATCGACCTCGGTGGCACGGTGGGAACCTTGGGCATCGACCCCGGCCCTACCGTTTTTGTCAGCGAAAGCCCGGCGGAATGCAAAATCACAGGCGGCAGCTATGCCGGTCCCTATTATGGTACCCCGTCCCCGGAGCCTTCCGTGGCAGGCAAACCGTCCAAGGAAGGGGAAATCCGCTTTACCGATTTGATTTGCTATGAATCCATTTATGGCGACTACGTGGCTTCCTGTGTAAGGGAGGGGGCCGAACTACTGTTTGTCTCCACCAATGACGGCTGGTGGAAAAACACCCCCGGACACCGCCAACACGCTTCCTACGCCCGGCTCAGGGCGGTCGAGAACCGTCGGGACGTAGCCCGTTCGGCCAATACCGGCATTTCCTGCTTCATCGACCAGAAAGGCCAGGTCCATCAAGCCACCGGCTACTGGGAACCGGCTTGCATACGCCAGACTTTGCATGCCAACGACAAGCTTACCCTCTATTCCCGTTACGGGGACATTTTGGGAAGATTTTGCCTCCCGCTTTCTTTGTTCTTCATTTTGCTTACCTTTGTCTATCGGATTTTCCCCAAAGCTTGGAAAGAATTCAGACGTTGCAAGGCTGAAGCCTGAAAACAAACCCATACTTCGCCAGGGCGTGGAACCGGGCTGGAAAAACTTACAGCTCCGGCTTTCCGGAATTTCCGGCTGAACCGGTCCACCGGCAAACGGGGTATCCCTTGGCGGGAAGTCCGGGAAATGCCAGTACCCATCCATCATGGAAGAACCCATCCTGATCGTAGATGACGACGTGAACCTGAACCGCTTGCTTTGCCGGTTCATTGAAAAAAACGGCTTCAGGCCCGTTCCGGCCTATTCGGCAGAGGAAGCCCTCAAGCTTTTGTCCGGACAAGACTTCCGGATGGTCCTGACCGACCTGCGGTTGCCCCGCAAAGACGGTTTGGAATTGCTGCAATGGATAAGCGGGCACAAGCCTGGTTGCCCGACCCTGCTGATGACCAATTACGCCGATGTGCAGACGGCGGTCAAAGCCATGAAGTTGGGCGCGTTCGACTATATCGCCAAGCCCATCGTCCCCGATGATTTGCTCAAAAAAATCACCGATGCCTTGGAAGCCTCCAATCCGGAAACCATAGCCGGAGGGAACGGTTCCCAATCCATGCCGTCCACCCTGCCGGGTCTTGATAAGAACTCTTTCGGAACCAGCAAAGGAGAGGGGGCAAACCGCCCAATCCGGGCTGCCGCCAAAGCCGGGAAGGACCAAGCAACCGAGGCGAAAGAGGCAAGCACCGGTTTCATCCAAGGCCGCTCCCCTGCCGCCCAGAAACTGAGCGGCCATATCCGCTTGGTGGCTCCCACGCCTATCTCGGTCCTTATCAACGGGGAGAGCGGCACGGGCAAGGAATATATCGCCCGGCTCATCCACCTGAACAGCAAACAAGCCCAAGGACCTTTCGTGGCCGTGGATTGCGGTTCCATTCCCAAAGACTTGGCCGGTAGCGAACTTTTCGGACACAAGAAAGGATCGTTCACCGGCGCGGTAGCCGACAAGAACGGCTTCTTCCAACAGGCCGAAGGCGGCACGCTCTTCTTCGACGAAATCGAAAACCTGCCCTATTCGGTCCAAATCCATCTGCTGCGGGCCCTCCAGGAAAAGAAAATCCGGGCCATCGGCGCAGAAAAGGACACGGAAACCCATGTCCGAATCATCGCCGCCACCAACGAGAACCTTCCGGAACTATGCGAAAAGGGACGTTTCCGGATCGACCTCTACCACCGACTCAACGAATTTTCCATCCAGGCGACCCCCTTGCGCGAACGCAAGGAAGACATCCCTCTTTTCGTGGAAAAATTCCTCGAAAACGCGAACCGGGAGTTGGAGAAAGACCCTCCGGTGCTCGGTCTGGAACCCGAAGTGGAAAAAATCTTCATGGCCTACAACTGGCCGGGCAATATCCGGGAACTGCTCTACACCGTGAAACGGGCCTGCTTGCTTTGCCAAGGCGAGAGCATCCGAACCGAAGACCTCCCTGCCGAATTGCAAGCCTATACCGAAGGAACGGGCAATCCGACGAAAACAGGCGGTCCCGCCCTTTCCGCCGAAGCTCCCGTGGCTCCGTTTCCGGCCCAAGGAAGCCGTCCCGGCTCCAAAATCTCCTTGGCCCAGGAGGAAAAGGAAAGGATTTTGGAATGCCTGCGCCAAGTCAACTACAACAAGACCAAAGCCGCCAAACTGCTCAACATGGACCGCAAGACCCTCTACAACAAATTGCGTTCCTACGGCATTGAATAGGAACCGGATAGAACATGGAAAACAACACTTCTCCCGCCTTCGGAACCGTGGCGAACAAGAAAAAAATCATCAACGACCCCGTCTGGGGGTTCCTCCAGATTCCCGACGAAACCACGTTCGACCTCATCAGCCACCCGTGGTTCCAGCGTTTGCGGCATATTTCCCAAATGGGCATGTCCTTCTTGGTTTATCCCGGTGCCGTGCATACGCGGTTCAGCCATACCCTGGGCTGCCTCTACCTGATGCAGCAAGCCTTGCAGGGCTTATCCGAAAAAGGGGTGGAAATCCAAGCGGGGGAACGCCAAGCAGCCTGCCGGGCCATCTTGCTGCACGATATCGGCCACGGTCCTTTTTCCCATGTCTTGGAACGCCATATTGCCAGCGGTTTGGGCCACGAAGACCTCACTTCCTTGTTCATGGACGCCCTCAACCGCCAAATGGACGGGAAATTGGATACGGCCATCGCGGTCTTCCGCGACACCTACCCCAAGAAATTCCTGCATCAACTGGTTTCGGGCCAAATCGACGTGGACCGGCTGGATTACCTCAGTCGCGACAGTTTCCATACCGGGGTCCAGGAAGGCACGGTGGGAACCGAACGTATCATCAAGATGCTCAACGTCAAAGACGACCAATTGGTGGTGGAAGAAAAAGCCCTTTACTCGACCGAGAAGTTCGTGCTTTCGCGCCGCCTGATGTTCTGGCAAGTTTACCTGCACAAGACCTCCGTCTGCGCGGAGCAAATGTTGGTCAAGGCTTTGCAACGGGTCAGGAAACTGTTGGCGGAAGGGAAAGAAGTGGAAGGAAGCCCCAACTTGATGTTTTTCTTGAAACAGGACTACCAACGTGAAGATTTCACCTCACGTCCGGAATTGCTGGAACGTTTCGCCCTTTTGGACGACCACGATGTCTGGGCGAGCCTTAAATCCTGGCGCTTCCATCCCGACCGGGTCCTGGCTTTCCTGAGCGGGAACCTCTTGGACCGCAAGCCGTTCAAGGCCGAAATTTCCAACACGCCTTTCGAAGCGGACTACATTGCCTCCAAACGTAGCTTAATAGCCTCGAAATTGGGCTTCGAACTTGCCGACATGGATTTTCTCGTGATTGAAAAGGAATTGACACCCAAGACGTACAATCCTAAAAAAGAGGGTATCAATATTTTGGGGAAAGACGGAAAAGTGCGCGATATCACCAAGGTTTCCGAGCTGCTCGACCGCCATTTTGTCAACAAAAACGACCTGAAATACTTTTTGTGCTACCCTAAAATTTGAGACAGGCCACAGTCTTTCAGCAAAGATTCTATTTCCGCCCGGGTAATGCTGCCGCGTTCGGACTTGTCGTAGAGGTAGAGGAGGTTTATTTCTCTCTCGTCCACTGCTGCTATGACTGTAACGGTAATTACCCGAGCTCTTCCACTCTTACCTTTCCCCTTGGAAAGCAAGGCGCATACGAACCTTGCGCAAACCACCTCCAAGGTCAATGCCAATAGTAGTTGGATGGGCAAGAATCTCTTCCCGCAAGTTTTTCAAATCTTGTTCCAAAGACGGATAGCGTTTACACAACCGCGATAAATAAAGTCGGAAGGCGATGTGTCATAATGAGCAATCTGCTTCGTTGCTATGGTGCTACCGAAAACAGGCTGCACCTCGGCCAAACTC
>CALUNB010000047.1 GCA_944321885.1 uncultured Bacteroidales bacterium | reverse complement strand
CGGGCAAGATGCCCGAATGCCTCATTTTCCCAATCAGAAACGGACTCGGCGTGTCTAATGACCGATTTGGGTTTATCGAAACTGTCAGAATTGGGTCAAGTGTAGCCAAAATTAGCTGCCAGAAGATGATTTTGGCTGAAACACTCAAAGTGTCATATGTCATACCCAAGTTATCCAGTGTCGGCAAACGAACGATTCTTGGCGAATGGGATGGAGACTGGATGGGCAAGGTTGGGTAATATGACCATTGGTTAACATAATAGCGATTATATTCAAAATTCCGCCTTCTTTTTCCATTCCTGCGAAAGAGACACTGACACCAATGATTTCGTGGGCGTTTGCAATCCATGGGGTCCAGCCGTAATTCCGTGCAACAATAGCCGATATCAAGGCTTCTTCAACTGAGATCGGATACGGCTCAGGCTTACGGGCGTGATTCCCAAGTATGAAGCCAAGCACTCCAAAGGAACCCGTTGCAACAGCTCCGGGTTCCTTTTCAGCAAGTATTCGTACCGGACCGCTGCCGTGGTGAACAAAAGCGGAATCATCTTTTCTTCGGTCCTCAAAAACTCCAATTCAGCGAACTTCCGGCCCCAATTGGCAATATGGATATCTTTTTCATAGAGCCGGAACAAATCCTTCCGTCGCAAGCAATACAAGACCGAATCCTCCAATAACTCCATGTTCTCGTAACCGGGTTCGTTCCGGACATAACTCCGCAACGACAAAACGGCATCTCCTTCTTTCCCAATCCAAAAAGTCACTTTCTTGCCGGATTCCAACACGTAGGCCCTGACGATGCCCTGGGCCAAGAAAAAGATATCGGATTCGGATTTTCCCGCTTTCAGGATATGGAATCCCTTGGGATGGACGCAGAGAGATGCACAGGCCAGCAATTCGGATAAGGAAGCCTCCGGCAAAGGATATATCTGCCGGACAATCGTGGCCAGATCCAAAAAGCTGTTTCCGTTCCTTTTTCCTTCGAGCATGGCTTTTCTGTTTGAGTTGAGGAGTCGCCTACTATTACTACTATTACCTGCCACCGGGAATCCGGTCCTTTTGAAACCAAGATCTTTTGGTTGGAGGATTCCCTTCCTTCGTTTCTTATCGTTTTCACCTGGACTTGGCACCAAAACACGCTGTCTTTCAAGCCAAACTTCCACCAAGGGAGAAGTCGCGAATGGAATTCCGCGAAAGTACGAAAGTTCTTATCAAATGTAAATTTCCCGGAGGCGGAAGCTATCTACTTTTGCAGCCTTGAAAACACTTAAAAAACGCCCGAACATGAGCTGGATCATTCTCGTCGTGGCCGGACTTTTCGAATCCGGTTTTGCCTTCTGCTTAGGAAAAATGCAAGGTGCTTCCGGTACACCCTATTACCTTTGGGGGGCTGGTTTCCTTTTTTGTTTGATTTCCAGTATGGTTTTGCTGGCCAAAGCCGTCCAAACCATCCCCATCGGCACCGCTTATCCCGTTTGGACCGGCATCGGAGCCGTCTGCACCGTCGTCCTGGGTATCCTTTTCTTGCACGAACCGGTCTCTTTTTGGCGCTTGTTCTTCATTTTCACGCTGATTGTTTCCGTTATCGGGCTGAAAGCGGTCTGAGCACGGTTCCTTTTAGAAGCTGTTTAAATTTAATACACCACAGTCCTCAGGAGCCTTGATTGAAGATTGAACCCGAAAAGCCTCACTTGAACCAAGCTTCAAAACGAGAAATAGCCGGCTCATTCGCATAAGCATCGAAAGTTCAAACCAGGCTCTGCTGGACCCGGCTTCAAAGGATGGAAAAGGCTATTTGAAGACAAAGTAAACCGCCAGAATCAAGCATATGAAAGCCGCCAGATGGTTCCAATGCAGGCTCTCCCCCTTGAACAGGAAAGAAGTGAAAACCGTGAAGACAATCAAGGTAATCACTTCTTGCAATACTTTGAGCTGGACCAAGCTGAACGGCCCTCCGTTTCCTTGGAAACCGATGCGGTTCGCCGGAACTTGGAAAGAGTACTCGAACAAGGCAATCGCCCAAGAAAACAGGATAACGGCATACAAAGGCCAGTTCGAACTGATTTTCATTTCCTGGAGCTTCAGATGCCCGTACCAGGCGAATGTCATGAAGATATTGGAAACGACCAACATCCCGATGGTTGTCAAAATTTTTGGATTCATCGCTTTTTTTTTTTGCTTCTTTTGGGGCTGCTCCCTTTGGGAAAAACGTAACGAAAGGCCTCTTTAGGAAGAGGGATTCAAACACCTCCCTGTCCTGCTTTCGTTATTCCTAAAGGAAATAATCCAGATTATTTCAAATCAAAATAATACATCAGTTGTCAAAAGTAATGCTTGAATATATTTCCAGCCTTTTCCGCAGCCCGGAAACAGGACGAGGAACGCTCTATCCGGGAGTACGTTTCTTTTCTTGCACCAAAACTTGAATTGAATCTTGCAATAGATTCTATATTAGAACCTTCAAAATCAAAAACCAAAGCTCGTTTTGACGCAATCCCGATGCCTTCCCATTGCAAAAGGCTACCCGCCCCTAAATTCTGCCCGGTCTTGTGGAAACCATGGGTCAGGCTGTAACACCGGTGCTTGTCGTAAACGAAAAGCCCGCAAGCCATGACCTCTCCTGCCTCGTCCGCCAAGGCCACCAATTCCCCTGCCCCGTGACGGCAAATCCCAGCATACAACTTCCGCATGATGGGTTCCGGATACGGACAAGCCAGTCCCCGCCGGGTAAAGGTTTCCTTTTGCAAATCCAACAAGACCTCAAGTCCCGCTTCGACCCGGTACAGATGTTTGCGGGCTTTCTTGATTTGCCGTTGTTGGCTCGATTTGAGACCGGCAAAAACCTTTTCCAAGTCTTGGGTATCCTCCAAGACATAGGTCGCGCCTTCGAGGACTTGCATTCCCGATTTTTCGGCCAAACGACGTTCGGTATCGTTCAAGGCAAAGCCTAAATTCAATTTCAGCAAGGCTTTGGGCGGCAACATTTCCAAGAAGGCAGGAAAGTCTTCCCGGCAAGAAAGCCAAGGCCCGGAATGTTGGGTCAAAGGCGGCTGGGAAAGGACTTCAAAAAAGCGCATCCGTTTCACCTTCGCCAACGGCCAAAAGCCGCGCAGGCCCCGGTCCTCGTACATCCGGGAACCTCCGGATCCCGACGGGCTTTCCCCTTCCAGACGCAGTGTCAAACGCTCTTGGCTTGCGCAAACGGCATCCCACCACCATTCTTGCGTGAAAATACAATCTGTTTCCGGCCAAATTTCCATGGTATCAAATTTCTATCGCTTTTGCCCCCCTGCCCTACGGTCCAAAACTTGTTCAAACAATCTCAAAAAACTGCGGGCCTGTTCTTTGCGTGAGAACTGCCTTACGATTTCTTCTTTGACGGGTCGTTGCGTGCTGCCTGTCCGCTTCCATTTCCCGTACTCTTCGCACAGGAAATCAACCACCTCCTGGTAATTCCGGGCCGCTATGCCGCTGTCGGTTTCCCGGACCAATTCCCCCAAAAAGCTTTCATCGTCCCGGACCAGCAACAAAGGCTTTCCGATGGCCAAAGCCTCGAAAATCTTCGTGCTCATGATACCTTTCGGCCCGTGCTCGTCCGCCACATTGGCCAGTTGTAACAAGACGGAACTCCGGTTCAACACTTCGGGGACTTCGGTCGCCGGTACGAAACCGGGGTATTCCATGAACGCTTCAATACCCACCTCCTGGGCCATGCCTTCCAATATCCCCTTGCTGTCTTCGTCCACATACCAACAAAGCTTGAAGTCCTCTTGCGAAACAAGCCCCCGCTTCTTCATCTCCGAAACCGCTTGGAACAACATCTCCGGGTTCCGGATCCGGGTACTGATGATACGCCCGGTATAGGTGACCCGGAAGACTGTATCGGCCACCGGGGCCGGGAAAAATATTTCCGGATCATAACCATTGTAAATCAAATGCGTATCCGGATTGAAGCGTTTCAGATGGGCAACATGCCAAGGCGAAACGCTGACCACGGCATCGGCTTCGGCCAAAACCTGGTTACGCTGCGCCAACAAGCGTTCCGTGAACAAATTTTCAAGCCAGGAACCTATCTTCCCCCCCGGCAGATGGTGTTTCAAATACGATTTGTCCGGGTACTGCTCGATGATATCCCGTAAATCCACCACGAGCGGGATTTGGAACTTCTTCGACAACATACGGGCGGCCCTCAGCGGGAAAGTCCGGTAGGTGCAGCACAACACAATCTCATAATCCCGCCATTCCGGGTTCCGGACAACATGCTTGTATACACGGCGGTCCTTGCTATGCCAAGCCGCATCCGCCAGCATGAGCCAGACCCAGCGCAATTTCCGCCTCAATCCCCGGCTCCCCTCCTTGTAAAAAAACAAGCCCTCCTCATGGGTCGTATTCCCGCAGAGGTAGGCATAGCGTTCATCCCCTTCCAAACGTTCGAAAACGACATCCACCCTATGGCCTTCCTGGTGCAGGTACTTGCACAAATACCCCATCCTCGGGGCAAAGGCCGGAGGAAAATGGTCGCAGACAATCAAGATATTCATATCGGTATCTCAAACTTCGTTTCCTGGTTCCCGGTCCTCCTGCCCCTCCATCAAATAAGCAAGCAAGGCAGTGTAAAGGTCCCGGACCCACGGATGCTCCGGACGAGGGTACGGGCCGGTCGTCACGTTCGTGTTGTGCCAAAGCAGGCAGGCTTCCCCTCCGTGGCGGCAAATTTCGCGAAAAAGCCGCACACAACAGGCTTTGGCCTGTTCAAAATCCAACCCCATGTATGTAGGTTGGAACAAAGTGTTGTCCATGACGGTCAATGGATGCAAAGTCAGGCCTGACAACTTTCCCGTCGCCGGGTCGATCCAACGCACAGGCCGGCATGTCCCAAGCCTGAACCCGGCCCGGTCGGCATACCCCATCGTGAAATCGTCTGTGATTCCAGCCTCGGGAAGCGGGCGGAAGGACTCCGGTTCACACGAACGCAGGAAATGTTGCCGGAAAAGGGAAACCGGCTTGCCGGAAAGGAATCTTCCGGCCGCCTTCTCCAGCCTCCGTTTTTCTTTTCCGGCATCTCCTGTCCGGCCGGACGAATAACTGCCATGCAAACCTATCCGGGCTTCTTTTCCCACCGCCTCCATCAAATCCCGTATTTTTTTGTCGTTCAGATTGTAAACAGGATTGTCGAAACGAGAATGGCCTCCGGCCTTGAAAAAATAGAGGACTTCCACCGGAAACTTGCACCCCTTCCGGGCCGCCGCATCCTGTTCAAAAAAATAATCGAAAGTGTAATAAGGGTCGGAAACCGGTTTCCTCCGGTATAAAGACCATGCCCGTACCGGTCCTCCACCTTTGAGGGATTCCCGGGCCAAAGAACGCAAGCTCTGGCAATAAAAAGGGGCATCCACGTCATGCGTGAGCCAAAGTTTCCGGATCCGGGCTTCCGGTTCCGCCACTTTCCGGCCCGTTTCCCTCAGGCAAGCCCGTATAAATTTCCCGTATTCGTCCACGACAGGACGTTCCAAAAGACCATTGGCTTGAAGCACGGACCAACGGGCCAAAAAACGTCCGTGGCTGTCCCGCAGAGCGGTTTGGCACAGCTCCTCGTAACGGGAAATCCAAAAAAAGGCCGAAGCCACAAAATCCGCATGGAGGACAAGGGTTTCTCCCACCCGTTCCACGCGGCTGGAACCGTAGAGGAAGGGCAAATCCCCGATCCGTGGCAAAAGGGAAACAGGAACGGATGCCTTCTCCCCGTAGTGTTCCGATTCAAAGAAACCGGAAGGGACGATGACAAGGTCGTAGTTCCCGAAATCTTCCCGCCGGGCAGTGTAACCTACCCGGAAACCCGTTTTTCCCGTATCTTCTGGTTGGAAACCGGAAACGAACGACAAGATATAATCCAATGCTTCTTCGGACAATCGCATGCCTAAGGGGTTGGAAACCGTTTTTTTCTTTGTCTTGCAAGAATACTCATTTTGGCCGAAATTTCAAATTCCCTGCCTCGTTTCCTCCAAGCTATTCCCCAAGGAAGGCTCCGGTTCCAAAGTTTATGCGTACCTTTACATTTTTTTTGCAGTTTCTTTCAGCAGTATGGGAATAAAGGAAGTGACAAGTCCGGCCGAACGCAAGGCCTGGCACCGGTTCCAAAGGGAGCTCTACAAGCACGACCCTTGTTTTTCAGCTCCGTTCGAGAGCACGGTCGAGAATATCTTCACCCCCGGGAAAAACGAGTTTTTCGAGCACGGGACCGCTACCCGTTTCCTCCTGTACGACGAACAAGGGAAAATCATAGGCCGCACCGCCGCCTTCATCAACGAAAGCAAGGCCTACACCTTCCGCCAACCCACCGGAGGCATGGGGTTTTTCGAATGCATCGACGACCAGCAAGCTGCGAACCTCCTGTTCGACACCTGCAAGCAATGGCTTTCCGGACGGGGCATGCAAGCCATGGACGGCCCTGTCAATTTCGGGGAGAACGACACCTTCTGGGGTCTTCTGGTGGAGGGTTTCCAGCAAGCCGACTGGGGCATGAACTACAATCCGCCTTACTACAAGCGGCTTTTCGAGAATTACGGTTTCCGACCCTATTTCGACCAGGTAAGCAACATGCTCGACTATACCAAACCCTTTCCCGACCGTTTCTGGAAGGTCGCCGACTGGGTACGTTCGAAGCCCGGTTTCAGTTGCGAGCATTTCCGTTATGAACAGACGGAAAAGTACATGAACGACCTTAAGGAAATCTATGATGACGCCTGGCAATTCCACGAAAATTTCGTTCCCCTGCAAAAAGAGACCATGCAGAAGGAACTGGATGAAGGCAAGGGCTTGATTGACGAGGAGCTGATTTGGTTCGCCTACCACGAAGGGGAACCTATCGCCTTCGAGGTCATGTTTCCCGACCCCACGCCCATTTTCCGGAAGTTCCATGGCAAGTTCCACCTTGTGAATAAATTACGTTTCCTTTGGATGAAGAAGCGGCACAAGATGAGCCGGGCGCGTATCACCATCATGGGAGTCAAGCCCAAATACCAACGCTCCGGGGTAGAATCCCTGCTTTTCTGGCATATGGACAAGCACATCCGGGCCACGAAGCCTTGGATCAAGGAAATAGAACTTTCCTGGGTAGGCGATTTCAATCCCAAGATGCGGGCCTTGCAGGAAAGCGTGGGAGCCCACTTCTACCAAAAGCATTGCACCTACCGCTACCAGTTCGATCCGGACCGGGAACCGGAACGCTCCGGCATCATCGCCAAAGACACCCGGGACCGTTACATGCAGCATGGAACCCCGCGATCTGCAAATAAAAGCACAGAAAATCAATAAAAATCAAATATATGAACTTTTCACCCATCCATTTTTGCAAGCATGCAGCCTTGGCATCGGCTTTGCTGGCCGCAGGCGTGGCTTGTACCTCCCAGCCGGGGAGTCCGCAGGATCCCGTCATCGGGAAACAAGAAGTAGAAATCCAGGACGGACGGCTCACGCCCGAAGTCCTTTGGGCCATGGGCCGTCTGGGCGAAGTGTCCATCAGCCCCGACCAGAAGTACATCGCCTATTCGGTACGCTACTATGATGTGGCCGCCAACAAAGGCAACACCGACCTCTACCTTTCCGATATCGATGGCAAGAACGTACGTCAGATTACCCGTACTGCCGGTTCGGAAGGCAATTTGGTTTGGCTCAACCCGAATACTTTGGCTTTCTTGGCCGCAACCGAGGACGGGATGCAAGTCTTCGGGATGGACGTGGAACCCGTTTTCCAGACCACGGTGGCCGAATATGGAATCCAGGATGTTTCGTCTTCCCTGCGCCCTGTCCAAATCACCTCGATTCCCGGCGGCATGGAAGGATTCCGTTTCAGCCCCGACCTCAAACAAATCGCCTTTATCCGCCAAGTGCAGGTGGAACCTGCCGTGCGCGACCGCTATCCCGATCTCGACAAGTCCAGCGGCATGGTCTTCCAAGACTTGAACTATCGCCACTGGGACCATTGGGTAACCTCCATCCCCCATATTTTCATCAGCCGTTTGGAAGGGGCTGATTTGCAGAACAAGCTCGAAGCCCTCCAGCATACCCACCCCATCGACATTTTGAAAGGGGAACCTTACGAAGCGCCCGTGAAGCCTTTCGGCGGTATCGAGCAATTCGCCTGGAGCCCCGACGGGAAGCTCTTGGCCTATACTTCCCGCAAATTGACCGGCAAGGAATACGCCCTTTCCACCAATACCGACATTTACGTCTATAACGTGGAACACGCCGTTACCGCCAATGCCAGCAAGGGCAACGAAGGCTATGATGTCAATCCCGTCTTCAGTCCCGACGGCACCTATCTGGCGTGGGAAAGCATGGAAAGGGACGGCTATGAATCGGACAAGAGCCGTATCGCCCTGCTCAACTTGAAGACCGCCGAAAAGGTGGATGCTTCCTACGGTTTCGACCAGAACGCCAACGGTTTGCAATGGAGCCGGGATGGCAAACAAATCTACTTTGTCAGCAATTGGCACGGTCTCTCCCAGATTTACCGCTTGGATGTGGAAAAGAGCGTGGCCGCTGCCAAGGCCTCGGGCAAGACCACCGGGAACTTCCGGTTCATGACCGGTACCCCTTCGGCCATCGAATGCCTGACTGCCGGCCAGCATGATTACGTGGGCGTGTATCCCTTGGACGGGAACCGGTTGATTGGTATCCGCCAATCCATGTCGAATCCCGATGAAATGTACGCCATCGACCTGAACCGGACCGAAGAAGGCAGCCTGCATCCGCAGACCCAAATCAGCTTCATCAACCGCGACATCCTTTCCCGCCTCGAAATGGGCCGTGTGGAAAGCCGCTGGATCAAGACCACCGACGGCAAACAGATGCTCACCTGGGTGATTTACCCGCCCCATTTCGATTCCACCAAGCAATACGCCACCCTGCTCTACTGCCAAGGTGGGCCCCAAAGCACGGTAAGCCAGTTCTGGAGCTACCGTTGGAATCCCCAAATCATGGCTGCCAACGACTACATCATCGTAGCCCCCAACCGCCGGGGCGTGCCGGGCTTCGGTATGGACTGGTTGGAACAAATCAGCGGGGACTATGCCGGTCAGAACATGAAAGACTACCTTTCGGCCATCGACGCGCTTTGCAAGGAACCCTATGTCAACAAGGACCAGTTGGGTTGCGTGGGGGCCAGCTACGGGGCTTTCTCCGTGTATTGGTTGGCGGGGAACCACGACAAGCGTTTCAAGGCTTTCATCGCCCATGACGGTATGTTCAACATGGAGCAGCAGTATGCCGAAACCGAAGAAATGTGGTTCGCCAACTGGGATATGGGCGGCCCGTACTGGGACAAATCCAACAAGGTGGCCCAGCGTACTTTCGCCAACTCTCCCCATAAGTTCGTGGACAAATGGGATGCTCCCATCCTGGTTATCCACGGCGAGCTGGATTACCGTATCGTGGCCTCCCAAGGCATGGCCGCCTTCAACTCGGCCATCTTGCGCGGCATTCCGGCTGAGTTGCTGATTTATCCGGACGAAAACCACTGGGTGCTCCAACCCCAAAACGGCATCCTTTGGCAACGCCGCTTCTTCCACTTCCTTGACAAATATGTCAAGGGACTCAGCCCGGAAGAAATGGCAGGCAAGCATTATGCCGAAACGGCCTTCAAAGTCGTCGATCCTTTCTCGGAAGACGCCCGTGAGCTCCGGACCGGAGGGGCCAAGGAAGTGAACACGGAAAAGCAGGTATCCCAATAAGGAAACGGCAAAAGCTCGATGCGACAATGAAACGACTGAAATCGATCCTTTGCCGTTCCGGCAACCCCTTGGAGTGCGGAAAAGCCCTCCAAGGGGCATTTTTTTGCTTCTTGGCCCTCTTGTCCGTTCCGGCTTCCGCCCAACCCGACAAGACTTACAACTACAATCCGGGGCGTCCCGGATTCGCCTACGGGAGTTCCCCCCTTATCCAGCATACCCTTTCGGTGGAAGCCTATGTGAACGTGCTTGGAGAAACCGGAAGACCGTGGGACCAAAGCGGGGTGTTGGTGAATGGCTACATGCTGCGTTACAGTCCTGTCAAGCGCATGGAAATCGGTATCGGGACGGGGCTCAACCGCGATTGGACGCAAAAAGGCACCAGTCTCAGCCCCCTCTACCTCATGGCCCGGGTCAATGTGGTGGAACAGGGCGAAAACGGGAAACCGGGCTTGGCCTTCGTGGGTCAGTTGAACTTCCCGGCCGGTTGGAAATCCCAGTATGCGGTATCCCGGGGGGTAATCCCCTCCTTGACCTTGATTCTCGACCAATCGTTCGGCAATCTCTGGGTCGCTTATAACGTAGGTGCCGACTGGAGCGTGATGGACAACAACACGGGCCTTTTCTATTGCGTGGCCTTGGGTGGGATGCCCAACGAACGTTTGAACCTTTACGGGGAAATCGTGGGCGACCATAATTGGGTCTACGGTATCGAGGACGGGGCCCATGCACCTTCCGCCCGCGTGGAAAACACCTTTTCCTTCCGTTTCGGCGGCGACTATTTCCTGACCGAATGTTTCAAAATCGACCTTTCGGTGGGAACCCGCCTGCATTCACCCCATGCTTTGGAAGCCGAATTGGGCTTTTCCTATGGCATCCCCCTGAAAAAGAGACCTTGATTTACCTGATTCATGAGACAGTTCCAAGAAAGCGGCCCCGGTAAGCCCGCCTCGGTCCAGGCGTCTTATCCCAGCCTGTTCACCACCTTCTTCAAAATCGGCCTGTTCACCATCGGAGGAGGCTATGCCATGTTGGGCATGGTCAAGAAAACGATGGTGGACGACCGCCATTGGATCGGGGAGGACGAGTTTGTGGAAACCGTGGCCGTGATGCAAAGCTTGCCGGGCATTTTCGCTGTCAACACGGCTTTGAGCGTAGGCCTGAGGGTCAAAGGACGGGCGGGAAGTATCTTGGCGGGCTTGGGTGCCATCCTTCCTTCTATCCTGATTGTGCTGGGGCTTTCCATCTTCGCCCGGACGGCCAAGGAAAACCTCGTCGTGGAAAGTTGCTTCAAAGGCATACGGCCCTGCGTGGTGGCTCTTATCCTGGCCCCTGCCTGCCAGATGGTCAAAAAATCGGGCGTCACCAAAAAGAATTTCTGTATTCCCTTGTTGGCCGCCCTTCTGGTCTGCGCCGTGGGCGTTTCCCCGGTCTATGTGATTCTTGCCGCCGGCATCGGGGGCGCCTTGTACGGTTGGCAAAGAGGCAAGTTCCCTCGACAAACGGGTTTCCGTAAGCGGGGATTGGAAAGGAGGCAGTCATGATTTTCCTCGAACTGTTCTGGGTATTTTTCAAGCAAGGTTTGCTCGGCTTCGGTGGAGGCTATGCCATGCTTTCGCTCATGCAGCACGATGTGGTGGAGAAACATGCCTGGATCGACCCACAGCAATTCGCCGATATCGTGGCCTTGAGCCAAATGACTCCCGGCCCCATTTGTATCAATGCCGCCACTTACGTGGGCTACAATGCCGCCTTCGATGCCTATGGCAGTATCGGCATGGGAATTGCGGGCTCCCTCTTGGCCAGCCTTGCCGTCTGCCTGCCCTCCCTTTTCATCATCTGGGTCGTCATGGCTTTCCTGCTCAAACACAAGGGAAATCCCGTCGTGGGCGGCGTGGTGGACAGCTTCAAGCTCGTTTCGGTAGCCTTGATTGCCTCGGTGGCCGTCATGATGATGAACCGCTACAACTTCATCGACCCCCTCAGCATCCTTATCTTTCTCGGTGTGTTCGCCCTTTCGTTCTGGAAAAAATTCAGCCCCATCCTCTGCATTTTAGCCTGCGGATTGATAGGCTTCCTTCTCTATTATTGAAAGGTATCGGACAAGTGCCGGGCATATTTGGACGGATTCCATTTTTTGCTATAACTTCGCAGCATGACTTTTTTTCACAAACATATCATCACCGGCCCCATCCATAGTCGGAGACTTGGTATCTCCTTAGGGGTCAATCTTTTGCCTGTCACGGAAAAACTCTGCAATTACGATTGCGTCTACTGCGAATGCGGTTGGGATACCCGCTGGGAAGCCGATCCAAGCGAACTTCCCAGCCCGCAAGAAGTGGAGGAAAGCTTGCGGACGGCCTTGCAAAAGCTGAAGGACCAAGGCACACGCCCCGACTCCATCACCTTTTCGGGCAACGGGGAACCCACCCTGCATCCCGATTTTCCCCGCATCGCCCGCCTGACCGCCGCTTGCGCCAAGGAATACTTCCCCCAAAATCCCCCTTTGGTCACGGTCATCTCCAACGCGACCCGGATTGGTAATCCCGAAGTCGTGGATGCATTGTCCCATTGCACCAAGGTTTTGCTCAAGCTCGATGCCGGGACCCCGGAAATGTACGCCCGGATCAACCAGCTGCAAAAAGGCTTCAAATTGGGAGCTTACCAGGTGGATGACACGCCGGAGGTCTATTACGGGCAATTGCTGCGCAACCTGGAAAACTATCCTCATCCTTTCACCATGCAGACCCTGCTTTTCCGGGGCGAACACGAGGGGAAACCCATCGACAACACTTCCGGTGCCGAATGGGAGGCTTATGTGGAAAGAGTCAAACGTATCCGCCCTGCCGGCATCATGCTTTACGGTTTGGACCGTGAGACACCGGCCAAGGCCTTGGTCAAGCTCTCCAAGGAGGAGTTGGAATCACATGCCTCTGTCCTGCGGAGCTTGGGCCTTGAAAACGTCCAGGCGTTCTTTTAAAAGGCTTTTCAGCAGCTTTGATCATGCACATCACTGCATACCCCTTGGAGGTTTACAAAACGTTCAGCAAAGCCGTGGGCGGTTCGGAACTGCATTTCCAACAACTTCTGGATTCGGGTTATCCCGAATGGGCGGCCTTTGCCCACGGTATCCAAGGCGACAAGGAAGCCGTTCTCTGGTTGCTCAAAAGCCCGTATCCGGAATTCGGGGTCTTGGCCAATGCCATGGTGGACGAACCCAAGGCCATCGAATGGTTGCGGAAGCAGCCCGACCCATTCCTCTACATCTTCTGCCAGGCCACAAAAAAAGAAGCCCGGGCCATCGAGTGGCTCGAAAGCCGCCAGATGTATCCTATCCTGATTATCGCCCAGGACATCCGCAAGGCGGTCAAACTCCGGCTCAAACGGGAAACTTTCTGGTACAAGATAGATTGGTAACAGGAATCTGGAGGAGCATGGCGTTGCCGTCGTCGCTCCCGGCCAATGGGCAGCAGGGCGTTGTTTTTTTGGATGCAAAGCCTTGCTTTTCCTTGCATTTTCCGTAAATTCGCAGGTTGGGTTTTCCCTTCACGGCAAAGAAGGTGGAATATTTCCGCAGGTCCTTTTTCAAGCCGGGTCCGGACCGGAGGGTTTCCGTCAAGATGACCGGCCACGCACTTGCGAATCCGATGGATTCTAAAAAATTAAAATATATCATGAAAGAAACAGTCATTCCCAAGGAAATCGTGGACAGCACGATTCAAGCCAACGGTCTTAAAAGCGTGGGGCAAGCTTCCATCCGGGAAGTGAAGAAACTTATCAACGACATCGAGAAGGCTTCCGGAACCCGTTTCATCCGCATGGAAATGGGGATTCCCGGCCTGCCTGCCGCCAAGATCGGCATCGAAGCCGAAAT
Source organism: uncultured Bacteroidales bacterium (assembly GCA_944321885.1). Classification (GTDB taxonomy): domain Bacteria; phylum Bacteroidota; class Bacteroidia; order Bacteroidales; family P3; genus Pullibacteroides. The sequence goes on along the minus strand of CALUNB010000047.1, from coordinate 4,956 downwards.
CCAAGCCCTTCGGAACGGTTGCGCCTCCCTGTATCCCGAAGTGGGCGGTCTCCCGGAACTGAAACAGGAAATTTCCCGTTTCGCCAAGAATTTCCTCGACATCGACATCGCTCCTGCCGGCTGTATCCCCACCGTCGGGTCCATGCAAGGCAGCTTCGCCGCTTTCCTGACCGTGAGCCGGGCCCAGAAAGGCAAAGACACCACGCTTTTCATCGACCCCGGTTTCCCCGTGCACAAGCAGCAGCACCGTGTTTTGGGCGTTCCCTTTGAAAGTTTCGATGTTTATAATTTCCGGGGACCCAAGTTGCGCGAAAAATTGGAAAGCTACCTTTCCAAAGGCAACATCTCGTCCATCTTCTATTCCAACCCCAACAATCCCTCATGGATTTGCTTCACCGAAGACGAGTTGAAAACCATTGCCGAATTGGCTCAAAAATACAATGTCATCGTGATGGAAGACCTCGCCTATTTCGGAATGGATTTCCGTCACGACATTTCTACTCCCGGAGTTCCCCCCTACCAACCGACCGTGGCCAAGTACACCGACAAGTATATCTTGTTCGTATCTAGTTCCAAGGCTTTCAGCTATGCCGGCCAACGTATCGCCATGATGATGATTTCGGACAAACTCTACCAAAGCGAGTTCCCCGATTTCAAACGCTACTACAACAGCACCCAGTTCGGCCATACGATGATTTTCGGTACGGTTTACTGCCTCAGTTCCGGAACAGCCCATTCGCCCCAATACGCTTTGCTGGCGATTCTCAAGGCTGTGAACGAAGGCAAGTACAATTTCGTGCATGAAACCCGTATCTACGGTGAAAAGGCCCGGCGCATGAAGGAAATGTTCCTCAAGAACCATTTCTACCTCGCTTACGACAAGGATGTAGACAAGGATCTCTCCGATGGTTTCTATTTCACGGTCGGCTATCCGGGCATGGGCAGCGATGAATTGCTCCACAACCTGCTTTATTTCGGTATCAGTGCCATTTCCTTGAGCATCACCGGGAGCGAACGCGACGGAATCCGTGCCTGCGTTTCCTTGGTGCCCATGGAAGATTTGCCCGAACTGGAAAAACGTTGCGAGGCTTTTGATGCCTATTTCGGCGGAGGCAAACAATAAAGCGGCCGGTATTTTCCGGTTTAATGAATCTTTGCTGACGTCTTTATCCTGTGCCGGAAAGGAAATTTTGCCTTGGCATCATTCCCGTTTCCGGCACACGGCAAGAGTAAGAGTCCCCAGAACCCGTTTTCAGGAGAAAGAGCGTTCGGGAGTCCTTCTCTCTTTCCGAAGCGGCTTTACAGCCGGAGTCCGCAGCCGTCGATTCCCTGCTTCGGTTGCGTTCTGAATAAAATCTTCATGTATGGATTTCGAACTCACTTCCCGCTTCCAACCCACCGGCGACCAGCCACAAGCCATCGACAAATTGGTGGCTGGCATCGAAAACGGAGACAAGGCCCAAGTGCTTCTGGGGGTGACCGGATCGGGAAAAACCTTCACCATTGCCAATGTGATTGCCCGGCTCAATCGTCCCACTTTGATTTTGAGCCACAACAAAACCTTGGCCGCCCAGCTTTTCGGGGAGTTCAAGCAATTCTTCCCCCATAACGCGGTCGAGTACTATGTTTCCTATTACGACTATTACCAACCCGAAGCCTATCTTCCGGCTTCGAACACCTATATCGAAAAAGACCTTTCCATCAACGAGGAAATTGAAAAATTGCGTCTGAGCGCCTTGGCAAACCTGCTTTCGGGTCGGCGCGATGTGATTGTGGTCAGTTCGGTTTCCTGCATTTACGGTACCGGGAACCCGGCAGACTACCATGAAAATATCATCATCCTCAACCAAGGGGAGCATATCAGCCAGCGCGATTTGCTGTTGCGTTTAGTCAAGGCCCTCTACTCCCGGCACGAACTGGAATTCAGCCGGGGCAAATTCCGGGTCAAGGGCGACACGGTCGATGTTTTCGTGGCCTACGACGATTACGCCTACCGGATCATCTTCTTCGACGACGAGATTGAAAGCATCCGGAAAATAGACCCGCTTACCGGGACCGTGCTGGAAGAATTGCAAACCATCCGGATTTATCCAGCCAATATGTTCGTCCCCTCTTCGGGACGTATCCAGAACGCCATCAAGGAAATCCAATTGGATTTGGGCAAGCAGGTGGAGTATTTCAACGAGATAGGCCGGCCTTTGGAAGCCAAGCGGCTCGAAGACCGGGTTACTTACGATGTGGAAATGATCAAGGAACTGGGTTTTTGTTCCGGTATCGAGAACTATTCCCGCTATTTCGACGGCAGGGAGGCCGGGACCCGTCCTTTCTGCCTTATCGACTATTTCCCGGACGATTTCCTGACCGTCATCGATGAAAGCCATGTGACCGTTCCCCAAATCGGGGCCATGTACGGAGGCGACCGTTCGCGCAAGGTCAACTTGGTGGAATATGGTTTCCGCCTTCCGGCCGCCTTGGACAACCGTCCCCTCAAATTCGAGGAATACGAGGCTTTGACCCGGCAGACCATCTATGTGAGCGCGACTCCGGCGGATTACGAGCTGGAGCAAAGCGGCGGCGTGGTCGTGGAACAATTGATTCGTCCCACCGGCCTGCTCGACCCCGAAATCCAAGTCCGCCCTACGGCCAACCAAGTGGACGACCTCCTCGATGAGATAGAGAAGACTTGTGCCCGGGGCGAACGGGTCCTGGTCACGACCCTGACCAAGAAAATGGCCGAGGAATTGGCCAAATACTTTACCAATACCGGTATCCGCTGCGCCTACATCCACTCGGAAGTGGATACCCTCGAACGGGTGGAAATCCTTCAAGACCTCCGGGCCGGAGCCATCGATGTGCTTATCGGCGTGAACCTTCTCCGGGAAGGTCTTGACTTGCCCGAAGTTTCCTTGGTGGCCATCCTCGATGCCGACAAGGAAGGCTTCCTGCGTTCGGCCCGTTCCCTGACCCAGACCGCCGGACGTGCCGCCCGTAATATCCACGGCTTGGTCATCATGTATGCCGACCGGATTACCGAGGCGATGCAACAGACCCTCGAAGAGACCCGGCGGCGCAGGCAAATCCAAGACAATTACAACCAAGAACACCATATTATCCCCCAGCCTATTGTCAAGGCTATCAACCAGGCCATGAACGAGGCCCGGGGCATAGAGCCCAAAGCCTATTCGGAAGACTTGGACGCCCCGGCTTTTGCCGACCCGGTCATGCACTACGAACGCGACCCGGCAGGATTGGCCAAACGTATCGAGGAATTGGAAAACCTGATGAAAAACGCCGCCGCCAAGTTGGAGTTCATCGAAGCCGACGGCTATTTGCAGGAAATGAACCGTCTTAAGGACCTTCAGGCCAAGAGCCCGGGCGGCATTCCGGAAATGGGAACCCCGTCCCGTACCGAAGCAAAAAAATCAACTAAAAAAAATACCAGACATGCAAAACAAAAAATTTGACCCGGCTACCAACCTCCAGGATTGCTTCCACGGAGGTGAATTCGGGGATGTGAACCCCGCCATTACCGACTCGGCGACCTTCCTTTTCCACAAAGGTGCCACGATGACCGACACCTTCCACGGTAAAACCGAAGGATGCTTCTTGTATTCCCGCCATTGGAATCCCATGAACATGCAGTTAGCCAAAGCTTTGGCTGCCATGGAGGGCACCGAAGCCGCATGGGTGACAGGCTCGGGCATGGCCGCCATCACCAACGCCATGCTCCAATTAGTCAGCGCGGGAGACCATATCGTGGCAAGCCCCACCGTTTACGGAGGTACGTTCGCGTTTTTGAAGAATTACCTGCCCAAATTCAACATCGAGGTCACGTTTGCCGACACCACCAAGCCTGAGGAGGTTGCCAAAGCTATCCGGCCCAACACCAAGTTCGTCTATACCGAAACGATGAACAATCCCATGTTGCGCATCGCCGACATCCGCGCCTTGAGCAAAGTGGCCCATGAACACCATGTGAAATTGGTGGTCGACAACACCTTCACCCCCATGATTTTCTCCCCGGCCCGCCTGGGTGCCGACATCGTGGTTTATTCGATGACCAAGTTCATCAATGGCAAGAACGATTGCGTGGCCGGTGCCATCTGCGCCTCCTCCGAGTTCATCAACTCCTTGATTGATGTCAACAACGGGACTTCCATGCTTTTGGGGCCGGTTTTGGAACCCATGCGGGCTTCCAGTATTCTCAAGAACCTTTACACCTTGCATATCCGCATGAAGCAGCATAGCCAGAACGCCATGTATTTGGCCAAACGCTTCCCCGAAATCGGATTGAAAGCCAATTATCCCGGCATGGAGGAACATCCCGACCACGCCCTTATGGAAAGCCAGATGAATCCCGGTTACGGTTTCGGTGGCATGATTGCCATCGACTTGGAAACCTCCGAAAAGGCCAATTTCATGATGGAAACCATGCAGGAAAAAGGGGTTGGCTTCCTGGCTGTTTCCTTGGGTTATTTCAAGACACTCTTCAGCAATTCGGGAAAAAGTACCTCCAGCGAAATCCCCGAAGAGTTCCAGAAAGGCATGGGGCTTTCCGAGGGCTTGGTACGTTTCTCGGTAGGTCTGGACAACGACATTGAACGTACTTTCGAGTTAATCAAGGAAAGCTTCGAAGCGACCCGGAAACATTTCGGGGAATAATCTTCTTCGGATTTTTCCGTCATGGAAAGAGGGTGTATCAAAATAGGCATTTGAAATCACCCTCAGGCGGTGTGTCAGAGTGAGTAAGATGCAAGGCGCTGAGAGCGAGAACGAAGGAGCGTATGAAGTGACTGAGTTCGAGACTCGAAAAACAGTGCAAACCGAGTGCAGAATCAAGCTTGCTTGAGTTCTGCCGAGGTGCAGCCAGTCTTCGGCGAAGCCAAAGCCCCGAGTAAGTCGAGCGCCATGTCAAGCAGCGCTCCTTGCTTGAACATGGCCGAGACGGAGGGGCTT
>CALUNB010000046.1 GCA_944321885.1 uncultured Bacteroidales bacterium | reverse complement strand
AAGAAGGACAAGGAAGCTGTTTTCGCCGCCTTCAAGAAGAACGGCGCTTATTTCGTGAACGAAGCCGACAAGGAAAAACTGCTGGACTTCATGTTCGACGAAAAAGGTGTTATCAACCGTAACGCCGTAGGCCAATCGCCGGCTATCATTGCCGAACGTGCCGGCATCAGCATTCCCGAAGGAACCCGCGTTATCGTGGCTGAAGCCGTAGGTGCCGGTGTAAAAGACCGGATTTGCAAGGAAAAGATGTGCCCCGTCATGGGTTGCATCGGTTACGATACCTTCGAAGAAGGTCTGGATTTGATTGAAACCAACCTCAAGATGGAAGGTAACGGACATACGGCAGCCGTCCACTCCAACAACCAAGGCCATATCATCATGGCAGGTGAAACCTTGACCGTAAGCCGCGTGGTTGTCAACGCCATCAGCTCGACGACCGGGGGTGGTGCCATCCAAAACGGTCTGGCTGTGACCAACACCTTGGGTTGCGGTACCTGGGGTAACAACTCCATTTCCGAAAACTTCACCTACAAGCACTTGCTCAACACGACCCGCATCGCTCCGCTTTGCGAAAGAATCGTAATTCCTTCCGACGAAGAAATGTGGCGCTAAGCTTGGGGCGCTTGCCTGAACGGAAAAGGGGATTCTCCGACCGGGGATCCCCTTTTTCTTTTACCCTTCCGCTCCAGGCCAGGTCCGATTCAAGCACGGATTCCAGCGTACAGGCATAGCTGTTCCGGCCCCCCAGGCCACACAGTCCAATGCCGTCAAGGAATGGGCAAGAAAACCCAGTGAAACATTTTTTTTAACAGTTTCGGAAAAAAAAAGAAACCTCCGCTTTGCATATCGACAATTTTATTATCTTTGCACCCGGTTTCCGGATGGGCATCGGAAACGGTGCCTGAGAGGAAAAACTGCCCTATGGTGTAATTGGCAACACGTCAGATTCTGGATCTGAAGTCTCCAGGTTCGACCCCTGGTAGGGCAACCCCTGAAAGCCGTTCTTAGGAACGGCTTTTTTTTGTCCATTCTGGATGAAGTTTTACCCAAAGAGGACATCTTTTAAGATTTTTTAAGAATTCTGGTACTTTCTTTAACATTTTTGTTATTTCTTTTTTAGTAGCTTTGCACGCTTTGAATTTGGAAATCCCTTTGAAAAACGTCTTGAAACATCACGTTTTCAGCTTTCTGCAAAAGAAAATCCTGCTTTTCCTTTGCTGTAAAGGGGGCATCATGCCAGATACAAATTTTGAATCTGTTAAAATGTTTTGATTAAGGTTCTCCCCAATCAAGAACCCGCGAAAGCTTCTGAACCCTAAAATCGACCGACAGATTCCATAAAACCACCGACCGATATGAAAAAAAACAAGGAAGAGGCTCCCGTTCCACGACAAAATGTGGAAAATTGGGACGACCTACTCAACAGAAACGGGTTCTTCGCCTGTGTCGTCGACCAAGAATTGGTGTCGTCCCGCCGTATATGGGGAGGCAATACTTCGTGTTGTATCATCTGCATACAAGGAAAAGCCTCTTTCAACATGGATGCCATCCAGTACGACTTGAAAGCGGGTGAATCTTTGATTATCGATACGGATTTCTTCCTCCTGAGCAAGGAAGTAAGCAAAGACTTCAAGGCTTACGCGGTCGTGGCAACCAAGTTCTTCCTTTTCTCTCCCGCGTTTCCCACCTCTTTCGACCTGCATTTCTACCTCCTGCGGCACCCGATTCTCCGCCTGCCCGAGGAAAGCATGATGCAATTGACCCAATTGTTCGAAATGCTGAAATCGAAAGAAGGCAACGAAGAATTGGAGTTCCATTTCCTTCCTATCACGTTCAACAAGCAGATCACGATGGAGTTGGCACGGGTCTTCTGTCTGGAACTCTACAACCTCTACCATAGCAAGCTGCCTTTCGGCAAATTCGGGGTCAAGACATCCAACAAGGAAAGCATCGTGCTCAAATTCCTGAACCTGTTACAGAACAACGTGGAGAAAGAACGACGCATTTCCTTCTATTCCAAAGCATTAGGAATCACCCCCCAATACCTGGCCACGATTCTGAAGAAGGTGACCGGATTGTCGACCAACCAATGGATGCATATTTTGGTGATTGAACGGGCAAAACACCTGCTCCTGACCGAAAACAAAAGCATCCAGGACGTGGCAAGGATCCTCAACTACCCGGACCAGTCCACTTTCGGGAAAATGTTCAAGGTGGAAACCGGATTGTCCCCCATCCAGTTCAAAAAAGAGATTTCAAACCAGTAAAACAGTGTTCGTTAGTATATGAAAAAGACTTTTTTTATCCTCAACTTGGCTGTATGCCTCGCTCTCGGCCTCACGTCTTGCAAGCAAAAGCAACAGGCCGGACAAGCAGCCGCGCCTCGGAACGTATTGGAACTGAAAACCGAGGACTGCATCCTTACCAAACCTTATTCCAGTATCCTTTTGGCCAACGGAAGCGTGGAAGTCCGTCCACGGGTCAGCGGGTACATCTTCAAACAACACGTCAATGAAGGTGATTACGTGAAAGCCGGGCAACTGCTTTTCACCATCGATACCGTCCAGGTCGTAGCTGAAATCAACGTGGCAAAAGCCAATGTGGAAGCAGCCAAGGCGCAGGTGGAAACCGCGCAACTGACCTTCGACACCAAAAGCGAACTGTTCAAAAAGGACATCATCAGCGCCAACGATTTGCAAATGGCCCAAAACAGCCTTGCATCCGCCAAAGCGACCTTGGCCCAATGCCAAGCCGCCTTGGTCAACGCCCGACGTAACCTGGAATTTTGCAACGTGACCAGCCCTATCGATGGCCTGGTCGGGATAATCCCCTACTCTCCGGGAAACCTGGTCAGCAGCAGTTCGGCCAATCCCTTGACAACCATCACGGACGTGGGTACCATGCGTTGCTACTTCTCCATCAGCGAACGGGAAGCTTTGGCCCTGAGCCGTCTCTATGGTTCCCCGAAGGAAATCGCCCAATCCTTGCCTGCCGTGGAGCTGGATTTGGTCGATGGGAGCCGTTACCCCTACAAAGGTCATGTGGTGACCGTCAGCGGGGTGCCCGACGGGACGACCGGAGCCATCCGTATCCGGGCCGACTTCCCTAACCCGGACATGATGCTCAAAAGCGGGTTCAGCGGCAACCTCCTGATGCCGACCGTGGTCGAAGATGCTATCGTCATTCCTCAACAAGCCAGCTTTGAAATCCAATCCAAACGCTTTGTCTATGTCGTCAGCGACAGCAATACCGTGCATGCGGCTTCCATCGAGGTCATGAACCTCAACGACGGGAATAATTTTGTCGTGACCTCGGGACTGAAACCCCACCAACGAATCGTCACCGACGGGGTAACCTTCCTGCGCGAGGGCCAGACCATCGCGCCAAAGACCTCCGCCAAGACCGAATAAGAACCTGGAAAGAGGTTGCAAACCGCTTTTTGACAGCCTCTTTGCGGTGCGTTCCGGCTGCATTCAAACCAACCTACGGAACATAAATCCAATTCCTGCAAGAAAAGAAAGATGAGACTAGACAAATTCATAGAAAGACCGGTGATGTCGACCGTTATCTCGATCATCATCGTTATCCTGGGTATCATCGGCTTGGTATCCTTGCCTATCGAACAATATCCTGATATCGCGCCTCCTACCGTCCAGGTTTCCACCACTTACATCGGGGCCGATGCCCAAACCATCACCAACAGTGTCATCACGCCTTTGGAAGACGCCATCAACGGGGTGGAAAACATGGACTACATGGTTTCCAGCGCATCCAATGACGGACGTGCCAACATTACCATCTACTTCCGCCAAGGAACCGACCCGGACATGGCGGCGGTAAACGTCCAGAACCGCGTTTCCACGGCCACGAGCCTGTTGCCCGCAGAAGTAACACGAGCCGGGGTCACGACCCGTAAAAGGCAATCCAGTACCTTGATGATGATTGGTTTCTATGCGCCCAACGATGAATACGACGAAACATTTATCGAAAACTACCTTCGCATCAACGTGCTGCCGGTAATCCTGCGTGTAAAGGGCGTGGGAGATGCCAGCGCCTTCGGGGTCCACGACTACGCGATGCGTATCTGGCTGAGACCGGACGACATGAAAAAGCACGGCATGGTCCCCGCCGATGTGACGGCCGCCTTGAACGAACAGAACATCGAAGCCGCCCCCGGCAAATTCGGGGAAAACTCGACCCAAGCATTCCAGTATACCTTGAAATACAAAGGCCGTCTGAAGACGGTGACGGAATACGAGGATATCGTACTCCGGACGCTTCCCAACGGGACCAAACTCACACTCAAAGACGTGGCGGACATCGAATTGGGTCCCCAGAACTACAATATCCGTTCCTCCTTGGACGGACACCCCAGCGCCATGATTGCCATCTACCAGCTCCCGGGAAGTAACGCGACCCAGGTAATCGAGGATTGCAACAAGGTAATCAACGACTTGGAAGCCAGTTTCCCGGCCGGCATGGACTACGTGGTCATGCAAAGCTCCAACGACTTCCTGTACGAGTCCATCAACAAGGTATTGCATACCTTGGTCGAAGCCTTCATCTTGGTGTTCCTTGTCGTGTACATCTTCCTGCAAGACTTCCGTTCGACCTTGATTCCCGCCATCGCCGTTCCCGTGGCCTTGATTGGTACCATGTTCTTCTTGAAGATTATCGGGTTCTCCTTGAACTTGTTGACCCTCTTCGCCTTGGTACTGGCCATCGCCATCGTGGTCGATGATGCCATCGTGGTCGTCGAGGCCGTCCATGCCAAATTGGACCAGAACTACCGATCAGCAAAGACAGCGGCCATGGACGCGATGAGCGAAATTTCGGGTGCCATCGTTTCCATCACCCTGGTCATGGCCGCCGTGTTCGTCCCCGTGGCTTTCATCCAAGGGACCGCCGGTATCTTCTTCCGTCAATTCGGTTTGACACTGGCGATTTCCATCTTGATTTCCGCCTTGAACGCCTTGACTCTGAGTCCTGCCCTTTGCGCCCTCTTCCTGAAACCCCACCAAGAAGACCCGCTCAAGAAAAAGAACTTCATCCAGCGTTTCCACATCGCGTTCAACGTATTCTTCACCAATACGACCAACCGATACAAGAGCGGTGTACGTTTCTTCATCAAGAAACCGGCCCTGTCGGTCGGCTTGGTAGGTGTTTCCATCATCGGGTTCTTCTTCCTGATCAAGACGACGCCTTCGGGACTTATCCCCAATGAAGACAACGGCGTGGTCATGATGGACGTTTCCCTGCCCCCGGCCACGACCCTGCACCAAACCCACAAGTCCATGCTCAAAATCGACAGCTTGCTGGGAACCATCCCTGAAGTCGAACACCGAAGCATGATTGTCGGCTACGGCTTCATTTCCGGGAACGCCAGTTGCTATGGATCCATCATCTCCCGCCTTGTGCCTTGGGAAGAACGTACCAAAAAAGGACAAGATCTGGAAGGGGTCATCGCCAAAATCAACGCCTTGATAGCCGAGAACGTTTCCGATGCCCGTGTCATGACCTTCTCCCCTCCCATGATTCCCGGATTCAGTGCCTCGAACGGTTTCGAGTTCAGTCTCCAGGACAAGACAGGAGGAAGCGTGGACGATTTGTTCGAGGTGACACAAAACTTCCTGCTCGAATTGAACAAACGGCCTGAAATCGCTTACGCGGCGACTTCTTTCCGGCCTGACTTCCCCCAGTACATGGTCAACATCGATGTGGACAAGGCCAAGAAAGCCGGAACCTCCACTTCCGATATCCTGAACGTGCTCCAAGGTTATTTCGGAGGAATTTACGTGTCCAACTTCAACACTTTCGGCAAACTTTACCGTGTCATGCTGCAAGCGGCTCCTGAACACACGCTCAACGCAGAAGCCTTGGACAATGCCTACGTACGTTGCAACGGGGAGATGTTGCCGGTATCCCAGTTCGTCAGCATCGAGAAAATCTATGCTTCGGAAAACATCAACCGCTTCAACCTCTTCACCTCCATCCCCATCAACGGCCAGAACAAGAGCGGGTATTCGTCCGGAGAAGCCATCAACGCCATCAAGGAAGTCGCGGCAAGCTCCCTTCCCCAAGGATACGGGTTTGAATTTTCGGGTCTGACCCGCAACGAACAACAATCCGGCAATACGATGGGTATCATCATCGTTGTCTGCCTCTTGTTCGTTTACCTCTTGCTCTGTATCCAATACGAAAGCTACATCTTGCCTTTGGCCGTTTTGCTTTCCTTGCCTTTCGGGCTTTGCGGAACCTTCCTCTTCGCCCGTATGATGGGATTGAGCAACAATATTTACCTGCAAATCTCCTTCATCATGTTGGTTGGTTTGTTGGCCAAGAACGCGATCCTGATTATCCAGTTCGCCGTCCAACGCCGCGAACACGGCATGAGTATCGCCTGGGCCGCCGTGGCCGGGGCCGCCGCCCGTTTCCGTCCTATCTTGATGACCTCCTTGGCCATGATTATCGGGCTTTTGCCCTTGATGTTCGCCACCGGGGCCGGTAGCAACGGGAACCGGACCATCGGTGCCGGTGCCGTGGGCGGGATGTTAATCGGGATGATTTTCCAGATTTTTATCGTCCCGGTATTGTTCGTGTTGTTCCAGACGCTCCAGGAAAAGATAAAGCCCATCAAACCTGCCAGTCCGGAAAGAGAGCCTTTGGTCGACCACCAGTTGCCGGAAGCCGAACCGGAAGACTCCAAATATTTCCTGTAACCTGTGGGAAAACGGCTCCACGGAAGCGGAAGGCTTTCGTGGGGCTTCCCCGTGAGGATGTGTCCGGGATGTTGTTATAAGTCCCTCTTTTGTTTGTATTATGACAGATACCATCCCCGCCCAGGAAACTAATTTTGCAGCTTGCTTGCGAAAGGGCAAAAAAACAGACACACGAAACGGGAACCACACGGAGACAAAGCGCAGTTTCAAACAAAATGAAGCTTAACTTTATGAAAATAAACATTTTGACCAACATCGCCACCTTGATGTTGGCAGCAGGCACTTTCACGGCCTGCGGCATTTACAAATCATACGAAAGGCCCGAAGACATCCAATCCCAAAGCACCTACCGCTTGGACCAGATGCTGGATGTCAAGGCCGATGCCGATTCCCTTCCCGGTGAAAAAGTCGGTTCCACGGATTTTGAAAAAATACAGGATTCCAACCATTTGGGTTTCATGCCATGGAAGGACATCTTCACCGATCCCCAGCTCCAAGCCTTGATTCAGAAAGGCCTGGATAGCAACTTCGACCTGCGCAACGCCGTCTTGCAAGTGCGCCAGATGCAAGCCCGATTAGCCAAAGCCCGTTTGTCTTTCACGCCGTCTTTGAACATAAACGGGACGGAAGGATTCAACGGAGTGGTCGGAATCGGTGGCAACCAATACGCAGCCTCCCCCTCCAACACCTATGGCGTGGGAGCTACCGCCAGCTGGGAAATTGATGTTTTCGGCAAGCTGTTGAACGCCAAACGGGGTGCCGTTGCCGACTTCCTGCAAAGCGATGCAGCCCGCCGTTCGGTCCAGACCCAGGTCATCTCAGGTATCGCCAGCGCCTACTACTCCTTGCTGATGCTCGACAGGCAGCTTGAAATCAGCAAGCAAACAGTGCAAAACTGGAACACCTCCATCCAAATGATGGAAGCCATGAAAAACGCGGGGGGGTATTCGGCCTACAACCAAGCTGCCATCGAACAAGCCAAAGCCAACAGCATGGCCGTAAGGGCCGGGATTCCCGACCTCGAACGCCAAATCCGCGAACTGGAAAACAGCCTTTGCCTCCTGGTCGGGATGCCGGGCCAGACCATCGAAAGAGGCCGGTTCGAAAACCAAACGGTTCCCTCACAATTCTCGGTGGGTGTTCCTTCCCAGATGTTCTTGAACCGTCCTGACGTGGTCGCCGCCGAAGCCCAGTTGATGTCGGCTTACGCTGCCACGGCTGCCGCCCGGGCTGCGTTCCTGCCCGGCTTCAACATCACAGCCTCCGGTAGCTGGACCAACTCCTTGGGGACCCTCATCGCCGACCCTGCCCAATTCGTATGGCAGGCGGTCGCTTCCTTGGCTTTGCCGATTTTCAACCAAGGGACCAACCGCGCCAACTTACGGGTTGCCAAAGCCCAGCAGGAAATTGCCGCCAATAACTTCAAACAAACCCTCCTGAGCGCCGCCAACGAGGTGAGCAACGCCCTCTTCCAATACCAATCCAGCGGTGCCAAATGCCAATACAGGGTCGAACAAATCCAAAGCTTGGAAAAAGCGGTCGACTACACGACCCAACTCATGCAATTGGGTAGCTCTACCTACTTGGAAGTCCTGACCGCCCAGCAATCCCTGCTCTCCGCCCAGCTCTCGCAAGTTTCGGACCAATACGAACGGATGAATTCGGTCATCACGCTCTACCGGGCCTTGGGTGGGGGTGCCCAGGAGGAAGTGGAAGGCGTGGATTATGAAAACTACGACAAGCCGAAATCTGTACGCAAACGGACCAAGGCGGCAGAAACCCAAGTCAAGGCTTTGATCAAACAGGAAAAGGCGGAAGCCAAAGCGGCCAAACAAGCCGAACGCCAAGCCCGGAACCAATAATCCGGCAAGTGTCCGAATCCGGAATCACGGATACGCCGTATTCCTATCGGACCAACATGCAAAACATGTCTGAAAGCGGGTGGATTTTCAAACCACCCGCTTTTCTTTTACCCTCACCTACCCCGGCCATACACTCCAAAACCTTGGAACATTCCATCCAGGGAGGAGAAGCCCGGAACGGATAAAAAACTTACACCAAGACAAAACGTTGAATATCCTTATCAACACCTGCCCTATCCCGCCGGATTCTCCTTGGTATCCCTGGAACCCGCTCCTCCTTTCGGAAACCCAGGTTTCTTGTTCCTGCCGTAAGGGTACGGACGCAACTGATACAGCTTGCTTTGCAAACGCCTTATTTTGGCAACCCGCCGCATTTCCGCCTTGCTCAATTCCTTGTCCAAAAAACCTTCGGATTCCCATGCGAATATTTCGCGTTGCAAACGCTTCATCACCGAATAATAACGACTCATGACCGTAGATAATGGTTGCCCCAATGAAAATGCCAATTCCTTGAACGCCTTTTGATGGACATGACGGTCACATAACAGTTTCTTTTCCTCCTCCGTCAAGGCCAAGGCACTGAAACCGGTCTGCAGGAACATCTCCAAATTTTGGGAAACCTTGTCCCGGCGGCTGAGTACCGGCCCATCTTCCAAACCTGATGTCTCCGCTCGAAGTTGAGCCTCCGGGAGGCTCCAACCCAAATTATCACATATCAAGATTTTGTGAACTTCCATAGCGGAATTTTGCTTGTTTTTGGACCGGAAATGACTGGCCAGCTTGTTCTTTGCTATCTTTTGCAACCAAAACCAAATGCCTACTCCTTCCTTGTATTCACCCCGTGCGTAACACTTTTGGGCTGACAGGAGGGTGTCTTGCAACATGTCATGGCTCAACTCACTATCCTTGCATCTAGACAATAAATAGAGATACAAACGTTTACAGTGGACAACAACATCCCGTTCAAATAATTCTCGCTGGGCTTCCGTCAAAGCCAAAGGCTCTCCCGCCGCAACACGCATGGATACTCCGGCGGAAATTTTTCTTTCCTTACACATAGGTACATTTTCTACATAATGTCCAGTCTGATGAAACATTATCGGTTAATACTAGAAAATAGACAAACTATCTTCCTGAATTTCTCTTCGGGTCGATTCCCAGGCTCAGGGAAACCCCATGAAACCGGAATCCTGAAGGGAGGCAAGACAATCTCCAAATACGGAACACAAGAACCGTCTTCCTACCCATGCGAAAACATAGAACACCTCCTTTCCGTGGCCTATCAGCGGGAAAAGGACACAAATTCCTATCCCGGTTACCGTGCCTCTGTTTTAAAAGTTAGACCTGTTGATTGAAATTGGATTTGTCAAATATACATCTTTTTTTAATCCACAGCATAATTACCATGGATTTTTAATAATATTTAAGAATCTTGTTAAAATTCCGAAAATCCGGGAAGAAAAAAGAACATACCGGAAACAGGGAAACATAATCCGGATTCCCCCTACAAAAAAAAAGAGGGACTTGCCCTTGCAAGCCCCTCTGTGCCGTTTCCAATCCTTTTGATAAATCCCGTCAACGAAGGTCGAGGTAGTCCATATCTTCGCGTTCCACATACTTCTCGAACTTCAAAGCCGGCATGGCCAAAGCCATACCCGCATGGATTTTAACATCCTTTAAACCCAAGATGGCATTCAGACGTTCCTTTTTATCACGAGCCAAAGCCGCCATCACGAAGCCGGTATAAAACTGGGCGACCCCGAGAGCTTCCGCCATCAAGGAGGCGTTCTGGTAAGCCAGGTTACAATCCTCCTTTCCAAAACGGCTCTGTTTGGAAGAATAGATGAACAAGACCGCTTTGGCATCACGCAAAATCAAGTCCTCCCCTGAATCAAACCGCCGCTTTTGTTCTTTGAACTTGGCCAACAAAACATAGGCCTCCTTCAAACTGCCTCCCAGCAGTGTCCTGGCAAACGCATTGTCCAAAAGTTTCACCACCTTGTAAAAGGTCTCTACGGTAAAGCGGGTTATCTCCTGCAAAACCTGTGGATTCCGGACCAGTACCAAATGAAGGTCCCGGCTGTTCCGGGCCGTAGGAGCCGCCAAGGCTGCCTCCATAATCATTTTCAAGCTCTCTTCCGGTATCTCCTGCTTCGAAAACGCCCGGTTGCTGCGTCTTGCCTTCATCAAAGTCATCAATTGCCGGGCCTCCGGCAGATCGGAGGGCGCGAAGCCATGAACCTTGGAAGGCGGGAACGCAGGATGCACGATGGCATCCTTGGGGCAGATGGCCACACAATGGCCGCAAGCGATACAGGACTGTTCGTTACGGACCAAAATACGATTCCCCTCCTTGTAGAAAATTTCGGCCAGGCAAATCCGCACGCAACGCTGGCAACGGATGCAAAGCTCGTCTTTGATTTCCAATTCTCCTTTTTGCAACATGGTTCTTTATTTTTTTACCCACGCTCCGGTCTACCGGACAAACCGGACAGGAAGGATTCCTACCTGCCAAGGAATCCCAAAGTCTTTACACGATTCATCATCTCACCCCACCATGCAATCCAATAGGATTCCTCTTCCTGCCCCCTCCCTAAACACACTGCCCCGGTCCCAAACTCCGAAGAGCAGGGAATCCGGGACAGTCTGTAAATTGCAACAGGTTGACAACTATGCCAATTCGTGGATTACCAAACCCGAACGCAATTTGGGTTCGAACCAGGTCGTCTTGGGCGGCATGATATTACCGCTATCGGCGATATTGATCAGCTGGGTCATGGAAACCGGGTACATGGCAAAGGCCACCTTCATTTCCCCGCTGTTCACACGACGTTCCAGTTCACCCAAACCACGGATACCCCCTACGAAGTCGATACGCTTGTCGGTTCTCAAATCCTTGATATCCAAAATCTTGTCCAAAACCAGATTGGAAAGGATCGTCACGTCCAGAACCCCGATAGGGTCGTTGTCATCGTAAGTACCGGGCTTGGCCTGCATGCGGAACCACTTGCCGTCCAAATACATACCGAATTCATGCAGCTTGCCGGGCTTGAAAATCCCGCTGCCCGTCTCTTCCACTTCGAAATTTTCCTTGAGCTTGTCGATGAAAGCTTCGCTCGACAAACCGTTCAAATCCTTCACGACACGGTTGTAGTCGATGATTTTGAGCTGGTTTTCGGGGAAAATGACCGCCATGAAGTAGTTGTATTCTTCCTTGCCGGTGTGATGCGGATTGTGTTCGCGTTTTTCCTTGCCGACCAACGCAGCCGCAGCGGTACGATGATGACCGTCTGCCACATACAAATAAGGAACTTCCTTGTCGAAAATTTCCACCAAACGGGCGATGACCGCCTTGTCGTCGATAATCCAGAATTGGTGACGGAAACCGTCTTCCTTGGCCACGAAATCGTAAACCGGCTTTTCAGCAACTTTCTTGGCCACGATTTCATCGATTTCCGACTTGGCCGGATAGGCAAAGAACACCGGTTCCACATTGGCATTGGTGATACGCACATGGATCATACGGTCTTCTTCCTTGTCCTTGCGGGTCAGCTCATGCTTCTTGATGATGTTGTTGAAATAATCATCGATATGGCAGCACGCCACCAGACCGTATTGGGTGCGCCCGTCCATGGTCTGGGCGTACACGTAAATCTTTTCTTCGGGATCTTGTACCAGCCAACCTTCTTTCTTGAATTTGGCATAATTCTCGACCACCTTGTCGTAAACGGCCTGGGAATGTTCATCGGTGCCTTGCGGAAGGTCGATTTCGGCCTTGGTCACATGGAGCAAGGAATACGGATTGCCTTCAGCTTCCTTGCGGGCTTCTTCCGAGTTAAGCACGTCATAAGGACGGCTGGCCAACTTTTCAACAATGTCAACAGGAGGTCTGAACCCCTTGAAAGGTTTGATAATGGACATGATTGTTTGTATTTATTGGTTTTTTTTCAAATTTCAGGAACGGAGGAACCGCCCCCACGCCTATAAGGACGTAGAGCAGACAAAGGTACAACTTTTTTCGATGTACAGACAGGTACGACCACTTCTCCTCCGCCCCTCGGAAACCGGAGCTGTTCAAAATAAAAATCTTTATGACACCATCGGCTGTACGTCAGAACGGGTGAGATGCAAGGCGCCGAAATCGGGAACGAAAGAGCGTACCCTTGCTGCTCCGCAGCGAACGCAGGCTCCACCTTGGCAGAGTACAAATACGTTTGTCCTCCGCCTTCGGCTTGCACTGCTTTTGGCCGAGGTACGGCCTGTTTCCGGTAATCCCAAAGCACCGCCGCCCAATCTCACTCCAGGATAGGCAAGAACGAATAAGCCCGGGCATAAGCCATCATCTGGGACGCGAAATCCTCCACGTAATACAGTTCCACATCCTCAATCCGGCCTTGGGCATCACGTACCGCTTCCAGCACCGGATTGACAAAGCCCCCGTAAGGAGCCAAGCCCAATTTCCGGTACCTTTCCAAAACTTCCCGGTGCAGCCTGGTATCCACCTTGACCCCGTATTGCTCCACCAAAGCCTTGCCTGCTTCAAAATCCCCTTCGGACTTGATCCGCTGCACCTCAGCCAACAACAAGGCGAACAAATGCCGCAACTTCCCGTAATCCCGGATTGTGAAATAGGTCTTGCCCTCCTTCACGACCCGTTCTATCACGTTTTCCGCCTTGCCTTTTTCATAGACCCAATGCGCCACGAGACTGCGGTTCCGCATATGGGCTTCCTCCAAATCCTTGCCAAGCTCGATGCGCACCAACTGGGTCATCAAACCATTCCGGATATAGGAATCGTACTCGGCCTTGGCTACCTCGGGCGTGGAAACCAACCCCAATTCCTGCAATTTCAAGTCTGCCAAATAATACAAGGCGAACAAATCGGCCCGTGCTTCCTCCAAGGTGGAGGCGTAATTCTTCAAGGCATCCGGGGCAACGCCTTCCAAAAGCCTGCCCGAGCCATGGCCCAGACATTCGTGCAAATCGGTATGCAAGTTACCGCCCAGGCTCGAATACCGGCGGCAACGCTCCACTTCTTCCGGGTCGAAGGCGAATTCCTCCAACATGCCCGGCCCTTCCTTGGCGCTCTTGTCGTAGGCATCGCTCAAATTCCCTATCGTGACCGATTTGGAACCATGTTCATGGCGAATCCAATCCGCATTGGGCAAATTGATGCCAATCGGGGACGAAGGGAAACAATCCCCGCCCAATTGTACAATGTCTATCACCTTGGCACTGACACCTTTCACCTTATCTTTCCTGAAACGGGCATCCACAGGGGAATGGTCCTCGAACCATTGGGCATGGCGGCTGATCACGGACGTCCTTCGGCTCGCCTCCTCGTCCCGGATATCGGCAATGGCTTCCCAGCTGGCTTTCAAACCCAAGGGGTCGCCATAGGTTTCAATGAAACCGTTGGTATAATCCACAAAGGAAGCCTCGTCTGCCACCCAAAGGATGTTGTATTCGTCCCAAGCCGCCAAATCCCCGCTCCGGTAATATTCCACAAGTTTCAAAAGATGCTCCCGCTGCCGGTCGCTCTCCGCCCATTCCGCCGCCGCTTCCAAATTCTCCGTTATTTTCCCAAGAGCCGCCGAATACAAGCCTCCCACCCGGCACACCTGTTCCTGCAAGTGTCCGTCCTTTTTAATCAAGCGCGTATTCAAGCCGTAAGAAACCGGATGCCGCACGGCCTCGGGATGCTCCTTCTCATATTCCTCGCGTTGATGGGCATAGAAGGCTTCGGCTTCGGCAGTGCCCACACCTTGGTAATAATTACAGGCCGATGCCTCCAACAAGCCCTGAGCCGGGTCCAAGTTTATCCGCTTGGCATAAAGCTTTTCGTCGAAAACCACCTTTTCCAAAAACAAAGCCAAGTCTTTCCCGCTTTGGATGGAAGCGAGGCGAATCCCGTTTTCGGAAATGCCGGATACGCGCTCCGCAGGCAAGGCGGCGATTTGGGCCAGGACTTCCCACAAATCGGAGGCCTCCATCAATTCTTGGAAATAAGCGAAACCGAAGCCCGGAACGAATTTGTCGCAAGCATAATGGTGATGTATCCCGTTGCTGAACCAAACCCGTTTCAGATAGGTTTCGAACGCCAGGAAATCCTCGCTTTTGCGATTACCCGGATAGGTCCGGTAAATGGCCTCCAAGGTCCGTTTTATCAAGATATTGTACTTGAAATTCTGGGCATACAGTATGTCTTGGCCGCAACGGGCCGCTTCGGAGAGGTAGTACAGCAGGGTTTTCTGCCGCAAATCCAGTTTCTCCCATCCGGGAACCCGGTAGCGCATCACTTTCAGGTCGGCAAAACGGTCTATCGTATATTTAAAAACGTCCGGCCCGCCTTGGGGCCGGGATGGGGCTTCTCCTTGGACTTCCAAATTCATTTTTGAGAAACGCATGGCATATTTCGTTTTCATCGGAAAGATTTTATCTGTCTTTTCTTGAAACAAAAATACGGCAAAGGCCCAACTTTCCCAATTTTTTTGTACCTTCGCGCCCTGTTTACAGCAGTTGCTGCAACGGACCCGTAGTTCAATGGATAGAATTTCAGATTCCGGTTCTGACGATAGGAGTTCGAATCTCCTCGGGTTCACTAGAGGGTATATCAAAATAGGGATTTGAAATAAATCTCAGACGGTGTGTCAGAGTGAGTAAGATGCAAGGCGCTGAGAGCGAGAACGAAGGAGCGTACTGAAGTACGTGACTGAGTTCGAGACTCGATAGCAACGAAGCAGATTGCTCATTATGACACACCGCCTTTTTTATTTTTACACCTTGGACATAGATAAACGGGGAACTCCGATAGCAAGCTTGGCAACGTCCGCAACGGACAAGGCAATTTTTTCCGAACTCTTTTTCTGTCAAGATTGTAAAAAATTTTAAACAGATGCTTATTTTTGCTTGTCCGATGTCCAATTTTTTAAATCGACCCATGAAAACCATTGAAAGAACACGCAACCAAAAGATTTGGCAACCTATCCGCGTTTTGAGTATCGCTGGCTCCGACAGCGGTGGTGGTGCAGGTATCCAAGCCGACATCAAGACCATCTCCGCTTTGGGTGGATACCCGGCCTCTGCCATTTCCGCCATTACCGTCCAGAATACCGTGGGCGTGGAAGCCGTTTACCCGGTCGGAAGCAAGGCTATTTGCGAGCAAGTGGAAGCCGTATGCAAGGATCTGAATCCCAAAGCGGTCAAAATCAGCATGCTGCCCGATCCCGAAACCGCGCCGGCCTTGGCCGAAATCCTGCTGAAATACCATTGCAAGAATATCGTCATCGACCCGGTCATGGTTTCCACCTCGGGCCATACCCTGAGCGAAAGTCCCGCCATGGAATCCATGGTGAAATATCTTTTTCCCTTATCCAGCATCGTCACGCCCAATTTGGAGGAAGCCAGGAAATTAAGCGGAATCCCTCCTATCCATATCGAGAAATACCGCCAGGCAGCCCTCAAGATATTGGAATACGGCCCGGAATATGTCCTGATCAAAGGGGGGCATTCCAAAAGCTTGTATCCCAAAGACCTTTTGATTGGCCGCAAAAACAAGGAAATGTTTTGCTTTTCGACCCGAAGGGTCAAAACCCAGAATTTGCATGGAACAGGATGCACGCTTTCGGCAGCCATCGCGTTCTTTTTGGCCGCCGGACTGAAAGTCCCGCAAGCCGTCTGCAAAGCCAAAGAATATCTCTACTTGGCCATCAAGGCCGGCTCGAACATGAAAATCGGTCACGGGAACGGGCCGGTGAACCACTTTTACAACCCGGTTCCCATGCAAAAATCTTCGGAGTCAAAAGGAAAGAACAAAACAGCCCGCTCGACAAAAGACAAGAACTCATGACAATCTTTTTCAACGACCAACCCGTCCTTGTCGAGTCCGGCTGCACTTTGGCCGGATTCCTCCAGACCCAAGGAATAAAGGAACGTGGCTCCCTGGCCCTTGCCTTGAACAACCAAGTCGTCCCCAAAGAGAAATGGAAAGACATCTGTTTGAGAGAGAACGATAAAATCCTGCTCATCGGAGCCAGCTACGGAGGATAACATACCTCCATGTTCCTCTTGTAGCATTCCTGCTTATAAACCAAATCCGGGAACGGAAAGAGGCAAAAGACAATGAAGCCCGTTTCCAAAAGAAAAATCCTTGCCAGAGCCAACTCCAGCAAGGATTTTTCATTAAAACAAGCACTTCCGAATTGTCCGTTCCCTAAGAAGCCGTTTAAATTTATTTGCTTGCTCTTCAGGCCCCGTTTACTTCCGGTAATCGTAAAAGCCCAAGCCGCTCTTGCGCCCCAATTGCCCGGCACGGACCATCTTGCGCAAAAGCACGTGGGGTCTGTATTTCGGATCCCCGAATTCCTTGTAAAGGACTTCCATGATAGCCAGGCAAACATCCAAACCAATCAAGTCGGCCAATTCGAGAGGCCCCATCGGATGGTTGGCCCCCAGCTTCATGGCCGCGTCGATTTCCTCACGCGAAGCCACCCCGTCGGCCAAAATCCCGATACCTTCGTTGATCATCGGAATCAAGATACGGTTGACCACGAAACCCGGTGCCTCGTTCACGCTGACAGGAACCTTGCCTATGGCCTTGCAAAGTTCCACGACCTGGTCGTGTACCTCGTCCTCCGTCCGCTGCCCCTTGATGACTTCCACCAGTTTCATGACAGGAACCGGATTGAAGAAATGCATCCCGATGACCTTGCCCGGACGGCTTGTAGCCGCTGCCACCTCGGTGATGGATAAAGACGAAGTATTGGTGGCCAAAATGGCTTCCGGCTTGCAAACGACATCCAATTCCTTGAAAATACCCAATTTCACTTCCATGTCTTCGGCAACGGCCTCGATGACGATATCGCAATCCTTGCAATCCGCATAGTCCTGGGTCGTGGAAACATGGGCCTGGATTTCCGCCTTCCGGGAAACTTCCATTTTGCCTTTTTCTACCAGGCGGGCCAGACTTTTTTCAATGGCCTGCAAAGCTTTGTCAATCGAATTCCCGGAACGTCCTTTCATCAGGACATCGTACCCGGCCTGGGCAAAAGCTTGGACGATACCATGCCCCATGGTACCTGTTCCTACTACACAAATTTTCATAATCGTATCTCCTCTAATTTTTTATATTTTCCAAAACCGAAACCCTTCATCAGAAACAAACCGGAAGGCCGCTCCGCCCACGGCTCATTTCCCGCTGAAACCGGCTTTCCGCTTTTCCAAAAAGGCCGCCATCCCCTCTTTCTGGTCCTGGGTGGCGAAACAAAGAGCAAAAAGATTGGCTTCCATGGCCATGGCGGCTTCAAAACCCGATTCCATGCTGTTATTCATGGCTTCCTTGGCATAACGGACCGCCAATGGTGCCCGGGATACAATCTTGGAAGCCAATTCCCAAGCTGTATCCAAGAGTTCTTCCGGTTCCACCACCTTGTTGAACAAACCGATACGATAAGCTTCCGCCGCATCGAGGGTTTCTCCGGCCAAAATGATTTCCTTGGCACGACCCAGGCCAACCAGACGGGGTAAGCGCAAGGTCCCGTTGAAACCCGGGGTGATTCCCAGGCTGGTCTCCGGTTGGCCTATCTTGGCTTTGGTGGAAGCGATACGGATATCGCAAGCCATGGCAAGCTCGCAGCCACCGCCCAAGGCATAGCCGTTCACAGCAGCGATGACCGGTTTCTCCATGATTTCAATCCGCCGGAACACCTCGGCCCCGAAACTTCCGAACGCCTTGGCTTCCACAGGATCCATAGTGGACATGCAGGCGATATCGGCCCCAGCCACGAAGGATTTTCCCTCCCCGGTCAAAATGACAGCACGAACCTCTTCCTCGGCCGAAGCCTCGGCCATGGCGCAATCCAGTTCGGAAAGCAAATCCGCGTTCAAAGCGTTCAACTCTTCCGGACGATGTATCCTGACAAGCAGGATTCCATCCTTTTTCTCCAGCAACAAATAACGATATTCCATGTTTTCTCGTTTTTCCAAGTTTCCAAAGCCTGCCGCCTCCCGCGATTCCTTTCCTGACCGTTTCAATAGAAGACCGGTTTGGCCGGGAACCAAAGCCCTTGCCGGAAAAGCTTTCCGGACAGGGAAGCATATACATATAAACGCATATCAGGGCAAATATACGCAGAAGCCGAGAGCAGAAGCAAAGCGAGGCTTTGATTCTGCCGAGGCGCTACCGTATATCGGTCCGATAGGACAAATATAGCGAAAGTCGAGCGCCAAGCCGAACGAAGTTCGAGCTTGGCCGAGACCAAGCTATATCCGCCGTTAGGC
>CALUNB010000045.1 GCA_944321885.1 uncultured Bacteroidales bacterium | reverse complement strand
TCGGCGTGGAAGCGGCCGCAAGAAAGGCGCATGGACAATCAGCAGGCCCATCCGGAGGGCGAAGCCAGGATTCTGGCACGGGGAAGCAGGCGCAAGGGCAAATGCAAGGACCGCAGCAAGGACAAGCCGCCCAAAGCCAGAACGCCGGCGAAGCCACTGCCCGAACGACAGATTACACCCATTGGGCAAGCGTCTTGACGCAACTGCAAAGCCGCTACGGTTCCTACAAGTCCATCACCCTCCAAGACGGTTCGGCTTCGGTTTCCACGGCCCGCTACGGGAACACCCGGGGCAGCGACCGCTATTCGTTCGACCCGGAAACCGGGCAAATTACCCGGATCCAGCTCTACAAGGATTTGCCCAAGAACGGAAAAATCAGAGGCTGGATTTATTCGGTCCATACCGGTAGCTGGGGCGGCCTTGCCACCCGCATCCTGAGCTGCATCGCCGCCTTGCTCGGCGGCATCCTCGCGCTCACAGGCTACTACTTCTGGTTCCGGAAAATGAGGCTGAAAAAAAGGCGAACCTTGGCCGAATCAAGCGGAAAACGCTCTTTTACAGAAAAGGCTTGAAGAATACCCCTGAAAATTGCGCTACTCTGCCTGAAACACGAAATTGCACCCCGGCACCGAAAAAGACCCGATGCAGATGCAGATGTTTTATTTGCCCAACAGGAGCCACTCCGGTCTTTTTGAGCGATGCCCGGTGATAGCCTGTCTTCGCGACGAAGCAGCAGCAATAGTGCAAACCGAGCGCAGCGCCAAGCTTGCTTGCGCCTTGCCGAGACGAAGAAAGATGCGCACAAGCGAACGTGCAGTACGCCATACCGATTATTTGCGATTTGCCGAGCCAGCACGTGCATACCGAACGACAGACGAGCAACGGGCGTATCGAGCTGTGAAAATCGGTGCCAGCGCGGACGAGGCCTTGCAAGAAATCGAGGCTGTGGATTATGTCCGTCCCTTCGTGGCAGCCCCTGCAAGCTCTTCAAGACAGGCATCAGCTTCCCTGCCAAGACCCGGCGCCTGCAACCACTATCGGTTTTCTTCCAGACAACATCCTTCCAAGCTGAATCGAGGCATGGAAGATTGCCTGCAACCATTGCAGGCTGACACTCTTGCTTCGGCTGTTTTCTCTTTCAAGTAAAAACTTTACCTTTGCACTTTATTGCTGTCCGGGAGCAAGGCGCGTCCCGCCAAGACGGATTTCTTGCCGAGACGGCATCAAGAAAAGTGTTTAAGTGTTGATCCCTATGGAAAAAACCACTCATCTCCAGGTACTGGAAGCCGAAGCAGTCTACGTCATCCGCGAAGTGGCCGCCCAATTCCAGAACCCGGTATTGCTTTTTTCAGGCGGCAAAGACTCCATCGTCCTGACCCATCTGGCCTACAAAGCATTCTATCCTGCAAAAATCCCGTTCCCCCTGTTGCATATCGACACGGGGCACAATTTCCCCGAAACGATAGAATACCGCGACAACCTTGTCAAGAAGTTGGGAGCGACCCTGATTGTAGGTTCGGTCCAGGAAGCCATCGACAAAGGGATGGTCACGGAAGAAAAGGGGTACAACGCGAGCCGTAACCTCTTGCAGACCGCTGTCTTGCTCGATGCCTTGGAAAAAAACAAGTTCGATGCTGCCATGGGAGGCGCCCGGCGAGACGAGGAAAAAGCCCGGGCCAAGGAGAGGTTTTTCTCGCACCGCGACGAGTTCGGCCAATGGGATCCCAAGAACCAGCGCCCGGAATTGTGGAACATCTTCAACGGCAAGAAGCATCTGGGCGAACACTTCCGGGTCTTCCCCATCAGCAACTGGACCGAAATGGATGTCTGGCAATATATCTTGCAGGAAAACATCGAAATGCCTTCGATTTACTTCTCCCACCGCCGCAAGGTGTTCAAACGCGATGGCATGTACCTGGCCGCCGCGCCTTTCATGAAGCTCAAGCCGGATGAAAAAGTGGAGGAACTGACCGTGCGTTGCCGGACCATCGGGGATGTAAGCTGCACCGGCCTGGTGCTTTCCGAAGCCCACAGCCTGCAGGACATCATCGACGAAATCGCTGCCACCCGGGTTACGGAACGCGGTGGACGGGCCGATGACAAACGCTCGGAATCGGCCATGGAAGATCGCAAACGGGAAGGTTATTTTTAAGATTGCCCCCATACTTTCCCGGCCTCACGACATATATACAGGAATTAGAAAATGAACGACAACAACGGATATTTGGACATGGAACTCTTGCGTTTCACCACCGCAGGCAGCGTGGACGACGGCAAGAGTACCCTGATTGGACGGCTTCTCAACGACAGCAAATCCATCTTTGAAGACCAATTGGAAGCCATCAAAAGCGCCAGCCTCAAACGAGGTAACGAATTCGTGAACCTGGCCCTGCTGACCGACGGATTGAAAGCCGAACGCGAGCAAGGCATCACCATCGACGTGGCTTACCGCTATTTCGCCACGCCCAAACGCAAATTCATCATCGCCGATACTCCGGGGCATATTCAATATACCCGCAACATGGTGACGGGGGCTTCCACGGCCGATGCTGCCTTGATTCTGGTCGATTCCCGCAACGGGGTCCTGGAACAAACCCATCGCCACACGATTATCGCCAGCCTGCTGGGCATCCCCCATATCATCGTCTGCGTCAACAAGATGGACATGGTGGATTTCAGCCAGGAAATCTTCGACAGGATTTGCACCGATTTCAATAAGATGAAAACCTTCCTGAAATTGGAAGACGTGCATTTCATTCCCATCAGCGCCTTGAAAGGCGACAACGTGGTAAACCCGTCCGAAAACATGCCCTGGTATCAGGGTCCAACCCTGATGCACTTGTTGGAGACCTTGCCGGTATCGCACCAGCAAATCGACTGCGCCGCCCGTTTCCCGGTCCAATACGTCATCCGGCCCATCAGTGCCGAGTTCCCCGACTACCGTGGATTCGCCGGACGTATCGCTTCGGGAGTCTTCCATGTGGGCGAGGAAGTCATGGTCCAGCCTTCGGGTCTGTGCAGCAAAATCAAGCACTTGCATTTCGAGAAAAAAGACATGCAGGAGGCCCGTGCCCCCTTGTCCATCAGCATGGAACTGGAGGACGAAATCGACATCAGCCGGGGCGACATGATCGTACCCAAGGACCAACCTGCCATGGTCGGCAACGAACTGGACATGATGATGTGCTGGATGAACCAGAAACCCATGCAGATAGGCGGAAAATACTGCCTGATGCACCCTCACCTGGAAACCCGCTGCATCATCAAGGGTGTCAACTACCTGCTGGACGTGAACACTTTCGAGAAGAAAGATTGTTCCGAAGTGGTCCTCAACGCCATTGCCTCGGTCAAAATCAAGTCCATGAAGCCTTTGGTTTACGACCGCTACGAAGACAACCGGATTACGGGCAGCTTGATTTTGGTGGACGAAGCCACCAATGAAACGGTAGCCGCCGGCATGATTTTGTAGCCTTCAAAACGGGGGAAACCTATCCGCCAGAGGAACGGGGGAAACAGAACCCCGGAAGACAGACCTGCTTCATAAAAGGTAAAGGCCGATCCAGATGGACCGGCCTTTTACCTATCCCTTGAGGGGATTACAACAACTTTTACCGTAGTACGCACACCCGTTCCCAAGGGTCTTCGAGATAATTTCCTACTTCTTCACGGTAGGACAGGGAGCCTTTCCACAATTCTTTTCTGCCGTGCATTTGCACTTGGCCGCATCACAAGCCTTGTCCGTGCAGCAAGCTTGCTTGGTACAGGCCCCGGCCTTGCATTCCTTCTTGCAGCAGGTGCAAGCTTCCTTGGTGCAACCTTCCTTGCAAGCCGTGCCTTCCGGACAAACGCAAGCCGTTTTCTTGCATTCCTTCTTGCAGCAGGTGCAAGCTTCCTTGGTGCAACCTTCCTTGCAAGTGCTGCCTTCCGGGCAAACGCAAGCCGTTTTCTTGCATTCCTTCTTGCAGCAGGTGCAAGCTTCCTTGGTGCAACCTTCCTTGCAAGCCGTGCCTTCCGGACAAACGCAAGCCGCCGGCGTGCAGGTGGTTTGAGCGGACGGAGCCACCTGTTCCGTCCTGGCCGTTGTTGTTCCCTCGGGCGAAGCGGTCTTGTTCGACTTGCAGCTGGTAAAGCCCAAAGCCGCCACAGCGAGAGCGAGAATCAAATGTTTCATGATTGTCTTGATTTTAAAGGTTTAAACTACATTTTTCTTGGACGAAAGTGTGGAAAACCGGGAGACCTTTCCGGGAAAGGCCCCGCACACCCACGCAAGATGCGAAGTTACGTTTTTTACTCAAAATTCCCAAAAAACGCCGCTCTTCCTACAAAAAAAATCATTACATTTCAAGGACAAGCCGAAAACACGCATACCATTCCCCCTATCCCGGAAGAACCGGTTTCCAGGGAGTGGATTGGTGAATCACATGGGGATGGGGCTCCCTGGCGCTCCTTGCATGGAAGACAATATTTTTATACATTTGCCCCCTCATTTTGGGCTTTCCGTGGCGAAAAGCCTCCTGGCAAGGAGAAACAAGGAACGCTCGCGGTTGCCCTTGAAACCCACGAAAGAATACTGTTACCAAACAAATTTTATAGAAGATGGCTATTATTGGCAAAATCAGAAAACATGCGGGACTTGCAGTTGCATTGATCGGCATTGCCATTATCGGTTTCGTTGTACAAGATGCATTTGGAAGAAGGGGACAAACCGCTCCTCCCGTGGCGGTCATCAACGGGGAATCCATTTCTTACGACCTCTTTTCCTCCCAAGTCGACCAACTGACAGACCAATACATGCAGTCGATGCAGGCCCAGGGCGAAAACGTCTCGTTAACCGATGCCGACCGGGAACAAATCCGGGAGATTACCTGGCAGCGATTGCTTTCCGACCTGTTGATGAACGAAGCCTGCGCCCAAACGGGTCTCCAGGTCAGCGCTGAAGAAATGAACGACATGTATTACGGAAAGTTCATCAGCCCCATCCTGTACCAATATTTCACCAATCCGCAGACGGGTCAGTACGACCGCCAGCAGGTGATGAACATCATCAACAACTTCAATCAATTGTCGCCCCAGGA
Source organism: uncultured Bacteroidales bacterium (assembly GCA_944321885.1). Lineage (GTDB taxonomy): Bacteria > Bacteroidota > Bacteroidia > Bacteroidales > P3 > Pullibacteroides. The sequence goes on along the minus strand of CALUNB010000045.1, from coordinate 14,582 downwards.
CCAGAGCACTTTGAGCGAATTGGAACGCATCGTCAAAAGCGAACGCCTCAAAGAAAAATATTTCCTTCTGGCCAGCCAATCTTATTATGTACCCAAGGGCATGGCCGCCCTGCAAGCCCGGAGCCAGTCCGCTTCGGCAAACGCCCGTTACGTGATGCTCCCCTATTCCAGCATTCCGGATGCGGATGTGGAGTTAAGCCGGGCCGACTACCAGAAATATTACAACGAGAACAAACACATGTTCCGCCAGAATCCGAGCCGTGAGCTGTCCTACGTGGTGTTCGATGTTACCCCCACGCCCCAGGACATGGCCGATATCACCAAGGATGTGAACGAACTCTATGCCGAATTCCAACAAGAGGACAACATCCCTGATTTCGTCAATGCCGTCACTTCGGGCGACCGTTTCGACAGCCTCTATCGTACCAAGGACGAAGTTTTCCAAGGCTGGGATTCCCTCTTCGATGTGGAAGCCGGACATTTCTTCGCTCCTCGCCGCATGGGCAATACTTTCCAGATGGCCAAGCTGATGGATGTGCAAATGCGTCCCGATTCTCTGTTCCTGCACCATATTTTCCTTTCCTATGCTGAAATGGGAAGCCAGAGCGGACGGAACCGGGAACAAAGCCGTCAATTGGCCGACTCCTTGGTCCGGGTCGTCAATGCCAATCCGTCCCTTTTCGGGGACCTCGCCGTCCGTTTCTCGGAAGACCCCACGGCCCAACAAACCCGGGGAGAATTGGGTTGGATGCGTGACGGAAGCCTGCTCAGCTCGTTGAACAAGGCCGCCCTCGCAACACCTGCGGGCAAAGCCACGATGGTAGAAGCACCCAACGGTTTCCATGTGTTGTACGTGACCGAGAAAACCAAACCGGTCAAGAAAGTCCTGGCCGCCTTGGTAAGCATTCCTATCGAACCCAGCACGGCGACCGCCAAAAGCGTGTACACGCGCGCCAACCAATTGATGGCCGACTGCCACGGGGATATCGCCCAGATGGACTCCGCCGCCCGCAAGATTGGCATGCGTGTCCGCCAAGCGGCTGCCACCGAACTGCAATCCTCTTTGCCGGGTATGAACTCCGCCCGTGAAGTCATCCGCTGGGCTTTCAACAAGGACACCAAGGAAGGCAGCGTGGCCTCGCAAGTATTCGAAATGGAAAACCGTTACGTGATTGCCGGCCTGCGCAGCATCAACGAAGAGGAATACATGAGTCTGGACAATGCCATGAAGAACCCCCAAGTGGCCAACATGGTAAGGATGGACAAGAAATTCCACCTTCTTTCCGGAAAACTCGATGGAACTTCCTTGGAAGCCATTGCCAAGAGCAATAATGTCAAAATCGATACAGCTTTCGGCATTACCATGACCGCTTATCCGGTACTGAACCGGAACGGTTATGAACCGAATGTCATCGGAACCATCTGCGGCATGGAAAAGGGTCAGCTTTCCCATGCCATCAAGGGAAACAGCGGTGTTTACCGGGTCTTCGTGGACAACATCGCGGCTCCCGAACCGGCTCCTGCCGACTTGGTACGGATTTCGAGCCAATTGGAAATGCAGCACCAGCAAACGGCTTCCAACGCGGTTCTCAGCGCCTTGGAAAAAGCGGCCAACATCGAAGACAACCGGGGATTTTATTTTTAATCCTCGACACAGGTTCCACCTATACAAAGCCATCGGGAATTTCCCCGGTGGCTTTTTTTATACAAGCGATTCTCGTATCTTCGTAACCGCTTTGGCAAAAAACGCAGACCATGCCCGAAACCGACATACCCATATCCGTCCGGCTCTTCGATGACAATCTCCTCTTGTTCACCTCGATGATTGAAGACATAAGGCAGGCGAAAAAATATATCTACCTGGAAACCTTCCGCTTCAACGACGATTCCATCGGGAGGAAATTCCGGGACGCCCTTATGGAAAAAGCCAAAGAAGGCTTGGATATCAGGCTCTTGCTCGATGCCTACGGGAGCAAGCCCTCCGAAATGTTCGCGGAAATGGAGCAAAACGGTATCAAGATACGATATTTCAAGAAAATCAAATTCTTCCTATCCAACAGCTTTGCCCGCAACAACACCCGCAACCACCGGAAACTCTTGTTGATAGACGACAAAATCAGTTATATCGGGTCATCCAATATCACCGCCTACTGCTTGAATTGGAGGGATTTGAACCTGAGGATGGAAAATCCGATAACCCGGAAATTCAAAGGCTGTTTCATGTACAGTTCGTCCCAATACAAGTTCTACGAACTGGCACCCTTTGAAAAAATCAAAATCATCCAATACCACGGATACGGAATCGTGCAGGACACTCCTTCGGCCTATTTCCAACCGGTGCGGAACCAGATGCTCAAAATGATTGAAAACGCCAAGGAAGAAATCCTCATCGAGACCCCCTACTTCCTGCCGGGCCACAAAATCCGCAAGGCCCTGATGCACGCGGCCCAGAAAGGAATCCGGGTCGTGGTCCATATCCCGAAACATTCGGATGTGGGATTGGTCGACATCCTCTGTAACAAATACCTGGGCCCCATGCACAAAGCCGGGGTGGAATGGAGGTTTTACGAACCCGACCTCCTGCACGCAAAATGCATGTTGGTGGACCAGAAACGCTTCTTCCTCGGTTCGGCCAATATGGATTACCGGAGTTTCCGCTACCAGTACGAAATCATGCTCTACGGGGAGAACCAGGAAATCATCGAACTCCTGGATCGGCATATCGCCGAAACCGACGTGCATTCCTCGGATTTCGATTACACGAAGTGGCTGAATTCCCCTAAAATCCTACGATTCATGCAATGGTTGCTGACCCCTTTCCGACACCTGTTCTGAAAAACCCTCCCGCATCCCTTTCCTCTGACCCTATGGAGCTTTCCATAAAACGGGGAAAAAGGAAAACCGGATGCCAGGCAAAAGATTTTTTAGAAGCTGTTTAAATTTATTTGTTTAGGCCATCGGGAGGGGATTTCGCGGGATGGCGCCGCGTTTTTCAAAGGAGGATAGCCAAGCTATCTGACGTGAAAAAGGCAAGCAAGACCCGAAATAGCCCCCGATGGGCAAACAAAATCCTGAACCTGGTCCCTGAAAATTCAGCCTTTTCAGGATTGTAAGAAATTTTAAACAGCTTCTTAGAAACGGAGTGCAGAAGATAGAAATTTCTAAAACCCTTGATACAATGAACGAAGTTCTCAACACCCTCGAACCCCGGATTCTTTGGAAATATTTCGGGGAAATCCTGCAAATTCCCCGTCCCTCCAAGAAGGAGGAAAAAATCCGGGCCTATCTGGTGGATTTTGCCCAAAAGCACCACTTGGAGTACAAGACCGACAAGACGGGCAACGTCCTGATCCGGAAATCCGCCACGCCCGGCCATGAAAACCGGCCTTGCATCATCCTGCAAAGCCATATGGACATGGTTTGCGAGAAGAACGGCGATTCCAAGCATGATTTCGACACCGACCCGATTGAAGTGCATGTCGAAGACGGCTGGCTCAAAGCCAAGGACACGACCTTGGGGGCCGACAACGGCATCGGGGTCGCCACCGAACTGGCCATCTTAGCCTCGGAAGACCTGGAACACGGGCCGATCGAATGCTTGTTCACGGTAGACGAAGAAACCGGCCTGACCGGGGCTTTCGGCCTGGAACCGGGCTTTCTCGAAGGCAAAATCCTGCTCAACCTCGACTCGGAAGACGACGGCCTGTTTTTCATCGGCTGCGCCGGAGGTGTGGACACGGTCATCCACTATCCCTACCAACAGGAAAAGGCCGATACGAACTTGCTGTACTTGAATTTGCAAGTCAAAGGCTTGTGCGGCGGACATTCCGGCGACGACATCAACAAAGGCCGGGCGAACGCCAACCAATTGCTGGCGCGGGTCCTCTATACCCTCCTCGAAAAGCATGATTTCCGCATGGCCTCTTTCACAGGCGGGAACCTGCGCAACGCCATCGCCCGCGAAGCCTCGGCATGCATCGGCATCCCAAGCACGGAATTCAAAGCCCTGGAAGGAGAAGTCCGGAACTTGGAACAACAAATCGCAGCGGAATACAAGCATACCGAACCCAACTTCAAATTGTCCGTGGAAAAAACGGAATGTCCTTCCCATGTTTGGCTCGACAAGAACCGGAATGAATTAATCTACGCCCTGATGTCCTGCCCGCACGGGGTTTTGAGGATGAGCGACGAGATTCCCGGCTTCGTGGAGACTTCCACCAACTTGGCAGCGGTAAAGACCTTGGAAGACCATATCCTGATTACCACCAGCCAGCGTTCCTCGGTAGAAAGCGCCAAAATCTGGGCAGCCCAACGGGTTGCTTCCTGCTTCAAGGCCATCGGAGCCGAAACCGGGCACAGTGAAGGGTATCCGGGCTGGAACCCCAATGCCGACTCCCCGATTCTCAAATTGGTCCTGGACACCTTCCACGACCTTTTCCACGAAGAGGGCAAAGCCCTGGCCATCCATGCAGGCTTGGAATGCGGGCTTTTCAGCGAGAAATATCCCGGCATGGACATGGTTTCCTACGGACCGACCATGCGGGGTGTACACTCCCCGGACGAACGCCTGGAACTCTCCACCGTTACCCGGTTCTGGGACTTGACACGGGAAATCCTGAAACGAATCTGAGTTATCCCTAACATGGAAAAAATATTTTGTGAAAACCGGTCCTTGGTCTTCACTTCGGCCAAGGACCCTTTGGATTGGGCCGTCCAAAAAGATTATACCACGATGGCCGATTTGGTGGATTTTGCCCGGAACGACTTTCGGAAATTCCCGAATTACAGTACGATAGCCTTGGACTGTCACGGAAAGGAAGAAGAAATCCACGAAGCGTTCCTCCGGCAATTCCCCATCGTGGAAGCCGGAGGTGGCTTGGTCCGCTGCCCGGACGGGAAAGGAGGCCATGAATACCTCTATATCTACCGGAACTTGATGTGGGACCTGCCCAAAGGGAAGAAAGAAAAAGGGGAAACCGACCAAGAGAACGCTTTACGGGAGGTGGAAGAAGAAACAGGCTTGCAAGAACTCCGCATCCTCGGCTTCCTCAAAACGACCTACCACTTCATTGAAAACAAACAAGGACTGGCCTTGAAGAAATCCAACTGGTTCGAGATGGAAGTTCCTCGGAAACAAGAAACCAAGCCCCAGACGGAGGAAGGTATCACCCAGGCCATCTGGCTGGATCCGGAAGGCATCAAACAACGCCTCCCCCTGATGTACGCCTCCATCGCCTACCTTACCGGCTCGTATTTCTCCGATCCTGCAAGGCTTTCAAAGTAGCCATGCGACGAAAGACATCGCCAATGTTCTGGCTCGGGGCGTTGAACCCCGGGTTCAGGACATGGCCTTGGTCGTCCACCAAGACAAAAGCCGGGAAATGGGCCGCATCGATTTGCCGTACCCACTCGATATTCCGGTCGAAATGCAAATACAGCCAAGGATATTGCTTGGCCCTGGCATCGGAAAGATAGCGTTCAAAACGGTAATCGCAATTGATATAGATTATCTTGACAGCTTTCTTCACGTCTTCGCCGGCCGTGTTCCATATCTTCGCAAGCAACAGGCTCTCTTCGTTGCAGGCCGGACACTGGTCGTAATCGGCCCGCACAAAGACGAAATAATGGAACATACCTGCCTGTAAGAGCGTATCCACCAAGACTTTTCTGCCAGAAGTATCGGTAAAACATACGTGCTTGAAATATTGGCGTTTTTCCAACTCGTCCCGGCGGGTCAAAAGATTATCGACCGTCCTTGCCAAAAGCGGGAATTTCGTCCGGGCCCGGTAGGTCTGCAACATGGCCCGGATATGGTTGTCGTTAAGACGTTCGTTTCCAAGGCCTTCATTCAAGGCATGGACCAATACCCAATCATGAAGGTATTCGTTGCGCAAGGCGTAATCCAAGCTCAAACTGTCCGACAACATGCCTAAACGGGAAACCGGGGACAAGTCGTTACGATTCACAATCCGCCGTACCTGGTCGAAAGGCAGGAATGGGTTCGTGGTAAAATAGTCCATAAAATAAGATTCCAGGAACATCATCTGGGCCGGGTTTCCAAAGTCGATATCCCGGTTGGCAATACAACTGTCGAACAATCCCCGACGGGAACGATAGGCCGAAAATTCCTGCAAACCGGCTTCCACATAAAACCGGTAATCTTGAAAAAAGGAATCGGGAACATCGGCGAACAGGGAATCGGAAAGGTGCATGAAAGCCACCACAGGTGCCGTGTCTTTCCGGGTCTGTATCCGTTCGAAATCACGAGCCATCATCCGGTTATAAAGCTGGCTGTAACGCCCCAGAAGATAGTTGAGCCCCGTGGTATCCGGATGCCCGGCTTCGTCCAGAATCCGGTAGGTCAAGGCGGGCAATTGGTCCGAAACGATGAAGGCATTGGTCTTTTCATCGGCATGGTAATCAAAACCGGCCATCTCCAAACGATATACCTTGCCGGCTTCCACAAAGATGGAGGTAGAATAATAGTCTATCAAAAGATAGGTCGGCAGAACCCCCGACACCTCGCTGCTTGCCAGGATAAAACGCCCGTTACTGTCAACCGTGCCACGCCCCAGTTCCATGTACTTGCCGGAAACCGGGTCGGCATCGGCCCTCCAAACCACTTCCCTCCCCTCGGCACCTTTGGCCATCCCCACAATCAAGACGCTGTAATCGAGCGTATCGGGCAAATGATACCACGGCTTTGCCGGAGCCCCGGCCGCTTCCACCAGGTCTGTCCCGGATTCGCCCCGGAAACCCCTCTCCGACATGCTTCCTTGCAAAGGACAGCCAAGCCCTGAGATGGCAGCCGACATCAGCCACCACAGGAAAAAGCGGCCCCGGAAGCTGTGCCGCCTTTTCCCGAAATCCATCCTGCTTGAATCCATATCACAGATTCTTTTGTATGAAATCGGTCAATTTACGATAAAGATGGGGTTGCGAGGACCCATCCTTGCCCAACATGCTATGGTTGCGGTTGGGGTACATCATGAACTCGAACTGCTTCCCGGCCTTTTGCAGAGCGGTCAGCAAATCGACGGAATTCTGGAAATGCACATTGTCATCGGCAGACCCATGGATTAACAGGTATGCGCCTTTCAATTTGGAAGCATGGTAAACGGGAGAGTTCCTGTCGTAGCCGTCCGGATTCTCCTGCGGAGTCCGCATGAAACGCTCGGTATAAACATTGTCGTAATACCGCCAATTGGTAACCGGAGCCACGGCCATCGCGGCTTTGAACACGCCATCCCCTTGGAACAGGCAGTTCGAGGACATGAAGCCTCCATAACTCCAGCCCCAAATTCCAATCCGGGTGTCGTCCACATAAGGCAGGCTGCCCAAGAAGCGGGCCGCGGCAATCTGGTCCTGGGTTTCGTATTTGCCCAACTGCCGGTAGGTGCATTTCTTGAAAGCCTGTCCCCTGCCTCCGGTTCCCCGGTTGTCCACACAAACCACGATATAGCCCTTCTGCACTAACATCTGGTACCAAAGGTAGTCACGCATCTCGTAAGGGCGCAAGGAATTGAGTACTTGTTGCGAACCGGGTCCCCCATAGAGGAACATCAAGACCGGGTATTTCTTGCCTTGGGCTGCCGGGGTCCCGGCTTCGGCAGGCTTCATCATCCAAGCCTCCAAGTAAATCTGACGTTCCGGATGGTTTCCTCCCTCCAGTCCCGTTTGTCCACTCCGGGCCTGGGGGGCATTTCCCGCCTTGGCATCCCCGCTTGCCGGAGACAGGATCCCTCCGCCTTTCTGTTCGAAACGGTGCATGCCGAAATCGGGTTCCCCCATAAAAACGGCATCATCCCTGTCGGTCAAGGGAACGGGAATCCGCAAGAATTCCTTCTCCACGAAAGCGTGTTCCTTGGCCGTCTCTTCCAAGGCCGTATTAACCAGGAGACATTCCAAAAGCTGCTCGTCCTGGTTCCCGACGGAATAAAGGAAATAGGAAGCCGGGCTATTGGCATCGGAATGTTCCAAAATCATATAGGAGAAATCGTCGTTGAACCAAGCGAAGGTGGAACCGCCATCACGCTGCATGTCCAAAGCCGGTCGACGCAAACCGGTCCCGTCCAAATTCACACACATCAAATCACGGTCAGCCGGGGAAGAGTACGCAGCTTGGAAGAAAACCCGCCCACGGACCTCGTCCACGCCGTACAAAGCCGTCACATCGTACATTCCCGGAGTCAACAGCGTCCCTTCGGGCTTGGATCCGTCCATCGGGAAGAGGTAGAGATGGTTGTATCCGTCTTTTTCGGTCGCCAACAAGAATTTGGAACCGTCCTTGAAAAAATAGACGTTATCGGTTATCTCCACATAGGCCGGATTGCGTTCGTCATAAACCTGGCGTTGGCCACCGGCGGGCGCGAGAGCCCAAATCCCGAAATGGTTCTGGTGACGGTTCAACGTATAGACCATCAGTTCCTTCCCCGTCGGTTCCCAAAAGATACGAGGAATGTATTCCACCGAATCCGCTTCCAAGGCAGCCTGGTCGTTGCGGGCGGAAGCCAAATCATAGAACCACAGGCTGACCGTGGAATTGCGTTCACCCGCCTTGGGGTATTTGTAACGGTAGGTTTCCGGATAGAGCTCGCCCCAAATCGTCATTTCATACTCCCGCAGGGCGGATTCGTCAAACTTCAGGTAGGCAATCTTGTCCGAAGCCGGGTTCCAAGCATAGGCCCGGGTGAAACCGAATTCCTCTTCATATACCCAGTCGGTATGCCCGTTGCGGATTTCATTGACGGCTCCATCGGTGGTCACGGCATATTCTTTCCCGCTTTTCAAATCGGTGTAGTAAAGATTGTTATCCCTCAAATAAGCGATTTTCCAGCCATCCGGGCTGAAGCAGACTTCCTGTACGGGACCTTTCCGGCTCAACACCAAAGGATCCACAGCCTTCCCTTTCTTGTCGAAACTCCAGACAACGGCTTGGTAAAGGGCCGAACGCCGGTAAATGGCTTGACGATCGGACAACAGAAGCACCTTGCTCTTATCGGCATTGAACTCGAAACCCCAGGGCTGCCAAAGCGAATCCTTGAAACGGACATCGGAAGCGGGATTGAGGATTTCCACCACTTTTTCCTTGCCTTTCCGTTGGCGTATGTGCTTGTTCAACACGCCGTTTTCCAATACATAGTATTCTTTCGCTTCCAGACGGGATGGGATGCCGGAAAGGCTTTTGGCACGGTAGTCGTCCGAAAAGAAGATGTCATCCAATACGATTTCCCGGGTTTGCATCTTGTCTTGTGATTGTTGCGCTTGAAGACCGCCTGCCATTCCTGCCCACAGGCAAAGTCCGAAAATCAAAGTTTTCTTGTGAACCATCATATTCCTCATATTCCAATATCTTGATTGCAAGGCCGGACCCGGTTTTCATCCTAGCCCGGCCAACAAGAAACAAAAGTAAGGAAATTCAGCCATGCAGGCAAGCGGAAACGGCAAGGCTCCCCGTTCCTGCCCGGCAACTTGATTTTACCTGCACCCGGAGTTTGACAAAGACAAGTCTTTTGCGGGCCCATCATTGCCTATCACTTGCAGGAATCCGGAGATTTTACGAATATTGCATGCAAGCCGAGCCCATGACAGCCATCTTGACCCGATAACCATTTTACTTTACCTGGAAACATGAGAAAACGCCTACGCCGTCCTCTAAGAATAATATACCAACTCAAATCCCTATGGGTCTGCCTCTGCCTTATCGGCCTGCAAAACGCCGCTCCAGCCCAAAATCCGGATAAAGCCTATTGCGACTCTTTGCTCATGCAAGGAGTGGAAGCCGTGTTGGAAAAGAAAAACCACACGGACGGCTTGCTCTTGTTGGAAGGAGCCCGCAACATAGCCGTACAGAACCGATGGTTCATGCAACAATTTTTGGCACTAAACAATTTAGAAGCTGTTTAAAATTTCTTGCTATCCTGAAAAGACTGAATTTTCAGGGACCGGTTTCAGGATTTTGTTTGCCCATCGGGGGCTATTTCGGCTCTGGGTTGAGCGATGCTCGAAGATAGCTTGGTCTCGGAGAAATCAAAGCAAGCTTTGATTCCCCGCTCGACTTTCGCTATCGTTTGCCTTTTTCACGTCCGATAGCTGGGCTATCCTCCTTTGAAAAACGCCGCGCCATCCCTCCAAATCCCCTCCCGATGGCCTAAACAAATAAATTTAAACAGATTCTTAGGCATCCTGTATTATTCCATTTTCGACTACGGCGAAGCCTTGAACCATTATTTGGAAGCCTATACCGTTTCCTTGAAACACTTGGGGAACAGCGAAACCATGATTGTCCTGAACAATATCGCCGTGCTTTATTCCCGGGAAAAGAACTATCATGCACACCCTACGAAGGCGATGGCTGTGTTTTCTCCGAAGTCTATAATTATCATGAGGATTACTCAGCATCTTTGTTGGCACCGGATAACTGGCTGATAACACCCGCCATCGAGTTATCTTCAGGTCGAGCCACGCTAAGCTACCACATAGCCAACATTATCAACCAAAGTAGCCAAACCTATTACGAAGTCCTGATTTCACAAAAGGGAACCGGTTACAACGACTTCGAAGTAATCGACAGCGACACGCTGGATGCCACCTCGACCTTTGTATGGTACGACAAGGTTGTAGACTTGTCAGGATATACGGGAACCGTATACCTTGCTTTCCGCCACCACAACGACTCCCTGTACACCACATTAGGCATCCAGCTTGACGAAGTTTCCATTGTGGAACAGGTTCCGATTCCCCGCCAATATAATGTATACCGCGACGGGGAAAAAATCGCCGGCCCAATGGAAGAGACTGCCTATACCGACGAAACAGCCCCGGCTGGCACACACGAATACTGTGTCCGGGCTATTTGCGATGAATTGGGATTCGAATCCAATCCCATCTGTACCGAAGTCACCGTCAGCATGAGCAACGAAGACCGGATCCAAGGAAATCTGAAAGCCTACCCGAACCCGACCACAGGCCAAATCACCCTTAACAGCCCGTCCGGAATCCGGCATGTCGAAGTCTTCAACGCAAACGGCCAAAAAATCATGGAAACCGGATGCGGGGGACAAGCTACGCAAACTTTGGACCTTTCTCCCTACCCGAACGGCGTTTATTTGTTGGTCGTCGATGGGAAACAACTCAAAATCACGAAACATCAATAGAGAAAACTCTCGTTCATAACAGGTTTTGGTTTGCAAGGAAGTCCAGCCTTGTCAGAGCGGAGAAGCCGGGGACACACCCGGCCTCCGCTTCTGTGCTTTCCTTCAACGTACAAGGACCATCCACATGGCAAGATTTCTGTACTACGTTGATTTTCAATATCTGATTTCAAAATAGTCCAAGACTGCCTCATAATAATCCGGAGCTGTAAGACATGTGGCGGACAAAGTCCCGGGGAGACGGCTCCATTCCTTCAGATCCCTGTAATAAAACATCTCCAAGTTTTTCCGTAATGATAATAAGAGGCACAATATCATGATGCAGGCATTCCTTGTGCTGGACACGCCCTGACATACCACCTCCTTCGGTTCGACCGTCCCTGTCCCTCCTACTGCATTGGGAAGACGTTTGCATCCGCACGCATCAAACCGCCGGGACGAAGCCCGTCAAATAGTTTTTAATAAACTTTAACATTTCCGAAAACAAGGCCTTACAATATACTACAGAGCCATTTTTTGTATTCCAGACCTCCTTCATCCCCCCGTTTTGCCCTCAAAGCCGACTTCCCTGTTTTGCGGGTTTCCCGAAATAGCATACTTTTGCACGTGGAAACGATTTTAACCAAAAACGTTTCCATACACAAAATGATCCAGCGTTCCACAAACCTGACCGGAAAAACGAATCCGGAAAACAAAACCAATACCCGCAAGGACTTGGCTCCAGAGACAAAAACAACTGGAACCACCAAAGGGGCCGACATGCAAAATCCCCTCGAAGCCCCTGCCCCCCCCAACAGCAACCCTTACCGCGCTCCTTTGGAAATCATCCAAGGCATTTCCGAAATTTTCCTGCACTACGGACTGAGGAGCAGTTCCATGGACGACATTTGCAACCACTTGAAAATCTCAAAGAAAACCCTTTACACATGGTTCGACAACAAAGACCAAGTGGTGGAAGCCGTCATGCAATACCGCCAGGACAAATACCGGGCCGAAGACATCTTGCGGCAGACCAAAGATATCCCTGCCATCCAGCTTGTCATGTCCATTGCGGAAAACATCACCGAAAGCCTCAAAAGCCTCCTGCCGCTCAACACTTTCGATATGAAGAAATACCATCCTCTCGTTTACGAGAAGATGACAAGACAAGACAGCGGTCACATCCACCGCTGTTTGAATTTCCTCGTCCGCAAAGGCTGGCAGGAGGGTGTAATCCGCAAAGACATCGACACGGAAATCCAGGAAGAAATCCTGAACATGGAAATCGCCTATGTAGCCGACCCGGAGAACTGGCCCAAGCTCAAACACTCCATCGACCAAATCCTGTTCACAATCTTTGAAAACCTCGTCCGCAGCATCGCGACCCCGGAAGGTATCGAAGAACTTGAAAAGATTCTTGCCCGAAAAGGGAAAGAGGGTTCGGTTTTTCCCCGGCCTTGACCCCCCGGCTTCCCACGCAAGGGCAACAGAAAGAATCTTTTCCACACAAAACAGGGAATCCGGCAGAACGGTATTCCGGAAACAGAAAATAATTTATCTCGATATGAAAAAGAAAAACATCGGCATGGTTCTCCTGGCCCTCCTCTGCCTGGGTTTTGTCCAAGCCCGGACCCCGGAGACCTCTTTACAGGAAACCACCGGTCCCGTCCTCCCAGGAAGCACGGCAACCTGCCCAAAACCATCCATGGCACAGGGGCAAAACGGAACACGAACTGACACAACGGGATCCGACACCATTCCCATAAGCAAGGAATCCCGAGGGAAAAGCGGGAGAGAAATCCCCCAACCCGATCCAACGACCCAAGCCCAAGAACTCAGCCTCCAGGAAGCCGTCGCTTTCGCGGTCGAACACAACAAAAGCCTCCAAGCCTCCCGGCTCAACATCGACTTGCAACAAAAAATGATTACCGAAGCCATCTCGGCAGGTATTCCCCAAATCAATGCCAACCTCAACTACCAGACCTATTTCGGACAAAGCGTGAGCATGGGAGATGTGTCGATGGGTGGCACGGATATGGGAGATAACAGTTTCTCCATCAAGATGGAGGACAATTTCACGGTCGGGGCATCGGCTTCTTGGACCGTGCTCAACGGGGAATGGATCGTAGGTATACAGACCGCCAAGATTGCCAAGACCTTGGCAAGCCAACAGGTGGATGCCGACGCACTGGACATCAAAGGCACCATCTACAATTCTTACTATACCATCCTTGTCTGCGAACGCTTGGTGCAGATATTACAGGAAAACCTGGACAACATGAGCCGGATTCTGGAGCATACCCAGAACATGTACAAGGCTGGAACCGTGGAAATCAGCGATGTGGACCAAATCCGGATTACAGTGGGGCAACTCAACAATAGCTTGCTCTCGATGGAAAGGACTTTGGACGTGAACTACAACCTACTTCGCATACAAATGGGACTCAAAGCAGGAACTCCCATCACGCTGACCGACCATTTAGAGGATTTCCTGGGCGAGGAAGGTTTCGCCAACTTGGCTCTCAAAGACTTCGATATCAACAACAACCTGCAATACCAACTGACGTTGACCCAGGAAGAACTCCAAAAGAAAGCTGTCAGCGCCAAGAAATGGGCCTACGCCCCTACGCTGAGCGCTGGTTACAACTACCAGTACCAGATTGTCTCGGGCGGTTTCATGAACATGCCGCACACGGCCACCGTCACTTTGAGCGTGCCCATCTTCTCCGGCCTCCAACGCAAGGCGCAACTGGACCAAGAGAAAATCACGCTCCAGCAGACCCAGCTCAACAAGAGCCTTCTGGAAGACCAGCTCCGGCTGAACGAAGCCCAGTACAAATACGACTTACAGAACGCCACCGAGAATTACAACCTCCAGAAAGAGAATGTGGAAGTGGCCAAAAGCGTGCTGGGACATTACCAGGCCAAATTCAATGTGGGCAACATTTCCAGCCTCGACCTGACCCAAGCCAACAACAATTACCTGGAAGCCGAGAACAATTACACTTCGGCTTGCCTGGATTTGTTAGAGGCTCAGACGAATTTACTGAAATTATATAATGAATTGCAATAAAATATCCGACAGGCATCGGTGAATCCCTTTCCCGGGCGGAAACGGCTGAATCCGGTTCCTGCCCCCGTGGACGGGGAATCCGGATTCCTTCCGGAAAAGCGGCCCGCTCTTGGCGGCAAAGCCGATTCACAACAAGGAAAAAACAACAAGATTATGATACGAAAAGTAATTTTAGCCGTTGCGGGACTGAGCCTTTTGGTTTCCTGCGGCACCTCGAGGCACAAAGGCACGGAACAGGTCCAGGCCGAGAAAATCCCGGTCAGAATCCAGGTCTTGCAAAGTCTGCCGATAGCCAAGACATTGGAATACACGGCAAACCTCCAAGCCGACGAACAGGTCTATTACGCCCCTGCCGCCACCGGCCGGATTTCGAAAAT
>CALUNB010000044.1 GCA_944321885.1 uncultured Bacteroidales bacterium | reverse complement strand
GGCAAGATGCCCGAAAGCCTCACTTTCCCAATCAAAAACGGACTCGGCGTGTCTAATGACCGATTTGGGTTTATAGGCATCAACAAAGGAATTGAAACACTACCCTTTTCTCTTTTCGGGAAAAACTTTCTATTTTTCGAAAAACAGAAATTCTGTTTCCCTCAAGTTCCTCCGCCAAGCAAGTTTCTTCGTTACATTTGCCACACAGACCTGTCTGGAACAACAAGTCTTCATTATTACCAACCCTCAAAAAATACACACTATGAGACGAAAGATTCTTGCTTTCCTCGGAGCCTCGCTCCTCCTCTTCCTCTCACCTGGCACCGGACAACACCTGGTCGACCTCCAAAACATCCAAGCCTGGCAGAACCTGCGGGACTCCACGGTGCAATCCTCCCAGCCAAGCCCGAACTTCGGCCCGAAAGGGATATACACGCTGCCACAGCCTGCAAACCCCGGCTTGCAAACAAACCACCCGGCTACCAAACACGCCCCCGCCTCTGAAACCACCCCATACAAAAAACAGAACCACCAAACCAAATTAGTTTCGGCCGAGAGCGCCATCATCGATGACGGTACGCGCATCGCAGGCAAAAAGCATGGTTGGGGTGATTATTCCACAGATTTTCCGTAATTTTACATTTTCCCTCTTCACGGAAGATTTTCGGCATCGACCGCGCTGCTGAAGCTTCTTGATACAGCAACCTATGGAACGATTGATTGAATTGTCCCCTACCGAAATACACTTGGCATTCGCCTCTTTTTGCATAGAAAGCACAGCACGCCGGCTGGGGAAAAGCTATCAGGAAATCCTGTCGCGAATGAACCGGGTCGGTTTGATTGAGAATTACATCCTGCCCTGTTACGACACCCTGCATACGGAAAGCCGCGGACACGTTACGGAAAACATAATTGAATGCTTGGAAAACTGGGAGGCACGGCAATGACGATAACCGTATATCATGGCGGAACCGAGGCAATCGGAACGCCTCTATGCCACATAGGACGCGACAATCTTGATTTTGGCAAAGGATTCTATCTGACCGATATCAGAGAGCAAGCCGTCCGTTGGGCCATGAACACGGCTCGCCGACGAGGGAAAGCAGCCATCCTTAGCCGCTATCGTCTCGACAAGAATGCCATCTTGAAAACGGCAAAATGCAAGATATTCACGGCTTACAATGCTGAATGGCTCGATTTTGTGGTCGCCAGCTGCCAAGGGCTGTATCCTGCCGCAGGCTTCGACTATATTGAAGGCGGGGTAGCCAATGACCGGGTGGTCGATACGGTCAACCTCTACATGGCTGGATTAATGGATGCCGAAACCGCCTTGAAACGGCTTGCCTGGCATCAACCCAGCAATCAGATCTGTTTGCTGAGCCAAACCATCACAGACCTATACCTTGTTTACGATGGAACCGAACCTGCAAAATGACCCGGTGAAACAACCGGAAATCCAAGAAATGATTCTGAGCAACCGCATCGGTATCATTTCTGCCAACATAGCCAGACGGCTCGGCATAGAACCAGCCAGAGCCTTGAAACTGTTCTACGCAAGCAAGACCTGCTCTGACCTCCACGACAAGGAAACCGGCCTTTACCTTTACGGCAACCTCTACATAGCCGACGAGTTCATCCGCGAACTGCAGGAGCGGGATTGACGCGGTTGGGAAACATCCATTATCTTCGCGGCATTAAACCCGAATCGGTCATTAGACTCGCCGAGTGTGTTCTCTGTTCCGAAAAAGATGCTTTCGGGCATCTTGCCCACTTCTGTCCGCAGCATGACACAAGCGGACAATCTACCCAAAGTCTAATGACCGATTTGGGTTAAAGCAAATAAGATTACTTTTATGGAAACCGCAGAAGCCAGACGGCAGAAAGTATTGGACAAGCTCGAAGAATGGAACATCGGATACGTGATGCACGAGCATCCGCCCTTGCCCACCATCGAAGAAGCGATGAAATACTGGAAAGACTTCGATTCGACCCACTGCAAAAACCTCTTTTTCAGGAACCATAAAGGAAACCGGCACTATTTGGTGATTTTGGAATGCCATAAGCAGATGGATATCCACGGTTTGGAACACCAGCTGCACCAAGGAAAGCTCTCCTTTGCCTCCGAACAGCGGATGGAACGCTGCCTGGGGACCGTGCCGGGTTCGGTATCGCTTTTCGGCCTAATCAACGACCCCGGACACCAAGTCAAGCTCTACTTGGACAAAGACCTGCGGCAAGCCGAAAGGGTCACATTCCATCCCAACGACAACACCGCCTCGCTCGAAATCAGCCGCGAGGACATGTACCGCTTCATCCAACTCTGGGGCGGGGAATGGGAAGAACTCTAATTGATGCCGAAGACCTCTTCGGGATGCGTGCCGAAAGGCTCCACATGAACCACGATGTCATAGACCTCCGGAATCGTCTCCCGGATACTCTGCTCCACCTGGGTAGCCAGCGTATGCGCCTGGTTCAGAGTCAGCTTGCCATCGGCCTCCACATCCAAGGTAATCATATACTTGCCCCCGATACTCCGGGAACGGACCCGATGCGGGTTACCGACCCCTTCCACCCCGTTTATCGCATCGAAAATCTTCTGATAGACCGACTCGTCCTTGACCCCGTCCATCAGTTCCACATTCGAATCCATGAAAATCTTGATGGCCGAGCGGATGATGAAGCAGCTCACAATCAACGCCGTCACCGAGTCGAGAACCGGAAGGTTCAAACCTATCGAGAAAAACAGTCCCGCTAAAACGCTTAACGAAATCAGCACATCGTTTCGCATATTGACCCCGTTGGCCACCAACATCGACGAGCCGGTCCGCTTGCCCACCACCGTCTGGTAACGAGCAAGCAGAAGCTTGCAGACAATCGAGAAAACCGTCACGTAGATGGCTATCGCCTGCGGCATCACCCTTGTCTCTTTTGAAAACAAATGCTGCACCGCCGAAATCAACATCTCCGCCCCGGCAAAGAAAATCAGCATCGAAAGCAGCTTGGTGGCAATGGATTCGGCCTTGGCGTAACCATACACGTACTTCTTGTTCGGCTTCCGCCCCATAATCTTGGCTGTCACGATCATCACGATGGAAATAGCCACGTCCGATGCCGAATCGATACCGTCGCTGACCACCGCGAAACTGCCGCTGATGAAACCGACCACAATCTTGGCCACCGACAAGACCGCGTTGCCGGCAATGCTCACGCCGGAAGCCCGCAGCACCTGCCGCTGCCTCTTCTCCGTCCCAGCATCGCCCGCTCCGTTCATGGAATCCTGCATTTCACCCGATTCAGCCCGGCGACCGCTCTCCTCAACGCCCAATCCGGCTTCGCCCGGCGCAACCTCGCCCGAACCGCCGGCCTGCACGCCGCCCGCCGCAAACCGCTTACTTTTTTCGCTGTTCTCTGCCATAACCCCGCGAAGATACGGCAAAGCGGAGGAAACGGCAAAACCTATTTCACCTCGTGCGCATTGATATCGCGCATGTAGGTCAGCTTGAAATCCCTGCACTTGCGCTTTTCCTGAAACATCCCCTCTATGGAATTATACTCATAGCGGTCAAAAATATCCAAACCTCGACCCAATGTAATAACCCAACCTGTGTCGGTTTTGATACACCTGTCGTGGAAATCGCGAAACTCGTAAGAAAAAACAATGCCATACTCGCTCAGGTTCGTTTGCACTGTCTTCAACAGCGCAATCAAATCATCCCGCTTCTCCGGCTCTTCAAAAGTCACTAATTTCAATTGCAACTCATCCACCGGACGAGTCTGGACCAACATCGCAGCAAACTCTATGAAATGCTTGACCTGCCCCCGAGTACGGACATACGGGTCTTCCAGCACAATGGCATGCGCCGTTTCCAAATAAGGAGCAAACAGCTTGGCATAAGAAAGCCCCGTCTGTCCTTGGCGAATGGAAAGCGTCTGTTCCTTGAGCACAGGCGGTTTGGACAAGCCCCTGGATCCGACCGCTTTCCCATCCTGAATCCGGGAATCCCCTACCGTATCCATGGGAATCGCATCCAGCGGAGAAGCCTCCTCAAAGGAATCCTCCGTAGCGTTATTGATGTTTTCCAATGTCTCTATTGCCACTTGTTTGCCCGTCCGCAAAGCATCGTAACGGAACACTGCCGGTTCGGCCTTGAAAGTCTCATCCACCCGGTAAAGCTGATCCTTCACCCTTTTGCGAGCCTCTGCGGCAAAGTCAATCAATTCATAAACTTCCTCATCCGTTGCTTCGCCATCGGGATACAACAACTTCATCATACCCGACACCGTCTTGCGGACAGCCAGATTATCCCTCTCCGAAAGCGAAGTATCGAATTGTGCATAACGTCCAAGAATATCGGTCCAATCCCTGTCGCGCAACTCATGGAACATCGCTGCAACATAATCCGAAATCAAGCCGAACCCCTTCGAGAAACTTTCCGTCTTCAAGACCGGCACCTCCCAACCCGGCGCGTAAAAATGAATCCGATCCAAGAAAGCCCCTTTCAAGAAGCCCTCCGGTATGCTTTCAAAAAGATGGGATTGACGCAACATATACGAAACCGTATGTTTGGTATTGCCCACAAAAACCATCGAAGCACTGGCTTCGTGCGTGGCCTTTCCTCGATTGAAAGACTTGTTTGCCAGATAATTCTGCATGATATCCACCAAAGCCGCATCCACGTTCCGCCCTTTTTGCTGCTCAAACTCGTCCATAGCCACCACATCCCAATACCCCACCAAACCCAGCAATTCCTTGTTGCCCGACATCTTGACAAACAGACGAGCCGGTGTCACATCCCCGCCGCTCACCAGCACACTGTAAGGCGAAAGTTCCTGGAAAACATGCGTCTTTCCCGTCCCTTTGGGACCCAGTTCAATAAAATTGAAATTGTTCTCCACATGCGGCAGCAGACGAGCCAGTATGATGAGCTTTTCCCTACGGTTCAGCAAATCGGGATTCAAGCCGACCGTATGCATCAGGAAATCCAGCCATTCCTCAGTAGAGAAGTTCTTGCGCTGACTCACATATTCCTCCACATCCACCCCCGAAATCTGAATCGGCTTCAGATTCTGGATATCCCAACGAACCGTAAGGCTCTCTCCAGACAAATAGCCAATCTGCACAATGCACCACACTCCCGTACCCGACAGCAACTTGGGATTCTTCTTTACATATTCCGCCCCGATAGGCACTCCCGTCAATCCCAGATTGGAGAATACGGCATGGTAGGCATCAGCCTTCTCATTCAAGCTCACCGTAATCTTGTCAATCACCCGGTATTTGCCCCTCTCCCGGATTTTCCCTTTCACCGACTCGGCATCGGCCCTATGGACATAATTTTCCCGAATCACCTCTTTCACTTGCTCTATGCCATCGGCAATAGCTGCCGGATCATCCGTGGCGCAATACTGCGCTAAAAGGTATTCCAAGACATAAGTAGGCACCGGCAAGCCGCCCTTGACCAAAAAAGCCAAATCCTTGCGGACCACCCGTCCCGGAAAGGATTCCAATATTTTATCTTTCAATGTTTTCATAATAAAAAACTTTCATCATGCAGCCATTGGCCCGATTGTCCATACGCAACTGCAAAATTAAAAATCCCGTTCCACCAAGGTGTTGTTCCGCACATTTTCCTTGACAAGCGGGTTGAGCGGATCTTCCACATCGTACACCCTGAGCTGAAGCAAACCTCCACTGCAAGGCCGAACCAAACGCAAGCTTACCTCATAGACCCGTTCCCGCAGACCTTCCGCCTCCGTATTGTCCATGACCACCTGCTGTTCGTTGCTCACCGGTTCGTCCCCTTGGTATAGACAGCAAACCACCGTCCGACCCATCCGCTCCGAAGAGACAGCTTCCGACTGCACCAACTTGAAACGCAAAAGACTGGAAACCACGCTCAAGCCCGAATCCTTCAATACCAGGCCCACTTTTTCCGTCTTCTTCTCGTTCCGCCTGCTGCTATAAATGACCGGCACAAGCATTTCCTGCAAGCTGGCACCGCCATGGGCAAACGCATAACCGCCCGGAGCCGCAAAACGATTTGTCCCGCAAGGCACCGCCACATAGACCGGTGATGCCGTTTTCACTCCCGACACCGTCTCCAAGGCAAATTTAGCCACCCCTTCCACCGGTTCGGGATTTGCCGTAAGATAATAACGGGTCTTCAATTCCAAGCATTTCCCATCCTTTTCCAAGCCGTTATTCCCCGCAACCGAAAGCTTGTCCTTTTCCTCAAAGGGAATGTCGTTATACAAGAATCCATGATCAGCCGTAATCAACACATTGGTAATGCTGTACGAATAGTGAAGCCGCTTGACCAAGACAGCCAGCTGCCGCACGGCCTCCCGGCAAGCGCGGATTACCTCGAACGGGCTTTGCGAATGGCTGGCCCGGTCTATGCTATCATGATAGATATAAACCAAAGTGTTCTTGAACAACTCCTTCAGAACCGCCGTGCCACTGTTCATCACATAGTCGAAACTTACACAGACCGATCTTTCCTTGAACATCTTCAATTGCGCCGACCTCTGATCCATCTCTTTCAGGACCTGCCCGTCCACCGCCATCTCCGTCCCCCTGAGTTCCAAGGCATGGTGGGGAAGCAGCGCGTTCTTGCAGAACTTGGTTTCCGTAGGCAACATGGCCCGCATAGCCGACAACTTGGCCACACTGGTCTCTTTCAGCAATTCCTGCCGCAATTCCGCCGCCAATTCGTAACGCAAGGCATCGCTGACAATCACCACCTGCTTCACCGTCTTATCACACACTAAACTAAAGAAATCCTCCTGCTTGGGCAAAGAAAGGGAAGCAAATCCCTCCCCTTTTTCCTGCACGCAAGAAATCCACTCCCAATTCAATGTATGGCAAATACGGGCATAATCCTGATCCAGGCGAGCCTTGGCATCGGAAAAGCCCTCTCCTTCCGGGTTAAGGTGCTCCACCAGCGCATGAAACGCCTCCACGGAACGCCGGTAATAGAAATCCACAAGATAATATTCCGACAAGTACTTCCGGGCATATTCTTCCGGACTGTCCAGCTTCAGGCTCCCTATCTCATGCACCGTGGCATAATACAAGGATAACTGTTCCACAAAACGGAACGCGAACTGGATAGGCGCTTCCGGCGGCATCTTCAAAGTAAGTTCCTTGACCTTGGAAGTGACCGATGCCGGGTCGGCGACCAGTCCAGTCTCCAAGCTTTTCTGCAAAATAGGCCAGCAAAGAGCTTCCGTGAGATAAAAATACGGGGCATCGACCCCATAACAGGCTATCAGTTTTTCTTCCTTGATGTCCGATGCCAATACCGACACCGCTTCCTGGAATTTCCCGCCCAAGGCACGGTCATGAACGCCTGTCTCGTAAATCCGGACAAGCTGATCCAAAGCCGGCTCGCTGCTTACCTTATAGATCTTGTAATCATCGGACGGTACGGGAGCAAGCCCCCGGGTAATGATATTGTACTTGAGGCTTGCGGCCACCGCCTGCATCTTAAGCGGCGTATTTTCCTCGTATGTCCGACCGAAAATACGCCGCAGCTTGTCATCGAGCGCCTTCCGCACATCCGGGCTCTTCCCTACCCGGTAAAAGAAATCCAGACGTTTCTTTTCCTCGCTTGCCAATCCCAATACCAGCAGCTTGACCACGATCATATCCCAGTCCAGCAGCTTCTTTTCTCCAAGATAAGAAGAAATCAAGGCCCGGCATACCACCTCCTCGTGAAAGGCTTCCGGCGTGTAATAAGGCTGCAACATGGCATGCAGCTTGGCCGACATCATCTCCCCGATATGGCGTTTCACAAAGGCGGCGTATTTCTGCGGAAGGCCGTACTGTTGCAAGAAAGACGCATAATCCTCTTCCTGATATTCCATATTGGCTTTCAGCAAATCGAGCAAGGGGAAGGATAACAACTGCGCTTCCGTCTGCGGATAAGACTCCCCGCCAAACAGCAGGACCACCCGCTTGTCTCTCCACGTATGCTCTATGTTGTACTTGGCATTGAACCAGGCCCCGTCGAACACCTTATAGACATAGCCATCCTTCCACTCCGCCGCATCCAGCTCTACCTTGATAATGTCCATCCGGTCGAACACGAAAAGCACATGAAGCACCGGATTGTTCTCGAAATATCGGTATATCCTTTCTTGTACCATAGTTTTATTGTCTTTATGCACTCCTATCAAGAACACAATGGCTTTTGGATGCATTCACGAAATTGGGAAACATCGCAAACTTTGCATTTCGCCAATGCCTTTTCCACCCGGCTTTGCTGAGCGAACCAACGTTCAGCCCGGGCAGTCACATTCTTATTGAAAACGAACCAAGCAGATGAATCAATACGCAAACTGTCTTCTGAAAGCAAATCCCTCGTATGCGACATTTTCTCCCTCAATTCACTCAGAGACAAATTATTCGTATTCTTGTACTTCATTCTCAATTCTATCATCAACAACCGTCTGTCTCGCAATTGTCCGTCAGTTTGAGACGCAAGCCCGATTACCGCATCCATGGTAGACTTTGGTTGAGCGGACTTGCAGATTTTACTCTCGTAGGTATCCATATCCAAGCATCGTATCTCCTTGTCAAAATAATCCGTTCCAGAGTAATCCCGATTGGATACATCATTCAACAAAGCTCCGCATTTCGAGAACAAAGGATGACGCTGAAGATACGCATTATCATATACCAGAGCTTCCATATTCTTTGATTCTGTCCAAGGCAATATTGAAAGACTTGAAAATCTCGGCTATCTCATGGCCAAGGTTCTTGTAAACAAACTGATGGGGCGATGTTTGCGAAGGCTCTGCCACATAAAACCAAGTGGTCTCCAGCACGCCTTCCTTTTCCGCTATGTCATGGATCGCGGCCACCATATCGGGATTATGCGAAGCCAGCAGCACTTTCAAGCCCAATTTCTTGTTCAACAGCACCAGCAGACGGGCAAACTCCACAATCCATTGCGGATGAAGATGCGCTTCCGGTTCATCAATCAGCAAAAGCGTATTCTTGTTCAAATGCCCATTCTCCAGCAAACGCTGCATATAGGCAAAAGTCTTGAAGCCGGTAGCCGTCAAATCTAATCCTATATTGATTTTCTTATCTTTCGATACGTAATGCAAGCTTCTTTCCGCCACAATATCCTCTTCCACAACAGCATCCCCGCCCAATAAATCCTGTATCATTTGTACAAATTCCCGTGTGTCCGGATTGCCTTTTGTCTCTTCCAACACCATCTCCCTTAATGCTTTCCAAAAAACATTCGTCCTATAATATACCCCACCCGCAGCAATCGCCATCGGTGTATCTATATAAATAGCTTCTTTCAACCCCCAAATAGGTAAAACCGTATTCTTCCTCAACACAGGAACCTCATCTTCAAACACATGTATCGTCCGAGGCGCAATCTCATTTATTGCATATTCCTTATATACAGATTCCCAAAACGATTCCGTATCCCTACCAACTATAGCATTATTCAATCGATTTGTCTCTTCTTCCAACCACACTGTCTCATTTTGCCGAAAAACCGATTGAATCGACAGCAAATCAGCTCCTTTACCTATCCGAACATCCATATATGCGAACAAACGTGATTTGCTGATACAAGACATAAGCCCTAACCATTTTTGCATACACGCCAATACCACATCCATTGCTCGCATGAATAAATCCCGAACTTCGCCAATACTCTGTTCCGACACCCATCGAACCTGATCCAGTTTCATCCACAATTCCTTCAAAGCAAGCATCTCTGAATGATCTCTTTCAATATCCACCGAAGATGCATCACCCATAGCCGATTGCCTTATCTGCTGACAAATAGCCGACATGTTAGCTACTTGTTCTTTCACCTTGTCCACATACTTTGCAAACAAATTTTTTTCAAAGCAAACAGCCCCATTGACAATATAATACAGCCAACGGGAAAGAGTGCTTTTGCCGCAACCGTTGACACCCGACAAGACCGTAATGCCGTCAAGCTCGATTTCCGCGTTCTCGATAGCGTGATAATCACGCATGATATATTTGTATCGGCTCATAATCTCTAAAATTTCAAATGTTCAAGGCATCATTTCAGTTTGGCAAGGACATCGCCGAACTTGGCATGGTTCACAATAACCCCATCGTCCAGATCCAAATCGATGGCCTGTTCCGCCACTACTTGCAAACGGTCGTGGTATTCCCGACATTCATCCAGCGTCTTTTCCAAAGCGCTCAACTTGCGCGTCTCCCCCGTGCTCAGCTGGACGGCCCGGGCTTCCAAGTCCTTGACCCGGTTTTGCAAAAAATCGATATAAGGCAGAAGGTATTTGACCCGGATGCGTTCCGCCGTGTAAGGAGCCATCCGGTGCAGATAGGTGATGCAGCGGAAAGCCCCCTTCTTGGAAGACCAAAGCCAGTAGATAGGGCGGTTCTGGTACATCCGCTTATGGTCTTTCCAGAACTCCTTGTCCACATAACGCTCTATGGTCATGCCCAAGCTCTTTTCCATGAAATTAAGGTTCTCGGTCAGCTTTGCCGTGCCAAAGGCAATGCGGACAAAGTCCACCACCCTCCGTTCCAGATTGTCCTCAAAAGGGCAATCGTGCGGCAGCAGGGGAATGATGCCGTCATCGTCTATCTGCAAGACCTGCCCCTTATATTGGTAAGGAGCCAATTCCTCTGCCGTAGGCTTAGGATGGGCTATATGCAAACCCGGTTTATCCAAACGGTAACGCCCCATCCAGACACCTACCGCATAACTAATCAACTGCTGCATGGCCACCTCCGGATGCCATACAATCCTTTCCGAACCTGCCACGTTTGTATTCATTGCTTTCATTTCTTCGCATTTCTTTTCCATACACTCTTGCTTCAGACTTAAACGAACCAACTCCAAGAAAAGCAACCTATTTTCAGAAAAGAGTCCTTCCCTTTTCTGTAAGCCGGTAAGTCTGCTTCGCGCTGGTCGGCTTGTCCGGATACGTCATAGCGACATAACCCAGTCTGATAAGCGGAAGAATAATCTTTCGTTTCAGCTCTTTGGTTGAATCAAAAGAAAGATTATCGTTCAAGCTGTTGGCCGACATGGAACTCTTCCTTAAAAGACATAGCAAATCAATCGTATCAGACATCAGTTCTTGAACACTATCCTTAGACCGCCCCTCCCACACTTGGACAAACATTTGTCCAAGTATCTGTCCAAGCTCTATCTTTTTCTTTATAACACACTGATTCACCATCAATTCAACTTGGACAGCCATTTGTCCAAGTCTGAGTCTAAGTCTGTCGTCAAGCACACATTCCTGCCCTTCAAAAACACGGTCAGCATCTTCGAACCCATGTCGACAAGGAATCGTAAGAAGAAAATAAGTTCTACCCTCATCCGTGTCAATAGTTGCTGGCGCAGATCCATTCTCTTTCAATGCCTTCTGAATTGTCGGTATCCCAGTCGCCCTGCCCTCCGTCAAATCCAATTCTTTCAAAAAATCGCCCAATCTACGGTTACGATACCTGCGAGCCTTCAATTTCTGCGCCATTTTTATAGCCTCCGCGCTAATGGACCTATCAGGTCCGGCATAGCTCAATATATCGATATGGGTAGGTTCTACTGTGATTTCCACAGGTTCCCGTTCTTGATAATCACGGTGATACAAAGCATTGACGACAGCTTCCTCTAAGGCTTGGTAAGGATAATTGAATATCCTATTCGATTTCTCGGTATCTGCCGGTTTGATAATCTTTGTCTTGACGACATTGGTACGAAGATACGACAAAGTTTCCTTGATAATCCGAGGTACAGGGCCGACTATCTTGGGAACCTCAATTAGTAAATCAGGATTGTCGATACTTCCGCCCGGAAACAACACGATATCAACTTGTGTAACAGGAAAGAACTTTTCTGGATATTCACAAAACATCATTATGGCACAATTTTTTATCTGCCTGCATTCTGTCGGTCCTGTCAGCAAATCCATCTCGTCAAGAATATCTATCAGCGGCCTCGCAACAAAACTTTCCGCCAGCTTGCTCCCTACTTTCTTGAGATGCTCATACACAAGTACGCCGGATATATCGTCTATTTTTGCAAAAGCATTGCCCCGTTCATCAAAGGGCACACGATTTACCAACTCACGTACCGCATCCAAAATCTCGCCTTTAGCCTCGATGGTGGAAGACTTGCTTCGTATATAAAATTTCGACACCGACTTTTTGGCAACTACGCTTTCAGCCACAGAATAAGGTCTGTTTATTCCAGCCGGAACCCATATGACAAGAATATTTTTCCCATCCACTTCTTCCACCGACACTTTAGAAAGGTAGGTTGGAGAAACCTTGGCATCATAGCCCACCATATCTTTCTGAATACGGTCTATCTCGTTTTCGGCCAAACCCTTTACCGGCCTCTTTGCAATCCCGTTTTCTTCTTCAACCCCCACCAGAATATATCCGCCTCCGATATTGTCAAAATCGGTGGCAAAGGCAGCAATAGTATGATAAATTTTATCCGGATTCCAACCCGCTTTAAATTCTATCCGGTTCGACTCGACCCTCCGTCTGTTAAGCAAATCTTCGATGTTTATAGGTAGTGCCATGGTATGTTCTCTATTTTTATTCGGTGGGGGATTTCTCGATGGAGATTTCGCCTTGCTGGAGGATGGTCACCTCTTCCAAGGGCACATCGGGGGTAAGCTCGTCGGCGAGGTCGTAGATTTCGATGAACTGCCGGTTGAGTTCCTCCTCGTTCCGGTGCAATTGCAGGAACTTGGTCTCCCATTTGGTCTTATAGACCTCATAGCGCCATTCCAAACTGTCTAACTCAGGGGCTGCCAAATCGACTTGAACTCCATAAAAAGCCCCGTATTCCTGATAGATCTGAATATAGACCTCCTCGTCTATCGCCACCAACTCGTTCTGCTGGAAATCCCAAGAAGTCTCATGCGCGTCCCAGTCTTGTTTGGAAATAGATATATTCTTAGATACAAAATTTTTACAATCAAAAAATCTATATGGCAACGAAGCAACATTTCCTGGTTTAAAATGTATTGTCGGATTCAATATAGGAATCAACATTTTAAGTATATTCGTATTAAGAAATGACATCACCCAATACATTTGTTCCTTAGTATTCGAGAAAATCATTGGAGCCACATCTGTAAATAGAAATCCTCCATAATATACTCTTCCTGATATTCCCCGTGATGATATATCCGGCCATGAAACACCTTCCTTTAAATTATATTGCTCATTTCTAATAGTAGTTGCTTTCTCTTTTCTAACAGATTCTCCTTCATGATACCAATCAACAATCTCATACATATCACCATACCACTTTCTTCTCTCTCCATACGTAATTGGATACCACTTATAGTTATAGTTAAATTGACTTTCACCAATATGTATATTAGAAAACGCAATTTCATACCAAAACCTAACATACTTCTCTTTAGGGAAAAACGTACTTCCTGTTCTAACCTGCATCTGTTCCCCAATCCTTTCAGAAGTTGCAAATACATTTATCACTTTCTCACTCACCCAGTACCCTATCGGGCTTCCGGGGATTTTTTTGAAATTTTGCTGAAGAACATGGAAAAAGCGGTTCTCTCCAGCCAAAAACATCCGTTCTTTATCCCCGCAACTTTTTCCATCCACCAAACGGTAATATGTTCCACCATCCCATTGTTGCGGAGAGCATTGCGTCAAGATAAAAGCCGTATTCTGCACCACTTCCCCCGAAAGTTCATCAAAAGTACGAGATCCAAGATGCAACATGCTGTCGATATGCATTCCTTTCAACAAAGATTCCCGCAATTTTTCAAAAGAAGACAGGAACATCCAGCTTTGCATATTGATCATCCCGTACTTCCCATTCTGCTCCAAATGGGATCCTGCCACCATCATAAAGACTGAGAACAAATCCCCCTTCCCTGCCTCGTAATGCTTCTTCACATAAGCCGACAAGACCGGATTCATATTGCCGCCGCCCATATAAGGCGGATTCATCACCAGAACCGCATATTTCTCCGTCAGTACCTTAATCAGCTCCAAGGCCGGTAGCAAAGCCGTGACGGATTCCGGCAACAGAGGCTGCGCCTTCCAGTAATCCATCGCCTGGGATATGGCCGAGAGGGTAGTTTCGGACAAGTCGAACTTCATGATGGAACCCAAGGATTCGGCATCGGATAGCAAAGAAAAGGCCTTTTGCATCTCCGCCAGCATCTTGTCATTCTCCAGACCATTAAAGAAGACTTTCAACGCCTTATCCAACGAGCCATAAGATCCCTCATTCCAAGGCTGTGGCATATCCAAGACCTGCGGCAAGACTTCGGCATCGACAAAGGATGCATCTTTCTGGCAGGCCTTGAGCAGAAGCGCAAACAAGGCAAGCTGCTTGGCCCGGGTATCTATGTCCACGCCCCTCAGGTTGCAACGGAAGATATTCTCCACCGCTTCCTTGCGCCCGTAGCCCTCGGAAATATAAAGCTCGTACAAAAGGTCGAAGCATTCGTTGAGGATATGGCCAGATCCGCAAGCCAGATCCGCCACCCTCAAGTCGGTCAGTTCGGCATAGCGGTAACGGCATTCCTCCGGTGTCGGTTCTCCTTCCACCCAATAAGCCCACTTCCGCTTCGCCTCCTCGGCATAAGGATTGTTATCCCAATAAATCCTCCCCAAGGTATTCTGCACCATATACTTCACAATCCAATTGGGCGTGAAGATCTGGGTTGCCGCCGGAATCTCGTCCGCCTCGAACTTGCCTTTCTTGGCAAACACCTCATCCTTGCGTTCCGAGATATAGAACTGGTAGAGCCAGCCTATCAGTTCCGGGGAACGGTAGTCCTCCTCGGCAATAAAGTCGGTATGGTTGAGCATGTCCACAAAACCGCCCTCGCTCAGGATGTTGATCGGCAGCATCAGTTCCGTGTAGTCCTGCATGCGCCCGAAACAAGCCTGCATCAAAGGGTTCTGATGGCACCAGGCCACCATCAGAAGCGCGAACTGCTCGGTGGTCTTGGTATCGTCTTCCAACAATTCCAGCAAACGCGTCCTTTCCGCCTCCGGCATACGGGGCAAGCGTCCCCGCCTGGCATCGTCCACTATACGGGGGGTGCGCACCTCGTCCACGAACTCGATTACCGGCTCGCACAGGCCGTTTTTCTGAAGAATCCGAATCGCCACCAGACGGTTGAACCAGGTGTAAGCCGCCTCCTCGCAGGTCTCCTGCATCCCTTTCCGGGCGATTCTCTCGTAGAGCGCCATCCAGCTATGGTAAAAGCGTTCCGTATAGAAACCGCCCTGCCAGAGGGTTCCGCCCTGCATCAGCTTGGGCATGGCTTCTTCCGGGATATGGCCGTTCTTGTCAAAGCCCAAAGAACGTATCTTGGCTTCCACGCCGCTCTTGAGGCGGGTCCGGGCTTCGTTGGCGAATTTCTTCAGCTTGTTGGTTTCCATTTTGCTTTTCTTTTCAATAATGCCGTTTTGTCGCAGACAAGGGTTTCCGTATCCGGTTTTACTTTATCACCGTCACTTCGTAGCCGTCATTGATTTTGTCCATCAGCTGCTGCTTGATCTTCTTCAAATAGTCATCCACTTCCTTTTCCGTGCGCATGGGCACGAAAGTCCGGGTGGACAACTCTATACTGCAAGGCTTCCGGGTCTTGCCTAGTTTCCCTGCCGACTGCCCGTCTTGGTCCATGCCTGGATCATGGGCCGTACCGGGAAGGCCGGGCTGGGGATAATCCTGCGGTTTCTTCCGAGCCAGTTCCGCTTGAATCAAATCCAATTGCTGGCTTGCAAAACTTTGCGTATCCAGATTGTTCTTCAGCATCAGGATATTGCTCGAGGCGGTCTTTTCCTGAAGGATGCGCTTGCGGTCGGCCAATACGGACTTGTCCACGCCCTGCTGCTCGGCACTCTGTTCCAAAGCATCGAAAAGGGCATTGTATTCCTTTTCTATCTGCTGCCGCAATTCCTGGCGCTGCTTGTCGAGGGCTGCCGAAACGGCATTTCTTAACTTGATATAGTCCCGGATGGAGATAGGCCAGGCTTGGGTCTCTATGCCCTTGAGTTCTTCCGCCTGCGCTTGGAGTTCGGCCGGTACAAAGGCAAAATTGTCGCGGATTTCCCGTACAAAAGCCAGCAAGGAACGGTAATTTTCAAACTGATCCTGCACAAAAGCCAGAACTTCCTTGCAGGTGTCCGCCAGCTTGGCCGCTTCTTCCTGATTGTCTATGATACTCTGGAAGAATTTCTGGTTGTCCCGGATTTCTATCCACTGATCCAGCATCGCAATAAATTCCCGCAGCGGCTTCACAAACGGGTATTCCGCATAACGGCTTTCCACCTCCCGGTATGTCTTTTTGCAGGCAGGCAAACTGTTCTCGTTCTTGACATCCTTGCATTGGCGGAAAATCTGGGTGCTGTCGGACGAGGCGAAGGCATCCTTGCCGAAAATTCGTTTCCATGCATCCACAAAACGGTTCACCAAATCCTGCGGAATGGCTTCCGCCCGGCGAAGCGTGAATTTCTTGGTCTCGGTCAGG
The DNA here is from genome assembly GCA_944321885.1 of uncultured Bacteroidales bacterium. GTDB lineage: Bacteria > Bacteroidota > Bacteroidia > Bacteroidales > P3 > Pullibacteroides. The sequence goes on along the minus strand of CALUNB010000044.1, from coordinate 4,022 downwards.
ATGCGGCTCGCCACGACAGAGGCTTCCACTTCCGGACTATTGAGGTAAAGGTAGTCCCGCCGATGGCGGCGCACCAGCTCGTTAATCACGTACAAGGTGCAGACATCGTCCCACCCGTAGGGGGCTTTGGCGAACTTAGCCAATACATCCGCCACATTCACTTCGGCAAACTGCTTGTCAAGATAGATTTCCACTTCCTGCTCGGCCTGCGTCAAGCTGGAGTTCAGCTCGCCATAGTCGTAAGACTGCACGGGACGCAGGATGGACTGGCGCAACTGTTCGGAAGTATGAGGGTATTCGGCCCGGTTCACCAAGCCTGCCTTGGTATAGATATTGCCTAAATGCTTCTGCAAGGCTTTGCGGTAACGTTCCTCGCCCTTGCTGTTCAATATTTCCGGGTCTTCCACCACCGACACGCCCGACACAATGGGGCATGTGTCCAAAATAGCGGCAAAGCTCTTGGCAATGACGGTATCCATCAATTCCCTGGCTCTCTTCTCGAACTCGCCCCGGATTTTGGCGTTCTCTTCGGTAAGCGCCGGGAATGCCATGTAACGGCTCACTTGGCAATACCAATAAAAGGCGTTCCGCAAACGGTTGTCTTTCTTGTACTGGGAGGCCACGTAATAGACCAGCCTGTTAGTCGGATTACCCACCGTGATGGCGGCAGCGCTGTCGTATTCCTCGTCCATCTGAAAATCGACCACCACATCGGCACTGTTGCTCAGGAAGGTGCGCTGCTTGATAGTCGCCCCCACAGCAAAGGAACGGGTCATATACGTCTCCTTGTTCTTGGGGTTGCCGAAATGCCGGAAAAAGATATCCCGCAACACCTCCGCCTGCGTATTGTTGTCGGGCACCTGGCCTTTGATCTGCGATGCCACTTTCATTTCCTCTTCCGAATAGAAGCTGTAGGTTTCGGGAAGGCCTTTCCTTGCCTGCTCGCGGCGGATGATGTTGTTGTCGCAGAAATAGTCCAGCACCTTTTCCACTTCCTGCTTGATGGTGAGCCAGGGTGTCCTAAGGTCGTTGACCAACAGGGTTGTCACATTGTCCAAGCTGGCCGGGAAAACCATCTTGTCTTGATCGTTGATATTGCATATCATGAACAGGACATTGGCCACCCGCCGAGCCAGTTCCGGCTTGGAATAGTTCCGAGCCATATCCATCGCGTTGCTGATGGCTTTCTGTCCTTTTGCCTGCAAGCCTTCCTCGAACATATTGTTGTACAGCTCGTCGAAAGAGACGAAATGCCCCAACTCCTGGTCCTTGTCATTCTTGGCCGTGGAATGAATCACTTTGATAATGCTGCGTTCATTGCCCTTCACCTCCTTGGCCACATAGCCCAACAGCAGGAAATTATTGAATACCTGCATGATTAGCTTGAACTGGTAGGGCACGAAGGGATAATAGGCAACAAAATCTTCCTGGCTGCGATAGGACTCATAGCTATTGGGCAACTTGAAATGAAGGTCAAAGGAAGGGCTTTCCTTGGCATACCATTCCCCTAAAACCGGTTTCACTTCCGCTTTCTTGTCCAGGATACGTTTCTGGGTAATCACTTCGGGCTTGGTGCCTTTGAGGGATACCGTCACCTCGAAACGCCCCTTGATTTTCCCTTCCTTGTCCTTTCCTTCCATAATGTTGCAGTCGTCCATCACTTCCGAAAGGTCCTGCTGCGCGGTGCAGGCCACCCAAACCTGGTTTTGGCAAGCCTCGGACAGCTTGGTGACAATCTCCTGCAAGTTCAGGTAACGGTCTTTTTCCTTGTTGATGAACTGGGAAACCTCATCGGCCAACAGGACCAAGCGGTAATCCTTGCCTTTGTCTTTGAGCCATGATGCCACCTCGCCGGCAAAACGCTCGATGCTGACCGTGGTATCGCGCTTGATGATACGCTCCCGTATGCTTTCCTTGTCGAGCGAAGGAGCCAATCCCGCCGCGATATCCAAGACCATGCCCAGCTCGTTGTCCACCAAATCGGCAGCCTCGCCGGGGTCATCCCAATCAGCCCCTATCTCCCGGATACGTTGCTTGAACTGGTCAAAGACCCCTTTCTCGGCCAAAGGCTTTTCCAGATGCTGCGCCAAGGTAAGGTTGAACTTGTTGAAGCCCCGTTTGGCATTGAACTCGTTCCAGAATACATGCAGGAAGGCCTTCTTCTTGTCGGTGGAATTGTCGTAAGAAGTCTCCAGATTGAATATGCAGGTGTCTATCGTGGCTTTCTTGAGCCAATTGGCAATGCCAAGCAGGTCGGCATAATCAAAATCGAGGTTATGTTCGGTATCCCGCATGTCTATCGCCTTGACGGCTTGCAGGAAGCGTTCCATCGCCTCCTCCTGGGTATCAGGCGAGATGCAATAGTCGAGGTATTTCAGGAAATGGGATTTTCCCGAACCGTAATAACCGTCTATCCAAATACCCACATGCTCGAATGGCTGGTTGTCTTTCAAGGCCGCCAGTATCCGGTACAAACCCGACATGGTCTCATCGGTAAAGACATATTCCGAGATTTCAATCTGCTTGGTAGCCTTGTCCAGCTTGGTAGCGCTGACCGCCGGATTGACGGGACGTTCAATGGGCTTCTCGTATAATTCTTTCAGTTTCATAATCATTCATTAATCAGAAGCGTGGCACGATAAGTATGATTGTCGGGCAGAAGGCCGAAAAGCCGGAAGGAATTGCCTTCCCGCTTGCCGGGATAAAAGACAATAATCTTGTATTTGTCGGTCTGGTTGTAGTCTTCGTAAAGAGCCAGGAATTCGTTGACCCGGAGATAGGGAAACATGGATCCGATGCCGTGCAAGAAGACATAGGGCCGCTTGTATTGGTCTTTTTGGGAAATATGATGCTGGATCCGATGGTCGATGTATTTCAGGAAATCCTCATGATGGGCGTTGCGCGTCAAGGTATCCTGAACGTTGGAAGCCTGAGCCGGGTCGTTTTCTTCCTTTTTCAAAAGGTAGCCGAGCATGGAAGGATTGTTCAAGAACTTCTTTTGGTCCAAGAAAGCGCAAAATTCCTCAAAAAGATTCAACACCAGCACATCCACGTAATTGAGCGGGCGTATCAGGTTGGCCTTGAATTCCTGTATCTCCTTCCGGATACCGTATTCGTTCTCGGCAGGGTACTGGAAAAGATAAAAGTTGTAGAACAAATCCCCGTTTTCCGCATCCTGGAAACCGGGGCTGCTCAGCTTCTCATAGAGTTCCTTTACGGTCATGCCAATGATGTTTTCAATTTCTCTATCTGGTAAGGCTGCAGCAAACAAGCTTCCAGGAACCAGGCTTCGCCATGCAAAAGGTAATAAGCCTGGTTGCCGCACAGCAACGGATGCAGACCGTTGTCCTCATCCAACATGCCTACTTTGCGAAGCAGGGTCAGATAGGTGCTTGCCAGTTTCTTCTTGGTAGCTTCCGTCCAAGAGTCCACAAAATCGTCCTTGGCCGAAAGTTCGTTGAGTTCCATATAAATGTCGTCCAGGGTTACGCTCTTGGAAATGGAGTTCCACTTTTTCATGGCCACGTTGACATGGAAGTCGAACAGAATCCGGTAAGTCTTGAGCAAGACAAAAAACAAGGCAGCTTTCCGGTCTTCTTCCGGCATCTGAACATAATCCTGCCAGAAAGAAACCGGCATGGCATCGTAACGCCTTTCCACCTCGGCCATGATCCGCTTCCGGGACGTCTCGGCATTGATATGCAGAAGCCGGTTCTCGGAAGCTTCCTGTTGCATGAGTTCTTGCCGATTTCCGGACATAAGCAGCGGCAAGAGGATATTGGTCTCCTCGTACAGGAAACCGCCTCCTGAAACCGCTGCGGAATAAGGGCTATTGTATTTCTTTTTCATAATTGCGCAAATATGCAAATTTAAGAAATTCTTATGTACCGAATGGATTCCTGTCAAAATTCATACATATTACAAACAACATTTACCTATAAAAAAGTATTTCCATGAAGAAAAATACCTATTTGTAGCGATAACAAAAACCGTGAGTCCCCTGTACTTTCGCAAATGAAAAC
>CALUNB010000043.1 GCA_944321885.1 uncultured Bacteroidales bacterium | reverse complement strand
TAGCTCGAACTTCGTTCGGCTCTGCGCTCGACTTTCGCTATCTTTGACTGTCGCCGAAGATAGCTTGGTCTCGGCATGGCTCGAACTTCGTTCGGCTCTGCGCTCGACTTTCGCTATCTTTGACTGTCGCCGAAGATAGCTTGGTCTCGGCATGGCTCGGACTGCGTTCGGCTCTGCGCTCGACTTTCGCTATCTTTGACTGTCGCCGAAGATAGCTTGGTCTCGGCATAGCTCGAACTTCGTTCGGCTCTGCACTCGACTTTCGCTATCTTTGTATGGGGTGGAGAGTTTTGGATGAACAGGTTGGGGTAGAGCTTGAAGCGGATTTCATCCGGCGAGGCTTGTCCCTGCTGTCTGATGCCGTTGCGGCGTTTGTGGTTTAGGCGTTTGTCCGCTTGCTTTGCTCCTGTGAATGGGATTCGTAAGAAAGCGTCAGAATATTTCAGGAACCGTAATCAGTCGGGTCGGAGGACTTTGCGGAAAGGCAGGGAACAAGAAAAGAGTTCGACTTACGTGGCTGTCTTCCGGTTCAAACGATCCAAAATATAAAGTAAAATGGGAATTTTTTCTTTTTTGTCGAGAAATAAACCAAGCGAGAAGGTCCAGGAAGAAAAAGCCGGATTGCAAAAGGGGCTGGACAAGACCAAGGAAAGCGTGTTCAAGAAAATAAGCCGGGCCATTGCGGGGAAAACCACGGTGGATGATGAGGTGTTGGACAACTTGGAAGAGGTCTTGGTCACTTCGGACGTGGGTGTGGAAACGACCTTGCAAATCATCGAACGCTTGCAGGAAAGGGTCAAAAGAGACAAGTATTTGGGTACGGCCGAACTCAACAAGGTTTTGCGGGAAGAAATAACGGATCTTTTGGTGGGAAACAAACCGGTGGTCGATCCGTGGCAAGAAGAAGGCAAGAAACCTTATGTCATCATGGTGGTTGGTGTCAACGGGGTGGGCAAGACCACGACGATTGGCAAGTTGGCCTATTTGTTCAAGCAGAACGGGGCCAAGGTGGTTCTCGGTGCGGCAGATACTTTCCGTGCCGCCGCCGTGGAGCAATTGCAGGAATGGGGACGGAGAGTGGATGTTCCGGTGATAGCCCAGAACATGGGTTCCGACCCTGCATCAGTGGCTTTCGATACCCTTAAATCCGCAGTGGCAAAGGATGCCGATTTGGTCATCATCGATACTGCAGGCCGTTTGCACAACAAGGTTGGCTTGATGAATGAATTGACCAAGATCAAAAACGTGATGAAGAAAGTGGTGCCGGACGCACCGCATGAAGTCTTGTTGGTCCTGGATGCTTCCACGGGGCAGAACGCCATCGAACAAGCCAAGCAATTTACAGCTGCCACGGAGGTCAATGCCTTGGCATTGACAAAGTTGGATGGAACCGCCAAGGGCGGTGTGGCCATCGGTATTTCGGCCCAGTTCAAAATCCCCATCAAGTACATCGGGGTGGGAGAGAAAATGACCGATTTGCAACTGTTCGACAAACAGGCTTTTGTAGACTCCTTGTTTGAGTGATGAACCGGGAGGAGTGTCGCGGACGCTCTATCTTCAAAACAAGAATTCCATGCCCTCGTTAAAGATAATCAGTTTGGGGTGTTCCAAGAATACAGTCGACTCGGAGGTGATTGCCGGGAATGTCAAGGCCGCTGGCTGGACGATTCTCAAGGAAGAGAATCCTCGTGCCGCCGATGTGACGCTGGTGAATACCTGCGGCTTCATCCTGGATGCCAAGCAGGAGTCGATAGATGCCGTGTTGGCCGAAGTGGCCAGGAAAAATCGTCGCAAGAAAGGGAAAGTCTATGTAATGGGCTGTCTTGTGCAGCGTTATGGAAAAGAATTGGCAAAGGAAATTCCGGGCGTGGATATCTGGCGCGGTGTCAATGATTTGAATGCGGTGGTCGATGCCATTCTTCAAGCACCGGTGGAAGCTGATGCGACAGTCCGCAACCTCAGCACGCCTGCGCATTACGCTTATCTGAAAGTTTCCGAAGGCTGCAACCGGCAGTGTGCTTTCTGCGCAATCCCGCAGATCCGTGGCAAGCAGCATTCGCGTCCCAAGGAAGAGATTCTGGAGGAAGCCCGCAAGTTAGCCGCGCAAGGAGTCAGGGAGGTGATTTTAGTGGCGCAGGATCTCTGTAATTACGGTACGGATCTGTATGGAAGGAAGGAAATTGCCGCTTTGGTCAAGGACCTTTGCCGGATAGATGGATTCCATTGGGTTCGTTTGCAATATCTTTATCCTCATGCTTTTCCGGAAGATTTGCTGGAAGTGATGGCTACCGAACCCAAAGTCTGCAAATACGTGGATATCCCGCTCCAGCATATCAACACGGCGGTGTTGCAGTCCATGTTGCGTTCCACCACACGGGAACAGACGGAACGTCTTCTGGCTGATTTCCGCAAGGCTTTACCGGAGGCCGCTTTCCGGACCACGCTGATAACCGGTTTCCCGACCGAAGGTCCGAAGGAATTCGAGGAACTCAAGCATTTTGTGCAGGATTTCCGTTTCGACCGTTTGGGCGTTTTCCCTTATTCCTTGGAAGAAGGCACGCCGGCCTATGCCTTGGGCGACCCGGTTCCTGTTGAGGAAAAAGAGGCCAGGGCGCAGGAAATCATGGATTTGCAGGAAGATGTTTCCTACCGCTTGAACCAAGAGAAGATAGGCAAAGTGTACGAAGTGTTGATAGACAGGGAAGAAGGAGAGTTTTATGTGGGAAGGACCGAGTACGATTCGCCGGAGGTGGACAATGAAGTCCTGGTTCGGGCGGATTCGGCTGACCTGGAGGTAGGGCAATTCTGCAATATCCGGATTACCGGAGCGGAAGCCTTTGATTTGTACGGGGATGCGCTGCCCTGAAACGGGGGGCCGATGGATGGAGAGGGGATGTCGGATTCGATGTCCAAGTGAGGTACGGGTGGTATGTTCTGCTGACGGAAGGGTGGTTTGGTGTTTACGTTTTTTGTTTTATTGAGGCATGTTCTATAAATACGGAAAAGTGCTTGTCATGGAAAGGCGAGAGCCCGTTTCGGTCGCTGGAAAAGAATCGCCTCGGCCCGGTTTACAGGACTTGCCCTAAGAAAATTTACATTGATGGATATAGATTTTGTCATCACTTGGGTCGATATGAACGATCCCCAATGGCAGGTGGACTTTGCTAAATATTCCGGGAAAGGGAATAACGAGAAAAACGGTGTTTCTGAAGCCCGTTTCCGGGATTACGGTTTCTTGAAATACTGGTTCCGGGGTGTGGAGAAGTTCGCGCCCTGGGTTCGCAAGATTCATTTTGTGACCTGTGGTCAAAGACCATCCTGGTTGAATGCCGACCATCCTAAAATTCATTTGGTAAGGCATGAGGATTATATTCCGGAAGCCTATCTTCCTACATACAATTCGGTGGTGATTGAGCGCTATATGCACAAGATACCGGATTTGGCGGATCGTTTTGTCTATTTCAATGATGACTTCTATATCATCAATACGATTGCTCCGGAACGTTTTTTCAGGAACGGTCTGCCGTGCGACATTGCCGTTTTCCAATATAATCTTTCTTGGTCTCAGTGGTACAAGACTTTGCGGAACAATATCCGGATTATCAACCGCCATTTCGACAAGAAAGAAGTTTTGGAACGTTTTCACGACAAGTGGTTTGATGAAAGTTATGGTTCCAAGGCCCGTTTGAACCATATCCTGAGAAATTACGGGAAGTTCATCACCTTGCGGACACCCCACAATGCGCAGCCTTATTTGAAATCGACCTTTGATGCTGTCTGGGCGGCGGCAGGGAAGGAATTGGCAGAAACATCGGCAAATCGTTTTCGTTCGGTGACTGACTATTCGCCAGAGCTGTTCCGTACATGGCAGATTTGTCAAGGGAATTTTGAGCCTTATAACACTTATCAGGACACGAAGATGTTTCCTCTTATGATCCGGGCCAAGCAGGCGGTCAGGGCCATTTATAATCAATCTTACTCTTTGGTTTGCCTGAACGACAATGCACATATTCGCAATTATGTGCAAGTGATGGAGAACATCAAGGATGCTTTTGAGCATATTTTGCCGGAAAAGTCACGATTTGAGTTGTAACTGCGGGGAGGTTATTTTTCGAAAACCGATTTTTCCGGGAACTTTGTTTTCAGGAAAGAGGTGGCCTTTTCCCTGTCACTATCTGTGGCATATTCAGAGTCGTTCATGCAGAATAACATAGGGTTGTATCGTTCAAATTTTTTGTAATGGCGGCCTATGTTAATACGAAGCCGGAGTGATGTTCTCTGGGTGACATAGACAGGATATGCCTTCTTTTCACAGATGGGAACATAGGAGTATATGTGCCGATGGATATCGTCCGTGCTTCGGATATGGTTTTGGAAGGTGGATTCCAATTCTTTTTGAAAAATCTTCCCTGTGTGTTCGTAGCTGCTTTTCAGATAGGCATCGATGTTGTGGTGGGTCCTTCCGTTGAAGTATATGCCATATTCCCTTTTAACCAGTCTTGCGGCATTTCGTATGATTGCGACATAGTTCTTCAAAGGTTTCCTTAATATTTTTTCTCTGAAGAAAATGGTTAGCCTTCTGAAAGGTTTACGGTTGAGACGTATGATGGGATAACCGTTTTTGCCGAAAAAAGTACTTGGGGAAACAGGCTGGTTGATGAAAGTGTCATCGTTTGCATATAAGAAATGCTCTGCAAGGTCGGGGATTTTGTATAGAAAATGTTCTATTAGGGTTGAGTTGAAACAAGGAAGGCAGGTTGCAGGCATGATTTCTTTATGGTCTATGATTTTGACCTTTGGGTTTGACGTGTCCAGCCAAGCCGGGGTTTGATTGTCTGTCACAATAAAGATTCTGTGTATCCATGGGGCATATTTGGCAACAGACCGTAAGCTGTATTTTAGTTCGTCATTATCGGAGTATCGACCTTTGCAATCGGTCGATTTCTCTCCCGTCGTGTTTATATAGGCATTGTGCTTGGTTATCCATTGCGGGTCGTTTCCATCTACCCATAAATAAACAAGGTCTATGTCCATCGGTTTGGTATTGCAACTGTGCGTTAGGCACTCTTTGTCTGATTTCTTGTCGTTGATGATAGCGTGCATTGTCATTGGTTTACAACGGCAAAGTTATTTATTAATTTCTTATTGCTTACAGGCGGCTTGGGAGGCAGCATAGGGAAAGGGCTGTTTGTAGAGGGAAGTGCAAAAGGCACCATGCACGCCATCGGAGCGAAAAGCGGTGGATGTATTTTGTTGTTTTTCTGTGTTTCAGTAGGAGAGGAACCAAAGTTTGTTGGCAGAAAGCCAAGGAAGCTTGAACATTTATTTTCATACGGCTTGAATCGTCTTTTGGGAGACGCAAGGGCATTTGCTTGCTGTCCGGTTTGCATGAGGAAAAGCCTTTTTTCCGCCATTCTTTGGTAAAGGGGAGGAAGATGCGTCGCATATATTGTTCAATCAAGTAATTTTCGGCATATTGGAAAACTTGTTGTGATTTTGAAAAATTGTAGAAATCGCAGAGGGCTTTATAATTTTCGCAGATGTTGAATTCAAGGTTTTCAAGGCTTCGGGGCTGTTTGGTCAGTTGATTGTTGTTCCTTTGTTTCCATCTAAGCATCACATAAGTCCTTTCCTTGTATATTAGCATGCTATGAATATGCTTCAGATACTCCAAAACGAAAATCTGGTCTTCACCCAGATTGACATCTGTTCGGAAACGGATTTGGTGTTTTTGAATGATATCTCGTTTGAAGAATTTATTCGTGCAATTGTAGAAATGGTTCTTGTACGGATTCCCTTCCCCGAACAGATATTCTATGATGGCTTGATTCCCTCTTTTCTCGTAAATTTCTTTCAGCCCGAATTTCATATCCGGGTGTATTTTAATACCTTCATTCGGGAGAGGTATCCCGGAACGGAAGCTTTTCATGATACATTCGATATCGGAATCTTGGGTTGCAAGCAGAGCGTTCAAGTGATGTGGGAGGATGGCATCATCGGAATCTATGAAAGTAATCCATTTGCCTTTGGCATTGTCGATACCAAGGTTTCTGGCTGTGCTAACGCCAGATGCGATGATGGAAAAGGAGCGTATCCTTGTGTCTTGGGCCGCATACTGACGACATACTTCGAGGCTGTTGTCTGTGCTTCCGTCATCGATTAGTAGGATTTCAAATTTCTGGAAATGTGATTGCAGGATAGAGTTTATGCAGTGAGGAAGTGTTTGTTGACGGTTGCGGACAGGAATGAGTATGGAAATTTCAGGTGCATTCATTTTTGTTGGATTGCGTGCAAATGTTTGTTTGGGCCAGCGAATTTACAAAACTCATGTTATATTTGAAACGAGTTTACTTTATTGGGGGATTTCGAGGAATCGGAGGATTCACTTGGGGAATAAAACGTGGCATTTCGCGGCAAAAAATGGACTACAGATAAATACTATGGAACAGATGAAGTCCTTTTTCCGGTATTTGAGCAGGAACAAGACCTACACCTTGATTAACGTGATAGGCTTCGCACTCTCTTTGGCTTTTGTAATCTTGACGATGGCCTACACCTGGCAGGAGAGCACGGTAGACCATTTCCATAAGGATGCCGACAGGATTGGCTTTCAATCAGAATCCGGAATCCGGATGGGAGCCGGGCGACGACTTGATTGTAGCCGAAGCCTTGAAAGGCAGGTTCCCGGACGTGGAGGATGCTTGTCCTGTCTATTACATGCAGCATCGCACTGTAAATCTGCGGACTACGGAGCGTGAAATCGAGGTTCATGCCTCGTTTTCCGAAAGCAATTTCTTTACATTCTTTTCCTTCCCTTTGGTATCGGGTGACCCGGAATCCGTATTGCAAGATCCCTACAGCGTGGTTCTTTCCGAGCCTTTGGCGCAGCGCTTGTTCGGGGCAGAGAACCCGGTAGGGCAGAGTCTGAAGCTCGATGATTCGGTGCATGTCAAAGTCAGCGGAGTCATGAAGCCGATTCGGAACAGCCTGCTTTCAGGTACCGATGTGGTGCTTCCGATGCCGAGGACAGCGGAATGCGATCTTTATCCACCCTATAAGGAATGGGGGTATCTGGCGATTGTTTTGACATTTGTCAAAATGTTGCCCGGTCACGATATGAACGACCATCGGCAGGAAGTGCTTACGTTTTACAGGGAGCAAGGTTACGACCTCTTTGATGAGAAAGGCTTGGCGAGGTATAACGATGTGTGGTTTGTGCCTTTGAAAGATGTTCATTTGGGAGGCTTCAAACCCTCGATTGTCGGTGCCGAGACCTGGTATGGCCAGAATGTGAGCCTTCGGTACGGGGATCCGGCCTTGGTCCGTTTGCTATGGACTGTCAGTGTCCTGGTTTGCTTTTCGCCATAATCAACTATATCAATTTGACGCTGGCTTCAGCCGAATTCCGGATTAAACCCAAATCGGTCATTAGACACGCCGAGTCCGTTTCTGATTGGGAAAATGAGGCATTCGGGCATCTTGCCCGCTTCTGTCCGCATCCTGTTTCTCGCTACGCCTCGACGTAGCCCGCTACGCCTTCGGCTAGGCGAGAAGCATGCTGCATGACATAAGCGAGCAATCTGCCCGAAGCCTAATGACCGATTTGGGTTAAAGAATCGGCGACCCGGAGGCTACTGGGGGCGGCTCGTTGGTCGGTGCAGCTGCATTTGATGGCAGAAACGGTGTTCCTTGCGTTTTTCTCCTTTTTGCTGGGACTCCTGTTGGCTTTGGCGTTCGAACCTGAATTCAGTGATATCTTGCAGAAACCGATAGATATGGGGCTGTTGTTTTCGCCCGGTGGTGTGGCATTGGCGGTGCTTCTGCTGTTGGTGGTGGGTTTGGTGGCCGGCGGATTGCCTTCGGTGCTGATTTCCTCGTTCAAGCCTATCGATATCGTGAATGGAAGATACCGGCTTCAATCCAAGATGTTCTTAGGCAAGGTGTTTTTGGTGGTCCAAAACATGACTACGTTCCTGATGCTTTCGCTTGCTGCTGTCATCTCCTTGCAGATGCGCCATTTGATAAAAGCCCCGCTGGGTTATGACACCTTGAATATCTTGGAGGTGAATTTCACGGACTGGGAACCATCTTTCAAGCAGGTGGTTTCGGACAAGCTGTCGGCTTTGCCTTGTGTGAAGCGTTTTGGATGGGGTGCGGGTTCACCTCTTTCCGGAGGTGCAATGATTGCTTTCAGCAACGTGGATGGTTCCCAAGAGAAATTATCCCTATGCATATTCGATTCGGTGGCTTTTGAGATGTTCGGATTTGAGGTCCTGCGGGATAACAGGGCTTCGGTGCCGGGAGGCTATTTTCTGACTCCGGCTTCTTTGGCTTTTTTCAATACTTCGTTGGATGCCGATATGATAGAAGGCTTGAAGCTGCCGATTAGCGGGGTGGTGCAGAATATCCGTCTTTCCAATGTCTTGCAGGACTATGCTTCGGTTTTGATTCAGCTAAGCGAGACTGTGCAGACGGATTACATGCAGCTTTGGGTGGAAGTGCAGGGCAATGCGGGCAATGCCTATGAGGAGGTGGACCGGGCTATCCGGGAGACTGTGGGAAGTGATGTCAAGTTGGAATTCTTGGATGCCAAAGTCCGGGATAGTTTCGTCAGCCAGTTGCAATTACAGAAAATTGTGACATTTTTTGCCTTGGTGGCTTTGTTGGTTTCGTTGCTGGGCTTGGTGGCGATGACGGTGTTCTATATGCGTCAGCGTTTGCGGGAGGTGGCGGTGCGCAAGGTGTTCGGGGCGGACAACCGGCAGGTGTTCTGGCATTTGGTCAAGCCGTTCATGGCCTATGCGGGCATCGGTATCGCCTTGGGTTTGCCTTTGGCTTGGTACTTGTCGGAGCGTTGGTTGGATGCTTTTTCCTACCGCTTGCAATTGTATGTTTGGATTTTCCTGCCTGTGGCAGCTTTCTGCCTTCTCGTCTCGTTCGCGGCGGTCGGAATCCAGGGGTATGTTGCATCGAGGACGCAGCCGGCTGAGAGCATCAAGTCGGAGTGATTTTCCCATGGCCCCCGGGTTCCACATTGGAGATGGAACGGAGATGGAGCCATTCAGCTGTCCGGAAGGAGAATCGTGTCCTTGTCGTGTTTCTCGCATGGGAGGAGTGACAGGGCTTTTTTTGTAAGTTTGCGGAGAAAAATCTAGAAGGATGAATTTCTCGGAATGGTTCAAGACGATGCTGGCCGGATTGGTGGGGACAGCAATAGGCATCGTGATCACGTTTGGAGCGCAGGGCGCGGTGGACAAGGTTCAGAAGCATCGGACAGAGAAACTTTCCGCCATGATGGTGTTGAGCAATATCAACGATTATGCAATGACATTGCGGAACACGGTCTCTTTTTTGGATGAAATGGATTCTTTGTTCTTGTATGTCTCTTCCTTGGATTCGGAAGACTTGCTGGAGGCCGATACGATGCTGTTGGCCGATTTCTGCAATTTTTTCCCTTCGGCCAGTTATCATGTCAGGGACAGGACTGCCGAGCGGATTTTCAGCAGCAGCTTTGCCGTATGGGAGAATATCGCCAGTCCTGACTTCATTTCCAATGTGGGACGGTGTTTTTCCCTGATAGATTATATGGAAGCGATGACGCTTGAGATGGAAAAGCGGAAAGAGGATTTGTTCCGGAAAGTGTATGTGGCAGGATGGTACAAGTTCGAGACGGAATACGATTTGGTCCAGGCTTTGCTGGAATCGGCGGAAATCCGTTATTTCATGGAGTATTATCACAATATTTATTGTCCCGGCATGAAGCTTTCCCTTTTCATGCTTGAAGAACAGAATGAGAAAAATATGGAAATGCTGGGAATCAGTATGGAAGATTTGCTGGATTTTGTTCCCCTCCGGACGATAAAGAGCTATAATACCGTAGATGATGAATTATGATTCCAGAACCAAGCTCGCTTGAGTTTTGATTGCATCGGAAACGGGCTGCGTTTCAGCCATCTCCGGACAAGTTCGGTCATGGCTCTCGACTTGCACCGTTTCTGCCGAGGCGCAGCGTTTATCGGAAACGAAGTTTAAAATAAACTGCAAGTCGAGCGCAGAGCCGAACGGAGTTCGAGCTATGCCGAGGCGCAGCGTTTATCGGAAACGAAGTTTAAAATAAACTGCAAGTCGAGCGCAGAGCCGAACGGAGTTCGAGCTATGCCGAGGCGCAGCGTTTATCGGAAACGAAGTTTAAAATAAACCATATCTTCCAGAACCTTGCCATCTTCTACAATCGGGTGGTCGTAGTTTTGCGTGAAAAAGCCGGTTACAGTATGCGAGTAACTGAAGCCGCAATTCCTGTAGAAAGACAAGGTCTGCCTGCTTTCCCCTGTACCAGCAAGTAGGGTGTGAAACCGATTCTTGTAATGTTCGCATAAATACGTTATCATCCTCCGGCCATATCCTTTCCGTTGAAAGCGAGGATGAACCGCCAGGTTCTTCAGCTCTAATATGCCATCCCCCTCATCGGTAACCACAGCTACGGCAACGGGTGTTGCTGTACGGTTTTGCATCACGACCATTTCACCCCGATCCAAGTATCTGTCAATCATGGACTCCTGTTCGTCGCCGATGAGCAGAAGCGGCAAGTAGGATTTCTTGTCGCTCAAGACTGGCAGGATCCGGATTTGGTTGTCATCCCGTTCCTCCTTTGTTGAGTGCATGAAATATCCCGTGCGGGCATTCCCCGGCAGGGAGGTGTCGGAGTGGGAAAATTCGTCCTTTGTCCAAGAGGAGGCTTCTGTGCCGGCAGCGAGGATTTGCCCCGATTGGCCATGAGGCTGCGGGATATCGTCCGGTTGCTGCCGCTTGTCCGGTTTTCCAAGGTTCTCCGTCCTTTGGGCGGCACCTGTCCTGCTTGTCCCGATGCGGCCAGCCATGTTTCCGGTAAAGGCGGCAGCTCCCTGCAGGTCATCGGACGGGAGCCTTTGACTCTGAGGGTCGATTGAGGCCGATGTTTTGCTGGTATTTCTTCCGTGCTTGTTCATCGATTGGAGGCGATGGATATATGAAAGAGGCGGTGTGCCGCATGGCGCACCGCCTCTTCCGTGGACGTATTTTCCAGAGCGGAAAGCCCGGAAAATCCTATTTGTTCACTTGGAATTTGGTCACACCGTTCTTGATGAAGTCCACGATTTGATGAGCGGCAGCCAGACCGGCGTTGATGTTGGCTTCGGCTGTTTCGGCACCCATCTTCTTCGGGGTCGAGAAGTAACGGGTCGGGAACTTTTCGGCCAATTCATCGTGGTTGCCCGGCTTGATATCGGTAACATACTTGAAGTCGGGACGGTCGTTGAGGATACGGACCATGTCGGCTTCGTGGATCACTTCCTTGCGGGCCGTGTTCACCAACAAAGCGTTCTTGGGCATGCGGTTCAGCAAATCGTAGTTGATGGAATCGATGGTTTCCTTGGTAGCAGGAATGTGCAAGGAAACGATATGGCACTTGCTGTAGAGTTCTTCCACAGAATCAACCGCCTTTACGCCGTCCTTTTCAATCACTTCCTTCGGGCAGAAAGCATCGTAAGCGTAGATGTCCATGCCGATGCCCTTGGCGATGCGGGCCACGTTGCGACCCACGTTGCCGTAAGCGTGGATACCGAGGCTCTTGCCCTTCAGTTCGGCACCCGTGCCGGGGTTGAACAGGTTACGGAACATGTAAATCATCAAACCGGTAGCCAATTCAGCTACAGCGTTCGAGTTCTGTCCCGGGGTATTCATGGCCACGATCTTGTGTTCGGTGCAAGCAGCCAGGTCGAGGTTGTCGTAACCGGCACCGGCGCGAACCACGATTTTCAGGTTCTTGGCGTGTTCAATGACTTCCTTGGTCACTTTGTCCGAACGAACAATCAAAGCGTCGGCATCAGCCACGGCTTTGTACAAATCGTTCACATCCGTGTACTTTTCCAGCAAAGCCAGTTCGAAGCCGGCTTCTTCCACGATTTGACGGATTCCGTCCACGGCAGCCTTGGCAAAAGGCTTTTCGGTAGCAACTAATACTTTCATGATTATATGAATTTTAATTAATCTTTATTGGTTCGGGCTTTTTTTTATCGGGGCGAACCTATCATGGGTAAATTCCGCAGCCGCTCCAAAGACGGAGCGCGCAGCTATCCCCCCTTGCCCATAAACAGAACCCTCAAGCTGCACTTGAGGGTCCCGTCAATTCCAAAACTCTTTTATGAACGCGCAGATGCAAGGCCCGCGACCGAGCCTCCACGCATCCGAAAGTTGTATGAAAGGAGAAGTTTCGAGGCTTGCGAGGTCCCCATGCTCCTTTTAAAAACTTTCTTATGAACGCGCAGATGCAAGGCCCGCGACCGAGCCTCCACGCATCCGAAAGTTGTATGAAAGGAGGGATTTCGAGGCTTGCGAGGCGGAGAAAACCGGAGCGTACTTTGGTACGTGAGGATTTTCGATGCCGAGCGTAACGACGAAATCACCCTTTCAGGCAACTTTTAAGCGTTTTTCTTGGCAAACTCCTGCATACAAGCCACCAACGCCTGCACATCTTCCAAGGTACAAGCATTGTAGATGGAAGCGCGGAAACCGCCAACCGAACGGTGGCCTTTCAAGCCGGCCATGCCGCATTCTTTGGAGAAAGCGAGGAAGTCGGCTTCTTTTTCCTTGTATTTGTCTTCCATGACGAAGCAAACGTTCATCAACGAACGGTCTTCCTTGTCGATAACCGTACCCTTGAACATCGGGTTGTTGTCGATTTCGTTGTAGAGCAGGTTGGCTTTCTCGATGTTCATCTTCTGGATGGCTTCCAGACCGCCTTGGGCCTTGATCCACTTCATGGTTTCATGCATGATGAAAATCGGGAATACAGGAGGCGTGTTGAACATGGATTCGCCCTTGATGTGGGTGCGGTAGTCAATCATGGTCGGAAGCGGACGTTCCACTTTGCCGAGGATGTCTTCACGCACGATGACAACGGTAACACCGGCAGGACCAACGTTCTTCTGGGCACCACCGTAGATGAGACCGTATTTGGTCACGTCTACCGGACGGCTCATGAAATCGGACGACATGTCGGCAACCAAGGTCACAGGGCTGTCGATATCGTGCTTGATTTCCGTACCGTAGATGGTGTTGTTGGTCGTGATGTGGAAATAATCGGCATCGGTCGGGATGGTCCAGCCTTTGGGGATATGGTTGTAAACGGTGCTTTCCGAAGAAGCGACGATTTCCACTTCACCGAACAATTTGGCTTCCTTGGCAGCCTTGTGGGCCCAAACGCCTGTGTCGAGGTAAGCGGCCTTCTTCTTGAGCAGGTTGTAAGGTACATAGCAGAATTGGGTGCTGGCACCGCCGCCGAGGAAGAGGACATGGTAGCCTTCGGGAATGTTGTAGAGTTCTTTCCACAAAGCCACGGTTTCGTTCATGATCGATTCCCATTCCTTGGTGCGGTGGGAGATTTCGATAACCGACATTCCGGTTCCCTTGAAATCTTTCAAGGCTTCGATACCGGCTTCAATAGCGGGCTGCGGCAATTTGCACGGGCCGGCATTGAAAATATGCACTTTTTTCATAACTATAAATGGTTTTGAGTTTCTCTGTCCATAACGGGGAATCCCATAGGTTTAGCCCCTTTCCCGTCCGCGTGTCCTGTTCCCCTCGTGGAGGATGCGGACATCGGACCGGAATGTCTTCGTGCTGCTGGTGCTTTACCCCGGAACCTTACGGAGACCGGACACCCGGCGGGAACCAATCCCCGGAATTCCAAGCCGCAAAGGTTTGCGGCGATGTCTTAAAAACACGCAAACTTACCCCAAATTTTCTAATTCTCAAAGAAGTTTTGAGAGATTTGGAAAATGGGTTACTTTTGTTGCCGGGGGATTCCGGTTAGGAATCCCCTGCCTTTTGGCATGAACGGACAAGTCCGTCTTTCGGACGGTTTGCCCGGTTCGCCTTCAGGCATCGGGGAAGATGCAGGAAGCTAGACAGCTTTCAAGTTCAGGATATGGAAAATTGTTGACACGATGCGGCTATTCCGTTTTTTTTCTTTGCTTTTGATGACGGGCTTGATGTCCGGGATTCTCTTCCCGCTTGCAGCCCAGAGTATTTACGACCTCAAACGTGCGGAACTCGAGGTCCATGTGGGACCGGCCATTCCCTTGGGAAGTTTCGGGCAGAAGGCGTTCCAAGGAAATGAAGACTTGGGTTCATCCGGTAACCTGACCTACCATGGGGCCAAGGTCGGGGTGGATTACGGCTTGGCTTTCAACTTTTACGCCTCTCCCCATTGGGGTGTGGTCCTGTTCTTCAACGGCCATTCCTACGGACTCAAGACCGATGCTTTTTCGGCTTATCAAGGGAATACATATGCTTGGCAAACGGAAGAAACCGACAAATGGACCGAGTTCATGGCTATGGCGGGCCCCACTTACCGTTGCATGATTGTGGACCGCTTGCTCTTTTCGGCCAGGGCCTTCATCGGCTACGCCCACCTGATGTCGCCTTTTTACCGTTCCCGTGCCGAAGTGGGAAGCTCCACGTATGCTTATTCGCTGGATTCCGAATCGGAATCCCAGTTCGGCTATGGAGCCGGTGTAGCCTTGAAATTCTTGATAGGCAGGGGTTTCCATTTGGATTTGCGTTGCGAGTATTTGGCGGCCGTGCCTTTCTGGTTCCGCGATGTGCGCAGCCGTGCCACGATGGAGTCGGGCAACATCAATTCCACCCCGCACGACAACCGTTACACTTTCCACGAGCATTTCCAGACCTTGAACGTGAGCTTGGGGTTCACGGTGGCGTTTTAGGTGGCGGTGTGTGATAATGGGCAATCTGGCTTCGTTGCTTTGGTGCGACTGAAAACAGGCTGCACCTCGGCCAAAAGCAGTGCAAGTCGAAGGCAGAGACAAAACTTGTTTTGGCTATGCTGAGACGTAGCCTGCGTTCGCTGGAAAGCAAACTCAAACCGTGCCGGTTTGGTTCGGCTCTCGGTTTGCACTGCGCTCGCTGCGGAGCAGCAACAGTACGCTCCTTCGTTCTCGCTCTCAGCGCCTTGCATCTCACCCATTCTGACACACCGCGAAGGGACTATGAAAAATTTTATTTCGGCACACCTTCGTGTTTCCGGACAGATGGAAGCGGGTTCATAAGAACCCGGGTCAGGCGTTCCGGACAGATAAAACAAAAGGATTGATGCAAACAAAAGACATAGAAGAGCATTACAGGCAGGTTTTGGATTGGTTCGCCCGGAACAATCCCTTTGCCAAAAGCGAGCTCCATTACAAGAACGCATACGAATTGTTGGTGGCCGTGATTCTTTCGGCCCAATGCACCGACAAGAGGGTCAACATGGTCACGCCGGCCTTGCTGGCCCGTTTCCCGGACCCGCTCAGCATGAGCCGTTCCGACCAGGAAGAAATCTATTCCTACATCAAGTCGATTTCCTATCCGAACAACAAGGCGGCCCATCTTTTGGGGATGGCCAAGATGTTGCAATCCGAATTCGGAGGCAAAGTTCCTGATACGGTGGAAGATCTGATGCGTTTGCCGGGCGTGGGGCGCAAGACGGCCAACGTCATCGCCTCGGTCATTTTCGACAAGCCGGCCATGGCGGTCGATACCCATGTGTTCCGGGTTTCGGCTCGTTTGGGCTTGACCCAAGGGTCTAAGACACCTTTGGAAACCGAAAAGCAGTTGGTAGCCCATATTCCGGAAGAAATGCTCGGCAAAGCCCATCACTGGCTGATTTTGCACGGACGTTATGTCTGCACGGCGAGGAATCCGAAATGCGGGGAATGCGGGCTTTCCGCGCTTTGCCCTTACTTTAAGGAAAATGTCCGAGGGGGAAACGGAGGCGTGTTGGATTTTGGAGAAACGAAAGAGAGGAAACCGGCATCCCGGAAGAAGACAACCGTCGTCGTTGCCGGAAAGGCAGGGAGCGGAAAATCCACTTCGTTGTCGAGGTCAAAGCCGAAGCCGGAATCCGGCAAGCTCGGTTCCCGGGAGAAGATCTCCGGGAAGAGGAACCTTTCGAAGACTGATAAATAAAAGAAGCCATGAAATACTATATCATATCCGGGGAAGCTTCGGGCGACATGCACGGGGCAAACTTGATCAAGAGTTTGAAGACCCAGGACCCTCAAGCGGATTTCCGTTGCTGGGGAGGGGATTTGATGCAGGCGCAGGGTGCGACCGTGGTCAAACATTACAAGGATTTGGCCTTCATGGGCTTCGCGGAAGTTGTCATGCACCTGGGAACCATACTGTCGAATTTCCGGTTTTGCCGCAAGGACATGGACACCTACCGGCCCGACATGGTTATCCTGATCGACTATCCGGGTTTCAACATGCCCATGGCCCGCTACGCCCACAAGAAAGGTTACAAGGTGTTCTATTATATCGCGCCCCAGGTCTGGGCTTGGCGGACGGGCCGCATCAAGAAACTCAAGAAATACACCGATGCGGTTTATACCTTGATGCCGTTCGAACGCAAATTCTACGAAGCCTACGGGGTCCAGGCGCATTTCGAGGGGAACCCTTTGGTGGATGCCTTGCTGGCCTACAAACCCGATGAGGAGTTCCTCCGGAAGTTCCAGGACGTGGACATCCGGCCCATCGCGGTCATCCTGCCCGGAAGCCGCGAGCAGGAGATCCGGCGGATATTACCCTTGATGCTGGAGGCAGCTTACCAAGAACCCCGTTTCCGCTACGTGGTGGCGGGGGTTCGCAACATTCCCGATTCCCTGTACTGGGAGTATTTGCGTCCTTACCCGATGATGGATCTCGTGTACGACCATACTTACGAATTGTTCTCGATGGCTGAAGTGGGGATAATCAAGTCGGGGACTTCCACCTTGGAGGCGGCTTTGTTCGGAGTCCCGGAAGTGGTATGTTACAAGACTTCGGCGTTGACTTACTATCTGGGGCGCCTGTTTGTCAACAAGTCGGTGCGTTTCATTTCGTTGGTGAACCTGATTATGGACCGTCCGGTGGTGGTGGAGCTCCTGCAAAAGGATTTCACGGTCAATCGTCTGTTGTGGGAAATCCGGAAGATTGCCAGCAACACGGAAGAGCGGAGAAACCAACTTCGGGATTTTGCCGAGCTGAAGCAAGTAATGGGGAACGGTGGAACCTCGGACCGGGTCGCCGCTTCGATAATTTCAGAATTCAAGCGTATAAGGGGATAGAAGATGAAAAAATTGATGTTTGCCCTGTGGATTTTTATGGCCGGGATACTGTTCCGGGTTTCGGCGGCCGATGTGTCGGTCCGGGTCTTTTCCGACCAAGCCTGTCCGGAGATGAGCTTCACGGCGGAATTGGGCGATTACCATGTGTATGACGGGGAGCGCAAGCTAATCCGGGATTTGGCCACGGGCGAGTCGGTGGTGTTGAAGGTGAAAGGGGAGAAGATTGCCGTGGAACAAGGCGGGCGTTCGTTGGGTTCGTTCTATAACCTGATTTTTGAAGGCAGCGGTTTGAAGGCTATTTTCGGCCTGCGCGTGGAGAAGGACGGCAAGACATTGGTCCGTTATTACGACGACCATCTGGATGTGAGCGTGGAAAAATCCTCTTTGTTCCTGATTAACCATGTGGATTTGGAGAATTACGTGGGCGGGGTGGTGCAGTCGGAAGTAAGGGGGGTGAGTGACAAGACCGATTTTTTCAAGGTACAGGCGATTATCTCCCGGACCTATGCCATGAGCAACATGCACCGGCACGACGAGGAAGGCTTCAACCTCTGCGACGGGGTGCATTGCCAAGTGTACCATAGCCGCAACAATACCCCGGTCATACTTACCGCCACCGTGCAGTCGGCAGGGCAGGTGATTGTGGATTCTCGCGACAACCTGATTACGGCGGCCTTCCATTCCAATTCGGGCGGGCAGACCGCCAATTCGGAGGATGTCTGGAACGCGCCGGTGAGTTATTTGCGTTCGGTGGAGGACACTTTCTCCTTGTCGATGAAGAATGCCGTTTGGGAAAAACGCATGCCGCGTTCGGAATGGTTGGGCTTTTTGGAGAGCCGTTACGATTACCCTGTCCGGAACGCCAGGATGCGGGACAGCGCCTTGACTTTCTCCCAACCGGAACGGAAAGCTTGTTTTGCCGGGGGAATCCCCCTCAAGGATATCCGGACCGATTTGAAGTTGCGTTCGAGCTTTTTTTCCGTCAGGACGGAAGGCACGGAAGTGGTGCTGGAAGGACGCGGTTATGGCCATGGCGTGGGCCTTAGCCAGGAAGGAGTGGTGAGGATGATTGAACAAGGTTACACGGTGGAGGACGTAATCAAGCATTACTACACGGGCGTGTCCATCAAGACCTTGGAGGAGCTTCCGGTCGGGAAACCAGGAAATTGAGCCCGTGGGGCTTCGCGGGGACCATCCGGTTTATTTCTTTTTGGTTGCTTACGTCTCGGGCTTGCTGTTGTCTTCGGCAAGCCTTTTTCTTTTCGGCTGGGTGGCAGGCTTGGCCTTGCCGGTTATCCTGGTTCCGTTTCTCCTGAAGCGTTTCTGGGCCAAGGGAGGGTTGCTCTATTGGGTGGCTTTGCTTTTGGGCGGATTGAGGATGGGGTTCCAGGATCCGGTCTGGGATTCCAAGCATTATCTGAACGTGCCGGTCCAAGAGGTTTATCTCCTGGAAAGCCGGGGCGAGGCTGAAGAACGGGCGAAAACCTATCGGGTCAAGATGGAGGTGGTGGCCGGGGGCATCGACTCCGTTTGGCGGGAGATGCGGGGTTTGGTCCAGGTTTATCTTCCCAAGGGCGACACCTTGGCGGCTTCCGTCCGTCATGGAGACCGGCTTTGGGCCAAGGGGCGTTTGAGCCCGATAGAAGGTTTCACGGGAAAGGACGGGGAATATTTCGATTACGGGGCTTTCATGGCCAAGAAAGGGGTTTACGCGCAAATGTTCCTGGCCCGGGGCGGGTACCTGCTTGATGCTCCGGAGCGTTTGTCGCTCCGGGAGAGGCTTTTCCGTCAGGCCTCCGCTTTGCAAGATCGGATTTGCGATTTTTTGGACCGCAGTGTCTTGGATGGCAGCGAATTGGCGGTGGCAAAATCCTTGGTATTGGGTGTCCGGGGCGAGGACGCGGTGGAAGAAGCCTACCGTGATGCCGGTATCGTGCATATCTTGGCGGTTTCGGGCATGCACTTGAGCATTTTTGCCTGTTTGCTGGCGTTTCTGTTCCGTTTCTTAGGAAAAAGACCGTGGCAGCGTTGGTTGCGTTTGGCTTTGATGTTGTCGGCTGTTTGGGGGTATTCCTTGCTGACAGGCTTGTGCGCCTCGGTGGTACGGGCGGCCTGCATGTCGAGTTTCGTCGCCTTGGGGCGTTGCATGGGGCGGGATGTCTCCACCTTGCGTTCGTTGGCGGCTTCGGCTTTGTTCCTTTTGGTGGTGGACCCTGGCATGTTGTGGGATTTGGGCTTTTTGTTGTCGTATTTGGCCGTGGCAGGTTTGGTGTTGTTCAACCCTTTGGTGGTCAAGGTTTTTAAGCCGAAATCCCGTTTGGGGCGCATGTTCTGGGAGTTGACAGCGGTTTCCCTTTCGGCCCAGTTGGCCACGTTCCCGGTCATTTTGCATGTGTTCGGGACCTTCTCCACCTATTTCCTATTGGCTAATTGGGTGGCAGTCCCTTTGGGCAATATCGCCTTGCCTTTGGGTATCGCGGTGGCCGCCCTGTCCTTGATAGGGGAAAACTTGGCGCTTTGGTTGGTTTATCCCTTGGACTGGGTTTTGCGTTTGATGGACGGCTTTGCCTTGGAAGTCTCCCGTTGGCCGATGGCTGTGGGGAATTTTTCCCTTTCCCTGCTGTCGGTCATCCTGTTCTATGCTTTCTTGCTTTTTGCTTTGCGATGCCTGTCCCGGAGGAACGTCCTCTTTGCCAAAGCCGGCCTGTTCAGCCTTTGGTTTTGCTTGCTGGTCGGGTGAATTTTGGAAGCTGTTTAAAATTGGTTGTTTAGGCCATCGGGAGGGGATTTCGAGGGATGGTGCCGCGTTTTTCAAAGGAGGATAGCCGGGCTATCTGACGTGAAAAACGCAAGCAAGACCCGAAATAGCCCCCGATGGGCAAACAAAATCCTGAAACCGCCCCCTGAAAATCCATTCTTTTCAGGATTGTAAAAATTTTAAACAGCTTCTTATTGCGATGAAATAAAAAAGCGGCCCCGGAAGCCGCTATTTTCTTGGTAGCCCCGAGCAGAATCGAACTGCTATTTAAAGTTTAGGAAACTTCCGTTCTATCCGTTGAACTACGGGGCCTTGGTTTTTGGCAGGGAAACGGAATCCAAGGTTCACGCACCGATGTGCCGTTTGCGTTTTTGAGGAAACCCGGCCAAAAGAGCCGCGAAGTTAATCAAAAAAATCCAGTATTGCACTACTAATGTAGCGGAGTTGCTTTGCAGACAGCTCGGTGTGCATGGGAATGGCGATGATTCTCTTGCAAATGTCCTCCGAAACAGGAAAATCCCCGGCTTTGTGGCCAAGGTACGCAAAAGCTTCCTGCAAATGCAAGGGCTTGGGGTAATAAACCCGGGTCGGAACCCCCATGTTTTCCAAGTGGAACCGCAAAGCGTTGCGTTCCCGTTCGCTGCGGCAGAGAAGGCAGTATTGATGGAAAATATGCGTGGAATATTGGCAGCGCACGGGCACTTTGAGCTGCATGCAGCTGATGAAAGCCCGGTCGTAGAATGCCGCCGCTTCCTGACGCTTCCGGTTGTAGTAATCCAGATAGGGCAGCTTCACGTTGAGTACGGCGGCTTGGACGGAATCCAAGCGGGAGTTGAGTCCGATGCAACGGTGGTTGTACCTCTTTGTCGAACCGTGGTTGGCCAGCTGGCGCATCCTTGCCGCCAAGTCGTCATCATCGGTGAAAATGGCCCCTCCATCGCCGTAGCATCCTAAGTTCTTGCTGGGAAAGAACGAGGTGCACCCGATATGCCCGATGGTTCCCGCCTTTTTCCGGATACCTTTGTCGGTGCAGCGGTAATCGTAGGTGAAGGGGCCCATTTGCAATTGGCCGGAACCTTCCCGCAGGATGTAATCGGCCCCTAAGGACTGGCAGGCATCCTCGACAATATACAGCTTGTATTTCTCGGCGATTTCCATGATGGCACCCATGTCCACGCATTGGCCGAAGAGATGGGTGGGAATAATGACCTTGGTCTTACAGGTGATGGCTTGCTCCACCCGCTTGGGGTCCATGACGAAAGTTTGCGGGTCTATGTCCACGAAGACAGGCTTCAGTCCAAGCAGGCTTGCCGTTTCCGCCGCCGATATGAACGTGAAAGCGGGGATGATGACCTCGTCGCCTTCCTCCAAGGGCAAGGCCATCAGGGCGATTTGCAAGGCTTCCGTCCCGTTGGCGCAAGGGATGACATGGTGGATGCCAAGGTAGTGTGCCAGGTTTTGCTGGAAAATCCTTGTCTCGTCCCCGTTGATGAAAGCCGAATGTTTGATGACGTTCTTGACCCGTTTGCGGATTTTTCTCCGGATGTGTTTGTATTGGGATTGGAGATCCACCATCTGGATTTCTTTCATGCCTTTGTTTTTTGTTGGCCACCCTCACTTGAAGTGTAGTGGCAGAGAACGGTAGGACAAAGATAGCGAAAGTCGAGCGCAGAGCCGAACGCAGTTCGAGCTATGCCGAGACCAAGCTATCTTCGGCGACAGTCAAAGATAGCGAAAGTCGAGCGCAGAGCCGAACGCAGTTCGAGTTATGCCGAGACCAAGCTATCTTCGCCGATAGGACAAAGATAGCGAAAGGTGAGCGCAGAGACAAATGGAAACGCAGTTTCCAATTTGGCTATGCCGAACCGCATCCGATCTTCGACGACAGTCAAAGATAGCGAAAG
>CALUNB010000042.1 GCA_944321885.1 uncultured Bacteroidales bacterium | reverse complement strand
ACGGTTTGAGTTTGGCCGAGGTGCAGCCTGTTTTCGGTAGCACCATAGCAACGAAGCAGATTGCTCATTATGACACACCGCCGAGTTTGCCGGGATGGGAAGATGACGGAAAGAAAAGGAGAAAAAATGGAAAAAAGACGGAACTTGTGGCGTTACGCCTGCCTCAGCATCGTAGGAGGAAGCTTGGCCTTGGGCCTTTCTTCTTGCGGCCAAGGCAAACCGGAACGGGTGTTCGAGCCTTCTTACTTCGATTTGGAGGAACGCGAGTATTTCCCCACCCGGACCAACATTCCGGACAACAACCGGCTTTCGACCCAGGGCGTGGCTTTGGGCCGTTACCTTTTTTACGATATACGTCTGACTGGGCGCTACCAGGCCGACTCCATGCTCAGTTGCGCTTCCTGCCATGTGCAGGAGCATTCCTTCGAGTCGGGGCTTGACAATCCGTTGCTGGTGGACGGCAAGATGCAGGGCATACGGGGCATGACGACCGCCCATGCCATGCTGCCGCTAATCAACTTGGCCTACAATACCCGGTATTTCGGCTGGAACGGTTCGCGCGAATATCCCTCGGCCAACCTCGAAGACTTGGTCAAGGCCACCTTGCTCGATTCCACCGAGTTCGCCGGCCATGCCGATTCGATTGTCAAACGGATTGCAGCCATTCCGATGTATCCGCCTTTGTTCGAGGATGCCTTCGGTTCGGAGACCGTTACTTTCGACCGGATTGCCTCAGCCATTGCCCAGTTCATCCGCACCTTGGTTTCGGGGGATTCCAAATTCGACCGCTACCTGCGGGGAGAAGCCCAGCTCACGGCGGAAGAACTCCGGGGATACGTCCTGTTCACGACCGAGGAAGGGGCGGATTGTTTCCATTGCCATGGCGGGAGCGGGAATGTCTTGTTCACTACTTATGACATCTTAATCAATGGTTTGGATCCCGAAACGGCTTTCAACGACCCTTACGACCGTTTCTCGGTCACGGGCGCGACTTCCGACCGGGGTGCCTACCGGGTTCCCAGCCTGCGCAATATCGAGTACACGGCCCCGTACATGCACGACGGGCGTTTTTCCACCTTGGACGAAGTGATTGACCAATACAGTGAAAACGTGTACTATTCGCCTTATATCAGTCCTTTGATGCACCACGTGAACGACGGGGGCGTGCAGTTGACCCCGGACGAAAAAGCCTGCCTGAAGGCTTTCCTCCTGACTTTGAGCGACGAGGAATTCATCCGGAATCCCAATTTCTCCAATCCTTTCGTGCAGGACACGATACCGGCATCCGGAACGGCAGTCCCGGAACAGGAATAAAGATTTCGCGGACAAAGGCTTGCAAGACCCGGTTCGCGCCGGTTCAAATTCCTGTCATCCGCAAACCGAGCAAACAGCATGAACTATCTATCCATAGAAAACCTGAGCAAGACCTTCGGGGAGAAGCATTTGTTCTCCGGTTTGGGCTTCGGCCTGGAAAAAGGGGAAAAAGCCGCCTTGGTGGCCAAGAACGGGGCCGGGAAGACGACCCTGCTCAATATCATCACCGGCAAAGTATTGCCCGACAGCGGGGAAGTGACCTTGCATAAAGGTATCCGTATGGATTACCTGCCGCAGAATCCCGTGTTCGACCCCGAGGAAAGCATCCTGGATTTCGTCTTTTCGGGCGACAGCTTGGCCGTCCAAGCCTCCCGTGAATACGAGGAAGTCCTTTGGGCGATGGAAAAAGCTCCTAGTCCAGCCTTGCAAAACCGTTTGGATGCCGCCATGGCCCGCATGGACCAACTCCAGGCCTGGGACATCGAGGAAAAGGTGAAGGAAGTCCTTTTCCGGCTGCAATTGCCCAAGACCGACCAGAAGATGGGCGAGCTTTCCGGAGGCCAACAGAAAAAAGCGGCCTTGGCCAAGGTATTGATTGAAGGAGCCGACCTCCTGTTGATGGACGAGCCGACCAACCATCTCGACATGGAAATGACCGAGTGGCTGGAAGACTTTCTGAGCCGCCAGCAATTGTCCTTGCTGTTGGTGACCCACGACCGGACCTTCCTCGACCATGTATGCAGCAAGATTCTGGAAATCGATAACGGGAAAGTCTATACCTACAAGGGCGACTATGCCTACTTTCTGGAAAAGAAAGCCGAAAGGGAAAGCCTGGAAAGGGCCGAGGTAGAGAAAGCCCGGAACATCTACCGCCGCGAGCTGGAATGGATGCGCCGCATGCCCTCGGCCCGTGGAACCAAGGCCAAGGCCCGCAAGGATGCCTTCGCCGAAGTCAAGGAAAAGGCCATGAAACGTTTGGACGAAACGGTCCCGGAACTGGGCGTGCAAAGCCGCCGCTTAGGGGGTAAAATCCTGGAAGTCTACAACCTTTGCATGGAATACGAAGGGCGGAAACTGATCGATGATTTTTCCTACACGTTCAAAAAAGGGGAGAAAATCGGCATCGTGGGCCGGAACGGCATCGGGAAATCGACGCTTTTGAACTTGCTCACGGGAAACCTCAAACCCTCTTCGGGGCGGATTATCGTCGGGGATACGGTACAGTTCGGCTATTACGCCCAAAGCGGCTTGCCCGACCGGGAAGACCGCCGGGTCATCGACATCGTGAAAGAAGTGGCCGAAGTGGTGAAGATGCAGGATGGCCGGGAAATTTCGGCTTCGCAATTCCTGAATTACTTCCAATTCGAACCCACGACCCAATACAATTACTTTTCCAATCTGAGCGGGGGAGAACGCAGGCGCCTCTATTTGATCAGAACCCTGATGTCCAATCCCAATTTCCTGATTTTGGACGAGCCGACCAACGACTTGGACGTTTACACCTTGATGTTGCTGGAGGATTTCCTCGAAAATTACCAGGGCTGCGTATTGATGGTAAGCCACGACCGGAGTTTCCTGGACCATATTGCCGACCACCTCTTCGTTTTCGAGGGAGATGGAAAAATAAAGGATTGGTACGGGACCTACGGGGAATACAAGGAAAAGAAGGCGGCCGAAATCCGGCAAGGCCAGTTGCAAGGACGGAAAGAAAAGGAGTCCAAGCGCTTGGAGGACAAGAAGGAAGCCCGTCAGACGGAAAAGATCCGGGCCACGTTCAAGCAAAAGAGGGAGTACGAGGAACTCAATGCCCGGATTCCGGTCCTGGAAGAAGAGAAGAAGGCATTGGAAGCCGTGCTCTCGGGTCAGGAAACCGACCCGGAAAAAATCAGCCAGGCTTCCGCCCGTATCGGGGAAGTCTTGGCAGAACTTTCCCGTTTGGAAGACCGTTGGCTGGAACTTTCCGAGATTGTGGAAGGTTGACGAGAACGAGGAGGAGCGACACCTATGGCGAAACAAGAACAAGCAAGGAACATGTTCAACCGCATCGCGGGGGATTACGATTTCCTGAACCATTTGCTTTCCTTCCGGATAGACAAGCTCTGGCGCAGGAAAGCGATTCGTTGTTTGGAAGAGCGGCATAAGGAATACGTGCTGGACATGGCTTGCGGTACGGCCGATTTTTCGATGGAGGCTGTCCATGCCGGGGTCAAGCAGGTCCTGGGCATGGATATTTCGGAAGAAATGTTGAAGATAGGCCAGGAAAAGGTCCGGAAAGCCGGGTTGGAAGGCCGGATTCATTTCCGCCAAGGGGCTTGCGAGGCTTTGGATTTGGAGGACGAGGTCTTTTCGGGGGCCACCGTGGCCTTCGGGGTGCGGAATTTTGAAGACCGGGACAAGGGTTTACGCGAACTCTACCGGGTTTTGAAGCCGGGCGGACGCTTGATTGTCTTGGAGTTCTCTTTGCCCCGGAATCCTCTTTTCCGGGCTGTCTACCTTTTTTATTTCAACAAGATTCTACCTTTTGTGGGAGGCTTGGTCTCCGGAAACCGGAAAGCATACGCCTACTTGCCCGAAAGCGTGAAGGATTTCCCGCCGCCCAAGGATTTTTGCAAGAGCTTGCAGGATGCCGGTTTCGGGAAAGTAGGAGGAACCAGCCTCTCTCTGGGCATCGTCTTCCTGTACGTGGCCGACAAGTCCGGCGGGGAGAACGACGGATTCGTGAAACAGGAAGCTTTGGGATAAGGCGGGATGCCGGTAATCCAGGATGGTTCCGGATTATGCCTGGAAGCCGATGGCGGCCAAGATGCAGAATACCAGCGTGGAAATGGAAAGGACTCGGAGCTGTGGGTCCAAATCCCGCCCTTGGCGAGATCCGATTTGGCGCATATGCAATAGGAAGAGCGGCAGGGACAAAAGGTAAAGGAAGTTCCAAACCGAGCTGAAGCTCAGGAAGGTGTAGATTATCATCAGGACCCAACCGCCTTTAATCAGGAGGGAGTGGTAAACCTTGGCTTTGGCGATTCCGAGCCGGACCGCCACGGTCATTTTCCCGCAAGCCTTGTCGTTGGCCATGTCCCGCATATTGTTCACGTTCAAGACTGCCGTGCTGAAAAAACCGATGGAAGAGGCGGGGAGAAGGATCAGGAGGAGTTCTGCTGGTTCGGGCCGCATCAGGAAATAGGAACCGCAGGTGCTCAAAAGCCCGAAGAAGAGGAAGACGAAGAGGTCGCCCAAGCCCCGGTACCCGTAAGGCTTGCGCCCCAAGGTGTAAGCCATGGCTGCTGACAGGGCCAAAGCCCCGCTGCCGAGGAGAAGGTAGCCGTTTTTGCAAAAAAGACATCCGAATGCCGCATAAATCAGACTGATGCCAAAAACGGCGGCTGCCAAAGCGGACAATCCAATCATGACATGGTAGTGGCGGGGCGTGAGCTTTCCCGATTGCAAGGCCCGGGCGGGACCCAAGCGCTGTGCGTTGTCGGTGCCTTTGCGCATGTCCCCCAAGTCGTTGGAAAGGTTGCTCAAGATTTGCAGGCTGAGCGTGGTCAGAAGCGCCAGCACGAAGACCGGCCAGGAGAACATCCCCTTCCTGGCGGCAAGGGCCCCTCCCAGGATGATGCCTGAAACCGAGAGTGGCAGGGTCCTCAAACGAAGGCTTTGGATGCAATAAACGATTTTTCCCATGTCGGATTCCCTTTGGAACAAGGCACGAAGATACGGCAGGAAAAACATATTTCGCAAATTTCCCGGCTTTTTGTATCTTCGCAAGATGTTTTGCGGCAAACTGAAATATATTTCCTTGGTTGTTAGCGTATTGCTGTTGAGCGGCTGCGCCTATCAAAAGGAGTACAACCAGGTCCTCAAGCAAGGTACGGTAGAGGACCGTTACGATTTCGCGGTCAAGGCTTACGACAAGCAGGACTACAAACGGGCTATTTCCTTGTTCGAGGAGCTCTTGCCCCTTTTCCGGGGAAAGGATGCCTTGGAAGGTGTGCTCTACAACTTGGCCTATTCCTATTTTTATGACAAGGATTATTTCATGGCCGCTTACTATTTCCGATCGCTTTCCCGGCAATTCCCCAACGGGAGCCATACCGAGGAGGTGACCTACATGTCGGCCTATTGCAAGACCTTGGAGTCGCCCGACTACCGATTGGACCAGACTGCGACCAAGGAAGCCATCAAACAGTTGCAACTTTATATCAACTACTATCCTGACAGCCGCCGGGTGGAAGAAGCCAGCCGCCTGATTGGGGAAATGCGTCAGAAATTGGCCACGAAAGCCTTCCAGATTGCCGGGATGTATTACAAACGGGGGTTGTATAACGCGGCTTCCATTTCGTATAACAATTTCTTACGCGAATATCCCGAGTCGCCCGACCGGGAGCAAGCCATGTTCCTGATGATAAAGAGCCGCTATTTGTATGCCAAGAATAGCTTCGCTTCGCACCAACAGGAACGTTACCAGAAAGTTTTGGATGCTTACGAATTGTTTTTGCGAACCTATTCGGAATCTCCTTACCGCCCCTTGGTGGAAGAGTACGTGGAGGAATCACGGAAACATATCTGAGAAGTCCCCCCAGGTTTCCCAAACATGCGGAAGCAAGGGCGGGTTTTGCGTTGAACTTTTGAAAACAATAAAATACAATGGATTACAAAAAAATCAAAGCCAGTCATGAGGCCATAACCCGCGACCTTTCCACTTTCGACAAGGAAACGGGCAACATTTATGAAACCGTGGTAATTTTGGCAAAGCGTGCCAACCAGATTTCATCGGCCTTGCGTCAGGAATTGGTTAACAAGATTTCCGAATTTTCCTCCCAAGTGGTCAGCGGGGAAGGCATCGAGGAAATTTACGAGAACCGGGAACAAATCGAGATTGCCCGTTACTACGAACAACTGCCCAAGCCGAGCTTGGTGGCCACCCAGGAACTTTTGGACGGGACTTTGTGCTTCAAACGCCCGGAGAAAGAAGACTCTTTGGAACAAACACTGTAATTTTCCGCGTTTCCCGATTAAGCGATGGCCGCATTGAAAGGAAAAAAAATCCTGCTGGGCTTGAGCGGCGGTATTGCCGCCTACAAAAGCCTCTCCCTCATTCGCCTTTTTGTCAAGGCCGGAGCGGAGGTGAAATGTGTCTGTACACCGGCGGCCTTGGAGTTCGTCACGCCTTTGAGCGTGGAAACCTTGAGTGGGAACCCGCTGTATTCCGGGCTTTTCTCTCCTAAGAACGAATTCAAGACGGCCCATGTGAGCTTGGCCGATTGGGCCGATTTGCTCGTCGTGGCACCGGCAACCGCCAACACTTTGGCGAAATTCGCTTGCGGAATCGCAGACAACGCGTTGACGACTTTGTTCAACGCTTTCGACAAGCCGGTTGTCGTGGTTCCGGCCATGAACACCCGCATGTACCGTAATCCGGCCACCGTGGCCAATCTGAATCTGCTCAAGGACCGGGGCGTGTTCGTGATGGAACCTGATTGCGGCGATTTGGCTTGCGGGACCCGGGGCGAGGGGAGGATGCCGGAAGCCGAGACCCTTTTCGCCTATACGGCTTGGGTTTGCCGGCATTTCTGCCGGAACGAAGCCGGAACAAATTCCGGGGCCTCCGCAATATCATCGCAAACGCCATGCGCCCGAAACGCCCGTCCGGATTGGTGGTCGTTCTACGAAGGCAAAAAGGTGCTTTTGACCGCCGGTCCCACGGTGGAAGCCTTGGATCCGGTACGCTTTTTGAGCAACCATTCTTCCGGTTTGATGGGAAGTTGCCTTGCCGACGAACTGAGCTTGCGGGGAGCCCGGGTTTATTTTGTTTCCGGACCAGGGTCTTGCCATCCTCGTTTCGCCCCTTACCGCCTGCTTCCGGTGCAGACGGCTTCCCAGATGTATGAAGCATCCATGGAACTTTGGCCGGAAATGGATTTGGCTATCCTTTCGGCAGCCGTAGCGGATTACAGCCCGGTGGAGGTCAGCGATCAGAAAATAAAGAAAGGGGAGGATGGGATGCTCCTTGCCCTGCAAAAGACCAAGGACATCTTGGCTTCTTTGGGCCGGACAAAAAAAGCGGACCAGATTCTGGTCGGTTTCGCCTTGGAAACAGAGAACGAACTTGGGAACGCCCGGCAGAAGTTGGAACGCAAGAATGCTGATTTGATTGTCCTCAACAGCCTGCGGAACCCGGGAGCAGGTTTCGCTTGTGCCACGAACCAAGTCACTTTGGTCGACAGGAAAGGCAATGTGGTGCCCCAGTCCTTGAAATCCAAGGAAGAAGTAGCCTCCGATATCCTGGATTACGTTCCTGCTTTGTTAGAAGCTGTTTAGATTTGTTTGTTTAGGTTATCGGGAAGGGATTTCGAGGAATTGGGGGGCGAAGACAGGCTGCGCCTCGGGTGGCTCAAAGGATGATTTTCGACAACGGATCCTCGATAGGACACATTCTAACGCGGATTCTCTATTGGAAAGCCGACTTTTGGGTCTCTCTCCTGCATCCGGCTTGCACTATCTTTTGTGCAACGTTTTCAAAAAGGATAGCCGAGCCAGACGTGAAAAACGTAAAAAAGGCCCCAGATGGCCTTCGATGAGCCAAATCCAGAAACCGCACCCTTTTTCCTGAATCAAGAAATTTTGGACTGATTCCAAGCAATCTTGTCCAGCCTTCCTCCTCCAACGTGGATTTGTCTTTCCGGTTCCCCGAAACGATTTTTGAAAGGTTCCGCAAAACTCCACTCCGCAAAAGTTCCTGACGAGCCTCTTTGCCGCGTATGTTTTTTTTGGTACCTTTGATTTTTGTCGAAAGACGGTTTTCCTCAAGTTTGTTATGATGCTGAAACGGAATATGAGAATCTTGCTGCTCTTCATCTTCTTGGGAGCAAGCATGCCGGGAATCCGGAACGAGGCCCGGGCCCAGGAACTGAACTGTACGTTGAACGTGGTTTCCACCAAGATAACCTCGGGAGACAAGACGGTGTTCGAAGACTTGTCCAAGGCTTTGAACCAATTTGTCAACAACCGGCGCTGGACCAAGATGCGTTTCCAGTCCCAGGAACGCATCCCTTGCTCCATGACACTTGATATCCAGGAATACAACAGCAATACGGGACAAATGAAGGCCTACCTCTCCGTCCAGTTGCGCAGGCCTTGCTTCAAGTCCACCTATTCCAGTACGGTGTTCAACTTGATAGATAGGGATTTATCGTTCCGATACATGAAAAACGACCCCTTGAATTACACCGATAACAGCATTGGTTCCAATCTGACCGCCACGATGGCTTTTTATGTTTATATCATCCTTGGGAACTACTTCGATTCCTTCGCTCCCGATGGCGGTAGCATTTTCTACACCCAAGCCCAGAACATCGTGATGCAGGCCCAATCTTTCGCGGAGGAAGGTTGGCGTTCCTCCGAACGGAACGACAACAACCGGTATTGGATTGCCGACAGTTATAACAACGGCAATTACGAGGCCATCCATGAAGCGCTTTACCGTTATTACCGCTTGGGTATGGACATGATGTTCGACGACCCGGCAACCGCCCGGACCAACATCTTGCAAGCCATGGAACAGATCCGTGACTTGAACAAGCGCAAGACCGGCGGACTGGCTTGCGTGCAGTTGTTCATGGAATCCCGTGCCGACGAATTGGTCAACATCTACCAACCGGCCGCCCAGGACGAAAAGCAACGGGCTACCGATTTGTTTATCGATATAGAACCTTCAAAAATAGACACTTACAAGAAAATCATGTCTGGAGCCGGGGCTTCGGTTTCCCGGTAGGGATTCCGGTTCGACCAGGCGGAGTCCACGATTTTCACGATTCAGGGAATCCGCGATTCAAAGGAAAAAGAGATGTTGCAACATTTGAGCATAAGGAATTATGCCTTGATACGTTCGTTGGAGGTGGATTGGGCCGAGGGTTTCAGTGTCATTACGGGGGAAACCGGGGCCGGGAAATCCATTCTGCTCGGAGCCTTGGGTTTGGTTTTGGGGCAAAGGGCCGATAGCGGCATCTTGTTCGACAAAAGCAAGAAATGTGCCATCGAGGCCCGTTTCAACGTCCAAGGCATGGACATGGAACGTTTTGCCACCACGGAAAACGAGGAAGAGGCCCCGGCTTTCGACATCGAGGACGGAATCCTGGTCTTGCGGCGCGAAATCCTGCCGAACGGGAAATCCAGGGCCTTTGTAAACGATACCCCCGTCACCTTGACGCTTTTGAAGGAAGTCGCCTCGGGTCTGGTCGATATCCATTCCCAGCATCAAACTTTGACGTTGAATACTTCGGCTTTTCAATTGAATCTGATAGACAGTTATCTGGACGACAATCTTTTACCTCTCCGCTACCAGCAGGCCTATTCGGCCTACGGGAAAGTCAGGCAGGAGGTGGAGCGTCTGGAAGCCAAGGTGGCCCGCGGGCGGCAGGAAGAGGATTATTGGCAATTCCTTTGGGAGGAATTGGAAAAGTTCGATCCCAAGCCCGGGGAACAAGAGGCGATGGAAGAAGCTTTGGAACGCCTTTCCCACGGGGAACAGCTCAAAGAAACGCTCTCGGAAGCCGTTTCCGTCTTGGACACCGAGGAATTTTCCCTCCGGTCGAGGCTCGAAAGCATGGTCCGTTCCTTGAGAAAAGTGGCCCCGTATCACAAAGGGGTTGACGAGAGCCTGGAACGATGGGACAGCCTGTTGGTGGAATTGGCCGATTTGAGCGGGGATTTGGAAAGGTGGAGCGAGGAAGATCTGGACGACCCGGCCTTGAAAGGGCAATATGAGGAACGTTTGGATGAATTGTACCGTTTGGAACGCAAGCATCGGGTCCAGGATGAAGAGGGGCTGATAGCCTTGAAAGCGGAGCTGGAACGGAAACTGGCCCAAGTGGAAGATTCTTCGGAAGCCTTGCAGGAGGCGCGTAAAAAACTTTCGTCCATGGAAGAGGAACTCCAGACCTTGGCCGACGGGTTACATCAGGCCCGAAGCCTTTCCGCCGGGCGGTTGCAGGAAGCCATCGTAGGTGCATTGGGACGTCTTGGCATGGGACAATCCCGTTTGGAAATCGTCTTGGAGCCCCAAATGCAATTCGGCCCCACGGGAAAAGACAAGGCTATCTTCCTTTTCAGCGCCAATCCGGGAAGCGCCCCCAAGGAATTGGCCAAGGTGGCCTCTGGCGGGGAACTTTCCCGCTTGATGCTCGCCATCAAATCCGTCATCCATCGGAAAAGCTTTATCGGGACGCTCATCCTGGACGAAATCGATACCGGGGTATCAGGCCGGATAGCCGGGAAAGTGGCTGCGATGATGCGGGAGATGAGCCGCTACATGCAAGTGGTGGCCATCACGCACCTGCCGCAGATTGCCGCTGCCGCCGAGGCCCATTTCTTTGTCTACAAGACCCTCAAGGACGGTGTCGGCGTTTCGGACATGAAGCGTTTGGACCGGAGGGAGCATGTGGAAAGTATTGCCGGCATGCTCGGCAACGGGGAATTGAAACCGGCAGCCATCCAAGCGGCGGAAGAATTGGTAGAGGAGGCCTGCGGCAAGCAGGAACCCCGGCGGGACCAACGGGACCAAAAGGAATAAAGGAGGCAGATTGTGGAAGATTCCTGGGAAAATTACATGGACGAAGAAGCCAAGCATCTTTTGGAACGTTACCAGAAGGAAATGGCCGAGGGCGGATTAGGCTTCTTCGACGTGGACGAATACGTGATTTTGATAGATACCTTGCTCTTGCGTTCCCAGCTGCCCGAAGCCGTGCAGCTGGTCCGTCTGGCACGCAAGCAATATCCGGAAGCCGCCGAATTGGCCATCAAGCAGGCCGAGCTGAGCATGGAAACCGGGTTTTGCGAACAAGCGCTTGCCTTGCTGGAAAAAGTAGAGGAGGTTGAACCTTATCTATATGATTTATATATCATAAGAGGTCATGCCTTAAAGCTTTTGTCAAGATACGAAGAAGCAGAACAAGCCTTTTTACAGGCCAAAGCAAAGGGAGCCGAAACCATCGACGTGGCTATCGGGATGGCCGATTTGAAAATGGCCCGGCAACAGAACGCGGAAGCCTGGAAATACCTGCGGCAGATGATAGGAACTCCCCAGGATACCGTGGAGACCTGCAACCGTTTCATCGACTTGGTTTTGAAAGCCGGACTGCATTCCGAAGCCATCGAATTCGTGCGGGGAATCGTCAAGGATAATCCATACAAGACATTGTATTGGAAACTTTTGGCCGAATTGGCGGAAGCGGCTGGCGATTACGGGCAGGCTTTGGATGCTTATGAGTTCGTCTTGGCCATCCAGCCGGACGACCACGAATCCATGTTCGGGAAATTCCGGAATCTTTCGTTTGTGGACACCGGGAACAGTCCCTTGCCTTTTTATCTCCAGATGGAGAAAGAATTCCAGGATTTGGGTGATTTGATTCCCATCTGGTGCCGCATTGCCCAGGAATACGAAGTGGAAGAGGATTGGGAAAAGGCTTTGTCGTACTACCGGCAGGTACTTGAATTCCCCGAAACCCGTGCCTACGCCTTGTTCCGCATGGGGGTCATCCATAATTTCTACCTCGATTTCAAGAACGCATTGGGACTGTTGCGCCAAGCCTTGTACGAGTCGGAGGCCTTGGGTAACGATACCGAGAACGTTGCCAAGATTTACAGGGGTATCGCCCGGACATATTATTACAAGGGGGATGCCGCCCAAGCTATGTGTTACAACCGCCTGGCGGTGGATTTGAATCCCGAATACCGCTACCATGTTTATGCCTATGTACTGGACGCTTGCGATTTAGGAGAAATACCTCAAGCTTTGGATTATGTAGAGGAAGCTTTGAGCCAACATCCGGAAGACTGGCTTTTCCTGTGCAAAGCCTTTCTTTATTACTACGGAGGAAAGCGGGAGGATTCCTACGCTTTTTTCCAACAAGCCTTTTGCGGAAGCCGCCAGACCTTGGACGATGCCGATGTCCGGATGGCAGGTATTTACGAAGATGATGCCCGGGTTTTAGCCCTGCGGAACCTGTACGCCCCTCATTTCGGGGAAGAGGAACCGGAAGACATGGAACCTTACATTTATTACGGTCCTGACGAAGATTATCTCCGGAGGGCAGGATTGATGGGATCCGAAGACGAGGATAATCCGGAAACAGAAGCAAAGGGGAGGGAATAAGTTGGAAAACGAGATATTCGGTTTGATAGGACATCCTTTAGTTCATTCCTTTTCATTGTCTTACTTCAAGGAAAAGTTCAAGTCAATGCCGTACCGGAACCTAAGCTACCATAACTTCGATTTCGGGGATTTGCCCTCCGGAATCCGCTTTCTGAAGTCTTGCGAAGGATTGCGGGGATTGAACGTCACCTTACCTTACAAGCGAACCATCATCCCGTATTTGGACGGGCTTTCACAGGAGGCCCGGGCGGTAGCAGCGGTCAATACGGTCTGCATCGCTCCGGACGGGCGGTGGACGGGGCACAATACCGACATCGTAGGTTTTGCCGGAAGCTTGCAAGCCATGCTGTCGCATCATCGGCGGAACTTGGAAAAGAAAGCCTTGGTGGTGGGAAACGGGGGGGCTTCGCAGGCGGTCCAATATGTTTTTGCCCGTTGGGGCCTGCCTTACGACCTTCTTTGCCGTTCCGGACACGAGCCGCGGGCCGGGATGCCGGATTCCCCGCTCTTCCAGCCTGCCAGGGTCTGGCAATACGGACAAATAGAGGCAGGCTATCTGGCCCGGGAAATAAGCATCGTGGTCAATACGACCTGCTTGGGCATGTACCCGGACACAGGCGGCTGCCCCATGCTGCCCTACGAGGGCCTTGGACCGGAGCATTCGGCTTTCGACTTGGTTTACAACCCGGAAGAAACGCTTTTCATGAAACATTGCGCCCGGAACGGGGCTTTGGTTTCCAACGGCTTGGATATGCTGCACCGCCAAGCCGAAGCTTCCTGGAGTCTCTGGAATGGAAAAATACCCGCTGCAAACAGGGAAATGCTTGGCATGGCACCCGGTTTTGACTACCTTTGCCCCCTATGAGGACTTGTATGTTTGCATTTCTCAAACGTTTGTTTTCCAAGAAAAAAACGCCCCGTTTCATCGATCTTTCCGGTAAAAACCTTACGGACGAGGGATACAACCGTATCAAACAGGAGCAACAGGAGCAAGCCATGCGGCTGTTGGAAAAGATTTCCCGGAACGGCAAGGAAAGCCTCAGCCGGGAAGAAAAAGACTTTTTGGACAAGTTCAGCCGGAGCTCTTACACCCGGTGAACCTTGCTCCCGGAAGTATGCTAAAGCGAAACCTGATGGTTTCACCCGGATTGGAAACCCATGAAAGAACGGAAAAAGAAACAGGGACTCTTGCGTTTCATTCTCTTCCTTCCTGCCGCCTTGGTGGGAATCGGATTGCTATTGTCCGCTCTTTCCGGTTGGGTCAGCCCGGAAATGTTC
This sequence comes from uncultured Bacteroidales bacterium, assembly GCA_944321885.1. Classification (GTDB taxonomy): domain Bacteria; phylum Bacteroidota; class Bacteroidia; order Bacteroidales; family P3; genus Pullibacteroides. The sequence continues at coordinate 8,290 of CALUNB010000042.1, read as the reverse complement.
TTTCTCCCGGCCCTGTGCGGCCTGGCCTTCCCGGTACTGCTATGTTCGGGCTTTTTACTTTTCATCTTCAACCTCTGTTTATTGCGGAAACGCTGCCTGTTCTTCCTGTTCTGCATCTTGGTCAATTACAATCCTTTTCGCAATTCCGTCCAGTTCAAAGGCCGAAACGAGGCCGGGCTGGAGGAGCGCACAGCGGAAAACAGCTTCAGGTTGATGAGCTTCAATGTCCGCCTGTTCGACTTCTACCATATCATGGGCAAAGGGGAAATCAAGGATGGAATTTTGGAATTTGTAAAGGAACAATCTCCCGACATCCTTTGTTTCCAGGAATACTACGAAACCAAGGGCAAGGGCTTCGATATTACCTCCCTTTTGGCGGCTTCCGGCTACCGCTATTCGACCCGGCCCGAAGTTTCCCGGCGGGGATTCTTGTACGGGAACCGGATTTATTCCAAATTCCCGATTCTGCGCCAAGGCCGGGTAGAAGGCCTTACGGGTTTCGATGCTGTATACGCGGACATCCGGATGGGCAAGGATACCCTGAGGGTCTATAACCTGCATCTGGCATCGAACCGCTTCGATCAATACGACCAAGCCTTTTTGGCTTCCTTGTCTTCGCCGGTGGCCGATGCCGGACATTACAAGGAAGGCGCGGCCCGGATGCTACGCAAGATGCGGGAAGCGACCCGTTTGCGATGCAGCCAGATACAGCAGGTCATGCTCGATACGCGGAGGGCATCCACGCCTTCCCGGCAGATTTTGTGCGGAGACTTGAACGACCAGCCCGTTTCCTATGTGTACGCCTTCCTCCGGAAACAAGGTTTTTCGGATGCTTTCGTGGAACAAGGGAAAGGATTCGGGCAAACCTATAACGGCTTTTTCCCTTCCTACCGGATTGACTACATCCTTTGTTCGGAAGGTGTGCAGACCCTGTGTTTCGACATTTGGAAAAGGGAGTTGTCCGACCACAGGCCCATCAGCGCCGTTTTGACCCTTCAGCAAGACCGGCCTTCGGGCTCCTATTAAAAAAGACGATGGAAATGACGAATTTGAACACCGGGAAGGCCATGTGGCGGACCGGATTGGAAAAACGGATACAGGCTTTGGCCGGTTTGGGGGAATATATGCGCGATGCGGTCTCGGACCCGGCTTTCCGTGCCGTGGAAGAAAGGGCCGTGGCCCGCAATCCTGTGTTCACGCCCGCCAATGTGGAAAGGGCGGTCCGGACCTGGGGCGAGGCTTTGCGGAAAGAAAAATTGGAGGATTGGCTGCGGCCTTATTTCCAAGAGGGAAACACGCTCCGGACGGGGGCGCGGAACTTGGCCTTGGTCATGGCCGGGAATATTCCCATCGTAGGCTTCCATGACTATCTGTGCGGCCTGCTGTGTGGATTCGGCTTGCAAATCAAGCTTTCTTCCAAAGATCCTTTCCTACCGCCTTTCCTGCACGGCAAACTATTGTCCTTGGACAGGGACGGCGAGGAAAGAAAAACGCTTTCTTCCAGGAAAGAAGGGGAGAGGACGTATTTCCCTGCAACGGAAAATTTTCCCCCGGTGGTTTTTACCGAGGGAACCGTTTCGGGCTTCGATGCCATCATCGCAACCGGGAGCGGCAATACCTTCCGCTACTTCACCTATTATTTCGGCCGCTATCCCCATTTGTTACGGAAGAACCGGACATCTTGCGCCGTTCTGGACGGGAAGGAGAGTCCGGACGAACTCCGTTTGCTGGCCGACGACGCCCTGTCGTATTTCGGCATGGGCTGCCGGAACGTCTCCAAACTTTATGTTCCGGAAAATTACGACTTCCAAGCCTTGCTGGAAGCTTTTTCCCCGGTTTCCGGACCTTTGCTCTTCCATCCGGTCTACAAGGACAATTACGATTACCACAAAGCTGTGTTTTTGGTGAACCGTGACCCGCATTTCGACAATGGCTCGGTTTTGTTGGCACCCTCGACATCCTTGGCTTCCCCCATGGGGGTGCTTTATTATGAGAATTATCGCGACAAAGCAGCCTTGGAAGCCTTGCTGGAAGCGCGGAAAGAGGAAATCCAATGCATCGTGGGGAAGAATGGATTGGACTTCGGCCAAGCCCAATCCCCCGGTTTGAGCGATTATGCCGACGGGATTGATATCTTGGACTTCCTGTTGCACCTTCCGTAGACCCTTGATAGTCTGTTCTAAAAAAAGAACAGGAAGAAAATTTTCCTTCAAGCTTGGCAGATACCGGATAAAATATTACTTTTGCGCCCCTAAAATACAGTTATTTACCATGAAGAAAGATATCCATCCGAAGAATTACCGCTTGGTCGTGTTCAAAGATATGTCGAACGATTACGCTTTCCTTTGCAAATCGACCGTTCAAACCAAAGACACTATCCAATGGGAAGACGGTAACGAATATCCTTTGGTGAAGTTGGAAATTTCAAGCGCATCGCATCCGTTCTTCACCGGGAAAGTGAAACTGGTCGATACCGCCGGTCGTGTGGACAAGTTCATGAGCAAGTACCAGAAGCAGCTTGAAAAAAAGAAAACCGCGAGCAACAAGTAAGGAGCCGTTGGTTTGCAAGGTTCCGTTCTCCGGAGCGGAATCATGGAGCGTTGTTCGATTCCGTTCGCCGTTTTCATGGATTCCATTCGTTACGAAGGAAATTTTTGAGGACAGGGAACCTTGGGAAGATTACCGGAGGTATGCCCGGGTTTATGGTGGATTCCGGGAAAATCGAACTTTTTTGCATGCTGGAGCGGTAGGAGGGAATATCCTATGACCGCCAGGCGTATAAGAGGAGTCCGTAGAAGAAGCGGAAGCTTCTTGTCCAAGGCAAGAGGTGTTTCTGTATCTTGTGCAGTATCCGCTTGTACGCCTTTTTGTGTTTTTGTCATCCTGTTTGACGATTTCTCGAACCTTTTCAAATTTTTTTCCGATGCAATACCTGCTTTGCGATGATGAAGGGACCCGCCAAGCCCTTCTCCCTTTGACGTTTACCCGCCCTGTGGCGCTTTTGCGCTGCGGAATCACGACTTTGCGGGAAAAATGGAACCACTACCTTGGCCCCGATTCGGGTTTCGGCACGGTCCCTTACCTGGAAGAAAAGTTCCCGGCCCATACGGATTCCCGTTTTGCCTTGCTCCGGGTAAATGCTTCGTTCCTGCCGGACAAGGAGCTTGCCTCGGCTGTGGAGAAGCTCCAGGAAGGAAAATGCCTCGTCAAGGACGGGACATGGATTGCGTTCAAGGAACCCGTTCCGGAAGGAAAACCCAACGTGGATGCTGTTCCGGAAGAAGGTACGGGATTCGAACTGGAAATAGGGGGAAAAAAGTTCTGCCATTCTGGCAGCTCTTGCGTGGAATATCCGGGGGAATGCCGCCAAATACGCCATCCTTGGGATATTTTCTTGCAAAACGGAGCCCAAATCTCCCTGGATTTGGAATGGGTGGCGGGTTCCCGTGTTTCCGCAGCCGTGGAAGGCTTCGGAATGCAGGTGCACGGCTCCTTTCCTCTTTTTGCCGAAGAAGGATCGGTGGTGGAACATGCTTTGATTGATACCCGGGAAGGCCCGGTCTATCTGGGGAAGGGCAGCCACATCATGCCCGGTTGTTTCATCAAAGGGCCCTTGGCCTTGTGTGAAGGGAGTTTAATCAAGATGGGGTCCAAAATCTACGGAGGCAATACCTTCGGGCCCTATTGCAAGGTGGCAGGGGAAATCGAATGTTCTGTCCTGACAGGCTACAGCAACAAGGCCCATGACGGCTTCTTGGGCGATGCCGTCTTGGGTGAATGGTGCAACCTCGGTGCCGGGACCAACTGCTCCAATCTGAAAAACGATTATTCGGAAGTCAAGGTCTGGAGCTACGCCCAGGAACGTTTCATCAAGACCGGGCTTCAATTTTGCGGCTTGGTGATGGGTGACCATTCCAAGAGTGCCATCGGCACCCAGTTCAACACCGGAACCGTGGTCGGAGTCGCCGCCAACGTATTCGCCGCAGGTTTCCCCAAAAATTACATTCCTTCTTTCAGCTGGGGAAAGGATACCTACCGGCTGGAACGGGCGATGGAAACTGCCAAAATTGTCTACGCCCGGCGTGGCAAGGTATTTGCAGAAGAGGATGCCCGGATTTTGAAAAGCATTTACGAACAAACTGAAACGAACCGGATCCGGTTCGGCGCAAATTGAAAATGGCGGGAAAAAAGAAAATGGATGACATCTTGGCAAGTTTTTCCTCTTTGGACGGGGATGCCGAATTCATTCCTATCCTCGGGAAAGAGGAAGAGGAAAGTTTGCAGCAAAGCAAAATGCCTGATACTTTGCCTGTTTTGCCAATCCGCAACAATGTCCTCTTTCCGGGCATGGTCATGCCGATTATCTTGACACGGGAAAAAGCCGTACCCTTGGTAAAGGATGCCAGCCGGGCGAAGAAACCCATCGGGGTATTAACCCAGAGCGTTGATAACCAAGACGAACCAAAGGTAGAGGATTTGTACGCGGTAGGGACGATGGCGCATGTCCTCAAGACGCTCAAGATGCCCGACGGAAGTATGATGGCCGTAATACAAGGATTGCGACGCTTCAAACTCGGAGATGTGGTAGCGGAAGAGCCGTATTTGCAGGCGAAAGCCGAGGCCTATGACGACGTAAGGACCAAGGGCAGGGAAGCGGCAGCCTCCCGGAAAGCCATGCTGGGAGCCGTGAGGGAATTGTATTCCAAAGTCGTCAAGCTATCGGGCAAAATGCCCCAGGAAACCTTGTTCGCGGTCCAGAATATTGAAAGCGCGGATTTCCTTATCTATTATATCGCGGGAAGTCTTGAAATGGAGGTATCCGAAAAGCAGGAGCTTTTGGAAATGACCCGTCTGGAAGACCGGGCGATGGCCGTGATGGCGTTCTTGAACCGGGACAAGCAGATGCTGGAACTCAAGCGGAAGATAGAAAACAAGGTGGAGGCCGATATTTCCAAGCAGCAGAAGGAATATTTCCTGACCCAGCAACTCAAGACCATCCAAGAGGAGTTGGGCGGTTCGGGCGAGCAGGAAGTCCGGGAACTGGAAGAAAAAGCCCGGGCCAAACATTGGAACCAAGAGGTGCAGGAGCATTTCAGCAAGGAAATCAAGAAATTGCAGCGCACCCATAGCATGAGTCCCGAATACTCCATACAATTCAACTATCTGAACACCTTGGTGGATTTGCCTTGGAACGAGTACACGACCGACAAATACGATTTGGAAAAAGCCAAGAAAGTCTTGGACAAGGACCATTTCGGATTGGAAAAGGTGAAAGACCGGATTTTGTCCTATTTGGCTGTGCTCAAGCTGAGAGGTGACATGAAAGCCCCCATCCTTTGCTTGGTGGGACCTCCGGGCGTGGGAAAGACCTCTTTGGGTCGTTCCATCGCCGAAGCGATGGGACGGAAGTACGTGCGGATTTCCTTGGGCGGCCTTCATGACGAAGGGGAGGTGAGGGGACACCGCAAGACCTATATCGGGGCCATGCCGGGACGTATCATCCAAGGAATCAAGAAGGCCGGTTCCTCCAACCCGGTTTTCATGCTGGACGAAATCGACAAGGTGAGCGGTGCCACGGTCAACGGGGACCCTTCCGCCGCCCTGCTCGAAATCCTGGACCCGGAACAAAACAACGCTTTCCATGACAACTACCTGGAGGTGGATTATGACTTGTCCCATGTGTTGTTCATTGCCACGGCCAATTCCCTCTCGGGCATTCATCCGGCCTTGATCGACAGGATGGAAATCATCGAAGTCCCCAGCTACGTGCAGGCCGAGAAGGTGGAAATCGCCTCCCGTCACCTGTTGCCCCGGCAACTCAAGGAACATGGCTTGAAAGCCAGGGATTTGTCCTTTCCCAAGGATCAGCTGTATTATCTGATCGGGGAATATACCCGCGAAGCCGGTGTGCGGCAATTGGAAAAGCGTATCGCCGGTATCGTCCGCGAACGGGCCAAGTGCATGGTTTCGGAAGATGCCGGAATCCAGCACAAAGGCAAACGCCTGACCCGGGCTTTCATCCGGGAAGCTTTGGGCGTGCCCCCGTTTTCGGAACCGGAACGTTTACGGAAAGACACGGTCGGGGTTGTGACGGGCTTGGCCTGGACCCAGGCAGGAGGGGATGTGCTCTTCATCGAGACGGCCCTGTCTTCGGGAAAAGGCGAGCTGGGCGTTACCGGGAATCTGGGCAACGTGATGCAGGAATCGGCCACTTTGGCCTTGGCTTATATCAAGTCCCATGCCTCTGCCTTGGGAATCAAGGAAGAAATGCTCGAAAACAGCCGGATACACATGCATGTCCCCGAAGGAGCAACGCCCAAGGATGGTCCTTCGGCAGGATTGGCGATTTTCACGGCCATGGTTTCGGTCCTGAAGGGACAAGCCGTCCGTTGCGGATTGGCCATGACCGGGGAGATTTCGCTCCGGGGCCAAGTCCTGCCCATCGGCGGGGTTCGGGAGAAAATCCTGGCGGCCAAACGGGCGGGAATCTCCCAAGTAGTCCTTCCCAAGGAAAACCGCCCCCAGGTGGAAGACATCCCAGCCCTGTACACGGAAGGCTTGCAGATAGCCTATGTGGACCGGATAGAAGATATCCTGCCCCTGGCTCTCTGCGGGGAAACGGATAAAAAAGCGGAGGTTTGAGAGAAGGGAAGCTGCTTATGGTAGAAAATTCACCAAAAATTCAGGACGAAGGCTTGCCAAATAAGAAAATTTGCTTACCTTAGCGCCGCATTTTCGAAAGAATAGGGAAACAAGTTTAACACAAATAAAAAACAAGTTTTACAATGAAAAAGATTATGGCTGTTGCTTGCGCTTTCGGCCTCGTTGCGGGCGCCAGCGCACAAGTAAAGCAAGTCCAATTGACGGAAGCTGCCAAAAACTTGCAGTCCGCTGAAATGGCTGTAAAAGAAGCCAACTCCATGGTGAAACCTTTCAATTCCAAATTGGCGGCCAAGCCTTCGGAAGATGCATGGTATGATACGATTATGACCTATGCTTCTTACCGGACGGAGGAGTGGTATTACTCTTGGATTTATTACAATTGGGAACAAAACGCGGGTACGGCTCCTACCGTTGACAATTTGTGCGACGGACACCGCATCATCCGTATGTCCCATGGGAACTACGTGTTCGCAAGCATGTTCGGAGGGGGTGAGTACGGTTATTATTTCCCCACGGGTCAATCGGGCTGGTATAACAGCGTAATGCAACAACAAGTATACGACATGTATGTGACCGGTGCTGGTGCCACGCTTATCAGCGTACCCCGCCGCAACGATGCCCAGGATTTGGAAATGCCCCTCCGTTACAAACTCTACAATGAAGACCAGATTGCGGAACAAGGTTTCATGGCCGATATGAACGCTGTTGTAGGCCAGGCCGACCTCGCTTATACGGATGTTTGGTTGCCGAGGGATTCGCGTGAGGCTACCACATCCACAACGGTGAACATTCCCAACTTGGAATGTGTGGACGGCCGGACCCAGAGTGATTTCTATTGGGCTGCTTTCACGGAACCGGTCGTTGCCGGGGAAGGGGTTTGCCTCAGTGTCGTATTCCCGCATGACGGGGAACCCACCGACTCTTTGTGGAATGTCGGCTTGCTGATTAGCGATGCCGTATCGGCCACTTGGGGACGTACGGCTTACGGGCTTATCAAATTCCCCGAACAGCATTTGTGGATTTCCGGCGAGGGCACCGAAATCCTTAACCGTGAAGGCATGGGATTCCTTGAAGATGAGAGCCTGCAACCGAACATGGAAGAAATTTTCTTCTCCTTGCCTTCCTACCAGCTGACACAAGGTAATACCATGGTGGAAGAAACCAACCTGGCTCTTGCCTTCTGCACCGAGTTTGATGTAGCTAACGAAAACCCGATTGACAAGTACGTGGAAGTAGGTCCTGTTCCGGCTTTCAATGATGTGACTTTCCGTTCCACCAACAAGCTGCAACGTATTGAAATCTTCAATATGAGCGGGCAGATGCAGAAGAACCAGAACGTGAGCGGTAACACCTGCACCCTCGACATCAGCAATTTGAATGCCGGCATGTACATTGCCAAGGTTTATACCGAAGCAGGTGTCGCTACCAAGAAGTTTATCGTGAAGTAACAACACGCCAAGTGTTTCAAAAAGCGGCAAGTTTCCTTGCCGCTTTTTTTATGTCCATCCTTCGGGAAGGAAAACAGTTTCTATGGATTCCCGATAAAAAAAGGCGGTGTGTCATAATGAGCAATCTGGCTTCGCCGAAGCCCCTCCGTCTCGGCCATGTTCAAGCAAGGAGCGCTGCT
>CALUNB010000041.1 GCA_944321885.1 uncultured Bacteroidales bacterium | reverse complement strand
CCTTCGGCTAGGCGAGAAGCATGCTGCATGACACAAGCGGGCAATCTCCCCAAAGTCTAATGACCAATTTGGGATAAAAAAACCGTGCCGGAACCATATCCGACACGGTTTCAAACAAGTATCAATCACCGGCCTATCCCGGACACCTTATTGCTCCTGCGTAGACAAATTGGCTTGGGCGGCAGCCACCCGGGCTATAGGCACGCGGTAAGGCGAGCAGCTCACGTAGCTCATCCCCAAGGAGTCACAGAAAGCCACCGAACTCGGTTCGCCTCCGTGTTCGCCACAAATACCCAGCTTGATGTCGGGCCGGGTCGCACGACCTTTTTCCACACCCCATTTCACCAACTTGCCGACTCCGTCCCGATCCAAAATCTGGAAGGGATCGTATTTAAGCAAATTCTTTTCGAGGTAAATAGGCAGGAACTTGCCGATATCGTCACGCGAGAAACCGAACGTCATCTGGGTCAAGTCGTTGGTCCCGAAGGAGAAGAACTCGGCCACTTCGGCAATCTCGTCGGCGGTCAAAGCCGCACGCGGCACTTCAATCATCGTTCCTACCAGATATTCGATACGCATGTTCCTTTCAGCAAACACGGTCTCAGCCGTGGTACGGATGATGTTCACCTGCATTTCCAGCTCCTTCTTGCTGCCAGCCAAGGGAACCATGATTTCCGGACGCGCGTTCACCCCTCTGGCCTTGAGGTTCAAAGCCGCCTCAAGGATGGCCCGGGTCTGCATTTCGGAAATTTCCGGATAGGTATTGCCCAAACGGCAGCCCCGGTGTCCCAACATCGGGTTCACTTCTTCCAGTTCCTTCACTTTGGCAGCCACTTCTTCCACGGTGATACCCATGACTTCGGCCATTTCCTTCTGGCCCTTTTCATCCTTGGGTACGAATTCGTGCAAAGGAGGATCCAAGAGGCGGACCGTCACCGGCAGGTCGTGCATGGCTTCGAAAATGCCTTCAAAGTCGGCACGTTGCAAGGGCAACAACTTGGCCAAAGCTTTGCGACGGCCTTCCGTATCCTTGGCCAGGATCATTTCCCGCATCGGGATAATCTTGTCCCCGTCGAAGAACATGTGTTCGGTACGGCAGAGTCCGATACCGTGGGCCCCGAAAGCACGGGCCACTTCAGCGTCACGCGGAGTGTCGGCATTGGTGCGGACCACCATGCGGGTATATTTGTCGGCCAAATCCATCAAGGCTTGGAAATCCCCGCTGATTTCGGCATCGTTGGTCTTGATTTCCCCGTCGTACACTTGGCCGGTGGTCCCGTTCAAGGAGATGAAATCACCTTCCTGGTAGGTCTTTCCACCCATGCTCAATGTACGCCTCTTGTAATCGATTTCGATTTCCCCGGCCCCGGAAACACAGCATTTCCCCATGCCACGGGCCACGACAGCCGCATGCGAGGTCATACCGCCACGGGCTGTCAGGATGCCTTGGGCGCTGTTCATCCCCTTGAGGTCTTCCGGAGAAGTCTCGATACGGACCAGAATCACCTTTTCATGGGCGTTCTTGGCCACAGCCGCTTCGGCATCTTCGGCAAAGAACACGATTTTACCCGAAGCCGCACCGGGAGAAGCTGGAAGCCCCTTGGCCATCACCTTGGCCGCCTTCAAGGCATCCTTGTCGAAAACCGGGTGCAGAAGTTCATCCAGCTTGTTGGGTTCGATACGCATCAAGGCTTCCTTCTCGGTAATCAAGCCTTCCTTGCAAAGCTCCATCGCAATGCGGACCATGGCCGCACCGGTACGTTTCCCGTTCCGGGTCTGGAGCATCCACAAGCGGCCTTCCTGGATGGTGAACTCCATGTCTTGCATATCCTTGTAATGGAGTTCCAATTTATGCTGCAAATCCCACAGTTCCTTGTAGAGTGCAGGCATCGATTCTTCCAAGGAGGGGTACTTGGAGGCACGTTCCTCTTCGGAAATGCCTTGCAGCTCCGCCCAACGGCGCGATCCTTCCAAGGTGATTTCCTGGGGAGTGCGGATACCGGCCACCACGTCTTCCCCTTGGGCGTTGATCAGGTATTCCCCGTTGAAAAGGTTCTCGCCTGTGGAAGCGCTGCGGCTGAAGCATACCCCGGTAGCCGAAGTATTGCCCATGTTCCCGAAGACCATGGCCTGCACGTTGACAGCGGTTCCCCATTCGGCGGGAATGTTGTTGAGACGACGGTAAAGAATCGCACGTTCGTTCATCCAGCTGTCGAACACGGCGATGACCGCGCCCCAAAGCTGTTCCCAAGGATCCACCGGGAAATCCTTGCCGGTCTTTTCCTTGACTGCCGATTTGAATTTGGCGACCAAGGCCTTCAAATCTTCCACAGACAACTCGGTATCCAACTTGACACCCTTGGCATGTTTCACTTCTTCTATGATTTCCTCGAAAGGATCGATATCTTCTTTCTTGGTCGGCTTCATGCCCAAGACAACATCCCCGTACATCTGCACGAAACGACGGTAGGAATCCCAAGCGAAACGTTCATTCCCGGTTTTCTTGCAAAGTGCCTCCACCACCGTATCGTTGATACCGAGGTTCAAAATGGTGTCCATCATACCGGGCATCGAAGCACGGGCTCCGGAACGGACGGAAAACAAAAGCGGGTTCACGGAATCCCCGAACTTGGCTCCCATGATTCCTTCCACGGCAGCCATACCCTTTTCCACTTCGGGACGAATCATGTTGATGACTGCCTCCGCCCCTACCTGGTTGTATGTCGTGCAAACTTCCGTGGTGATAGTGAAGCCCGGAGGAACGGGCAATCCGATTAAACTCATTTCGGCCAAGTTGGCACCTTTTCCTCCCAAGAGGTTCCTCATGTCGGCCCGTCCTTCGGCCGTCTTGTTACCGAACAGGTAAACTGTCTTTTGTCCTTCTTTTCCCATTTTTGTATATAAAAAGATTATCCTAGTATCCTTTCCCACGGAAAGAACCTGCCAGCTTCTCCCTGCTTACGGGACGAATCTGTTCCATGTTCCAGAAAAGAGGCGCAAAGATAGCAAAATCGAGCGCAGGAACAAAACAAAAAAACGCTCAGATGCTGTTTAAAATTTCTTGCAATCCTGAAAAGACTGAATTTTCAGGAACCGGTTTCAGGATTTTGTTTGCCCATCGGGGGCTATTTCGGGGCTGGCTTGCCTTTTTCACGTCAGATAGCTCGGCTATCCTCCTTTGAAAAACGCCGCGCCATCCCTCCAAATCCCCTCCCGATGGCCTAAACAAATAAATTTAAACAGCTTCTCAACGTTTCAAAACCTTGAAACCTTCATGCCCGATACGAAGCACGTAAAGACCGGCCGGGAACGCCCGCATGTCCACCCGGCAGTCTTGTCCAGCCTGCACGTGGAAGACCTGCAACAGGCGGCCCGAAACATCATACAAGCCAGCCTCCAATCCTTTTCCTCCTGGAGAATCCGGTCCCGAAGACCCGGCCTGGATCCAAAATCCTTCCTGGCAAGGGTTGGGCCAACAACGGAAGTTTCCCCCCTGCTCCGGAATTTCCAAACCTGTGCAGGACCGTTGCAAGGGTTCCACCCCGGCGAACTCGGTCGAAGTCTCTCCTACGCCCCGGTCCAACTGCTGGTTCACCGCCGTCACGACCCTGACGAAATCGATGGATTCCAAATCCACGGGGTTCCCGGCGGAATCCACGGCCCAAGATATATCCATGTTGCTCAAATCACTGCTGTTGGGATGATTGTCGGCATACCCCCAAGCATAGGAGAACAAGACCCATTGCTCCGTCCCCGGGCTTTTTTCCACCAACCGGGCGTTTGGAGCCAGCAAGCGGCCCGTGTACTGCAAACTGTCGCGGGAAAGCCAAAGCGGGAAATAGGTTTCCTGCGCATGGAACGGCATACGGGCAATCCGTCCCGTAGCTCCCCGGCTGTCCCGCCAAGGGATGTCGGCCTGGATGGAATCAGGCAAATAATAAGTAATGGTATAGGACGTCAAGGTAGAGGTATCCCCGGTCCGGGCCCCGGCCAATTCATACCAGGCATCATCGGGCAGAGCGTTGCCGTTCTCGTCCCGGCTCACCCAAACAATACCCGGTTCGGCGCTTCCGCCGGGCTGGTCGACCATGCCGGGACCATAGGCCGGGTCATAGAACGCATTGCCGTAAACTTTGAAGTCGGCTCCATCCCCGTTGGGCAGACTTTCCTTGAGCCTGACCGTGACCGACCCTCCGAAACCACCCAATGACAAAAGGTAGGAAAACGGCAATTTCCCGAATTCCTCGTTCAGGATACGGCACACCCGGGCGTTGTCCAAACTTTCCACAGTCCCCCCTTCCTCAAGGAAGAGGGTATAATCCACGAACTGCCCGGGCGCCGGACGATATTCGACAATTTCGAAAGGCAAGCCGGACTGGGCTTGCAGCTGCCCCAATCCCACCGAAGCCGCCAAACACGGCAGCCCCAAGACCTTCCAACAGCACGTCTTTTTCTTCTCTTTTTTCATTTTCGTTTCATTTCCATTCCATAAAAAGGGCTCTCCCTGGATTCCGGAACAAAACAAGGCCCAAGGCCAAGCAGCCAGGCCGGAGTCCGGAACGGGATTGCAAAACTGTTGAAAATTTGTTGCTTTTCAAAATCCACCAGCTTCCATACCCGGAGAATGAATCCCAAGGAAAGCCGGCAGCCGCACTATCCGCATAGATTCCTGCAAAAGGGAAACAGGAACCGCCTTGCCGCTGGCAAATCCCGCCCGGCCGGACACGAGGGGCGAAGTTCGAGGATTCATGTTATATTTGCCGCTCCAAACCATCGACCATGTCCAAGAACTTAGTAATTGTGGAGTCCCCGGCGAAAGCCAAAACCATAGAAAAATTCTTAGGCAAAGACTACCATGTGATGTCCTGTTTCGGACACATACGGGATTTGCCCAAACGGCACCTCTGCATCGACATCGAACACGGTTTCCATCCCGAATACGAAATACAAGCCGACAAGAAAACCTTGATTGCCCAACTTTCCAAAGCGGCCAAGGAAGCAGACTGTGTCTGGCTCGCATCCGATGAGGACCGCGAGGGGGAAGCCATTGCCTGGCACCTGAGCCAAGTCCTCAAACTGGAACCGGCCAAGACCAAACGCATCGTGTTCAACGAAATCACCCAAACGGCCATCCTCAACGCCATCGAGCATCCCCGGGACCTGGACTACGACCTGGTGGATGCCCAACAGGCCCGCCGGGTCCTGGACCGCTTGGTCGGATATGAAATCTCCCCCCTGTTGTGGCGCAAAGTACGCCCCAACCTCTCGGCGGGACGGGTCCAATCGGTCGCTGTCCGCCTGGTAGTGGAAAGGGAAGAGGAAATCAAGCACTTCAAAGAAAAATCCTCCTACAAGGTGGTGGCCTCCTTCGGCAATTTCAGCGCCGAACTCGATACCCGTTTCCAAACAAAAGAAGAGGCAAGGAAGTTCCTGGAATCCTGCGCCTCGGCAAGTTTCAGCGTTTCGGGCATGGAAATCAAACCCTCCAAACGTTCGCCCGCCGCACCCTTCACCACCTCCACCCTCCAGCAGGAAGCCTCGCGGAAATTGGGCTTCCCGGTTTCAAAGACCATGGTGGTCGCCCAGCAACTTTACGAAGAAGGGTTCATCACCTACATGCGTACCGACTCGGTGAACCTCTCTTCCTTGGCGATTGGAATGGCCAAAGAACAGATTCTGGATACCTACGGGGAGAAATACAGCCGTCCGAGGAACTTCAGCACCAAGACCAAGGGAGCCCAGGAAGCCCACGAAGCCATACGCCCCACACAGATGAGCCGCACAGCTATTTCGGGCGACCCGTCCCGGGTCAAACTATACGACTTGATTTGGAAGCGGGCCTTGGCTTCCCAAATGGCCGATGCCGAGATTGAAAAGACCCAAATCAACATCCAAATCAGCGGACATACGGAATATTTCATCGCACGGGGCGAAGTCATCCTCTTCGATGGCTTCCTCAAAGTCTATGCCGAAAGCAAGGACGACGAAGAAGATGACAAAGGGGAAAAGCGCCTGCCCGTCCTGAAACAAGGCGACATGCTGAAGCTCGAACACATGCTGGCTCGGGAAGTCTTCAGCCAGCACAGTCCCCGTTACTCGGAAGCCAGCTTGGTCAAAAAGCTCGAAGAACTGGGCATCGGACGGCCTTCCACCTACGCCCCGACCATTTCCACGATTCTCAAACGGGAATACGTGGCCAAGGAAGACCGGCCGGGACACATCCGCCCCTACACGGCCCTGAAACTCAAAGACGGGCAAGTGGAAGAACTCCACTTGCAGGAAAACACGGGAGCCGAGAAAGCCAAACTGTTCCCGACCGATGTGGGAATCCTTGTCAACCAATTCCTTGTAAAATACTTCTCGCCCATCATGGATTACGGGTTCACCGCCGACGTGGAAAAGCAATTCGATGAAATCGCCCAAGGCGACATGAAATGGAACGAGATGATTGCCGCTTTCTACCAACCTTTCCACAAACAAGTGGAAGACACGGCACAAAACTCGGAAAAAGTGAGCGGGGAACGCTTGCTGGGCGTGGATCCCGCCACCGGGAAAAACGTCTATGTCCGCTTGGGCCGTTTCGGCCCCATGGTGCAAAGGGGTGAAACCCAAAGCGAAGGGAAAGTGGACTTCGCCAGCCTGAAAAAAGGCATCTCGATGGAAGAAGTGAGCTTGGAACAAGCCTTGGAAATGTTCAAACTGCCCCGCACCGTAGGTATTTACGAGGGAGAGGAAATCACGGCGGCGGCAGGCCGGTTCGGTCCTTACCTGAAATACAAGGGAAGCTTCGTGTCGATTCCCAAGACCGACGACCCGCTCGTGATCGACCTCGACCGGGCCGTGGAACTTATCAAGGCCAAAGCCGAAGCCGAGCAGAAAAAAGTCATCAAGACCTTTGACGAGGAACCGGAGCTCCACATCCTCAATGGCCGTTACGGTCCGTATATCAGTTTCGAAAACAAGAATTACAAGATTCCAAAAGGTTGCGATGCCAGCCTGTTGAGCCTGGAAGACTGCCGCCGTATCCTGGCCGAGGAACAACCCAGCGCCCGCTCGGTCCGGAAGGCCGCCGCCCTCTCCCGGAAAAAGGTCAAGGATGAAAGTACGGCCAAAACGGCTTCCGAAAAGAAAAAAACGGCCAAGGACACCGCCGGAAAAAAGACGGCTAAAACCACAAAAAAGGCCTAAAACCAAGAAAACCATGAGCGAACCAAGTCCTATCCGAAAAATCGGGGTTCTGACTTCCGGGGGGGATGCCCCCGGCATGAACGCCGCCATCCGTGCCGTCATCCGGACAGCCATGAACGAGAAATTACAGGCCGTAGGTATCGGACACGGATACAAAGGCCTAATAAACAAAGAATTCTCACCCATGTTCGGCTATTCGGTAGCCGAAATCATCCACCGGGGCGGGACCATCCTCAAAACCTCGCGTTGCCCGGAGTTCAAGACCGATGAAGGCTTGGACAAAGCTTACCAGAACCTGATGGACGAGGGTATCGACGGTCTGGTCGTCATCGGGGGAGACGGGACCTTCCGGGGAGCCTTGGCCCTCCACCGCCGGCATCCCGACATCAAAATCGTGGGCCTGCCGGGAACCATCGACAACGACTTGTACGGCACCGATTTCACCATCGGCTACGACACGGCCATCAATACCGTGGTCGATGCCGTGGACAAAATCCGGGATACGGCCGGTTCGCACGGGACCCTTTTCTTCGTGGAAGTCATGGGCCGGGATGCCGGCTTCATCGCCCTCAACAGCGGCATCGCCACCGGGGCGGAAGACATCCTGATTCCGGAAAGGGAAACCAAAATCGACAACCTGATTGCCAAGCTGGAATACGACCAACGCAAACATAAGACCTGGGGCATCATCATCGTGGCCGAAGGCGACGAACTGGGAGGTGCCACCAAAGTGGCCGGACTGGTCAAGGAACGCCTGCCCCATTACGAAACCCGGGTCACCATCCTGGGACATATCCAGCGGGGAGGTTCGCCCACCTGCACCGACCGGGTCCTGGCCACCCGCCTGGGGTATGCCGGTGTCCAAGCCTTGCTGCAAGGGGAAGATTGCGTGATGATGGGGATGATGAACGACAAAGTGGTGCATGTGCCTTTTGAAAAGGCCACCAAGAACCACCAGCAAATCGACGCTTCCCTGCTCGAAGTGGCACGTGTGATGTCCTTGTAGATTTGTTTTTTTTACCAAAAATATTACTTTTGCATCGCTTTTTTTCAGGGACTGCGAATTCGGCAACCCGTTCGGGTGATTCAAAGAAGGAGCTTCCCCCATTCTATAAAAAGCAACCTGGTTTAGAAGCAGTTTAGAATTTGTTGAAATCCCGGACAGGTCCATTTTCAAGAACCGGTTTGAGGATTTTGTCTGTCCGTCGGGTATCATTCTCCGGGGTCTTTTGTATCCGGTTCGCCGCAAGTCCGGCTTCTTTTGCAAAAAATCCTGCCGAAACGGAATGCACTCCCGGCGGTCAAGGCGATTTGAAAATCACACAGAAGAAATACACGGATGTTTTATTGGTTCCGGCAGTGCGAGGACGAGCATCTCTTTCCGTATCGCCAACATAAAGCGTTCTGGTTTTTATTCATTTTTTTATGTTGAACATCCTTGACCTCAATGCGATGGATGATTCGGCCTTGCAAGAACTGGCCGAACGGTTCTCCATCAAAAAGGCCGATAAATTATCGCGCCAAGACCTCATTTACAAAATCCTGGATGCCCAAGCCATACAACAGGTAGCAAAAAAAGCCGAACAGAAAAGCTTGGAAATCCCGGAAGACATGGGCAATGACGAACCCGTGAAACGCAAAAGAGGCCGTCCTCGCCTGCACCCCGTGGAAGAAAGTACCCCGGTACGCCCCGGCACGTCCGCCATGGACGAGACGGCTCCCCGAAAACGCGGACGCCCACGGAAAATCCGGGAAGACGAGAACCTTCCCCCTGCGGACACTACCTTCAATACCGGTACGGAAGAACTTCCTGCATCCCACAACGCGGATAACAATATTCCCGAGAGCCGTTCCTCGTCTTCTTATTCCCCAAACGGAAACTATCCGAGAAGATACAATTCCCGTTACCCGAATTCCCGTTACAACAATTACCAGGACCGGGGCTTTGAGCGGAACAACAACGGAAATGGCTACGACAGGAACCGGATCCAGCCTCCCGTGCTCAAAAAAACAGCGGAACCGGCCGCTTACGATGATTACCAAAGCCGCCTGGACGAAGACTTGAACGAAACCGAATATCCGGCAAACTACGAGAACAACGAAACGCCGGCCCAAAACCAGGTTCCGCCTACGGAAATCCCCGCCATTTCGGAAAGTGAAAGGAAGGAAATCGAGAACGAACGGCTCAACCGCATCGATGAAGAACAACTCTACAAAGCCGTCCAAAGCGACAAGACAGCCGTCCCGGCCAACCGGAGAGCCATCCAGGCCGAAGTTCCCGCCTACAATTTCGAGAATTTCGTCACCTATGAAGGAGTCCTGGAAACGATGCCCGATGGCTTCGGCTTCCTGCGTTCCTCCGATTACAACTACCTGAGTTCCCCCGACGATGTCTATGTTTCACCCCAGCAAATCCGTATCCTCGGTCTTAAAACCGGAGACACGGTGGAATGTACGGTCCGTCCTCCCCGCGAAGGGGAAAAATACTTCCCGATGGGCAAAGTGATTTCCATCAACGGATGCCCGCCGGAAGAAATCCGCGACCGCATTCCCTTCGATTATCTGACTCCGCTTTTCCCTAACGAAAAATTCAAGCTGACCGGAGCGCCCGACAACTCGATTTCGATGCGCCTGATGGACATGTTCACCCCGATCGGCAAAGGGCAGCGTGGTTTGATCGTCGCTCCGCCGAAAACAGGTAAAACCGTTCTGTTGAAACAATTGGCGAACGCGATTTCGTACAATCATCCCGAAGTTTACATCATCGTGCTGCTGATTGATGAACGTCCGGAAGAAGTCACCGACATGCAACGCAGCGTCAAAGCCGAAGTCATCGCCTCCACTTTCGATGAACCGGCCGAACGCCACGTCAAGATTGCCAACATCGTGTTGGAAAAAGCCAAGCGCTTGGTGGAATGCAAACATGACGTGCTCATCGTGCTCGACTCCATTACCCGCTTGGCCCGTGCCTACAATACCGTCAGCCCCGCATCGGGAAAGGTGCTTTCCGGAGGTGTGGAAGCCAATGCCTTGCAAAAGCCAAAACGTTTCTTCGGAGCGGCCCGGAACATCGAGCACGGAGGTTCATTGACCATCATGGCCACGGCCCTGACCGAAACCAACTCCAAGATGGACGAAGTAATCTTTGAAGAATTCAAGGGGACCGGCAATATGGAAATCCAGCTCGACCGCAAGATTTCCAACCGCCGCATTTTCCCGGCCATCGACATCGTGGCTTCCAGCACCCGCCGGGACGACTTGTTGCAAGACAACGCCACCCGTCAGAAGATATGGATCTTACGTAACCATTTTTCCGATATGACCACTGTGGAGACCATGGAATTCCTCAACACCCGGCTGCCGCAGACATCCGACAACGAAGAATTCCTGGCTTCCATGAACAGTTAATGGAAAACCTGGACGGGAAAATTCCCGGATACCCAAGGCCATCCGTTGCAAAGGATTTGTTTCCGGATGGCCTTTTCCGTTCCTCCTTACCCGGTTTTCCCGTGTCCTTTTCCCGCTCCGCAGCACCATGCGGACAAAAAGGAGTAAAAAGATCCGGAAGAGGACAGAAGCCGGAAAAACCACCATCAAATTCGAGGAAACAAAAGCCAAAAGCAAGCCATCCTTCAAAAAGAAACACCATGCTCCTTTTCCCGCCTGCCAAAATCAACATCGGGCTGCACATCCTGCGCAAGCGCCCCGACAACTATCACGATTTGGAACTTTCTTTCTTCGAACTTCCCTTTCTTTGCGACGTGCTGGAAATCAGCCCTTCATCCCAAGACGAATTTCTCTGCGAAGGAATAGGAATTGCAGGCCCACCCCAAGAAAACCTGGTCGTAAAAGCCTTGAAATCCCTGCGTGGAACCTATGCTTCCCGTCTTCCTCGCGAAAATACCTGCCGCCTCCATCTCTTGAAAAACATCCCGGCCGGTTCCGGGTTGGGAGGAGGTTCCGCCGATGCCGCCTACACCTTGAAAGGCCTCGAACAATTCCTACACGCCGGGATTTCCCGCGAAGAACTGCACGAAACGGCAGCAAGAATCGGCAGCGACTGTGCCTTTTTCCTGCAAGGCCGGGCCTGTATCGGTCAAGGCCGGGGAGAGCAACTGCATCCCCTCCCGCCCCGGCACAGGGAAAACGTCCATATCCTTGTCCTCGTACCGCAACTGGCCATTTCCACGGCCGAAGCCTACCGGGATTGCCATCCGCAGGAAGGCCGCCCGCCTTTGATCGATTTACTGGCCCAAGACATGCAGGATTGGAAAAAATTGATTGGAAACGATTTTGAAAAAAGCCTCTTTCCGAAGTTCCCGGTTCTGGCCCGAATAAAACAAGCACTCTATGATGCCGGGGCTTTCTATGCATCCTTGAGCGGTAGCGGGAGCGCCCTTTTCGGTCTCTTCAAACAAGAGGCCGACTACCAAGCCTTGGCGGAGTTCCAAGACCGATGCTTTTTCAGCGAAGGAGATATTGCAATTCCTTGATACCGGCTCTGACGAGTCTTCCGCTGGTATCCCGCAAAAGCAGATAACCATCCTCGTCCACATCTTCTATCCTGGCCCGAAGGAAATTTCCTTTATACATGTAGTCCCGGTCTTCGCCGTAAAACAACAGGGATTCCAGGTATTCTTGTTTGTACAACCCAAAGACACCTGCCCCGGCCTCTCTCTGTTTCCGGCAAAAATCCTCATAAGCCAGCACGACAGCCAAGGCCAAATCACGGGCCATGGTTTCCAAATCCCGTGTCCGGCCATCGTATTGCCAAAGGGAAACGGGATTGGGCAGTTGTTCCGGAAACAACTTCTGGTTCACGTTCCAACCGATTCCCCAATACAACTCCTGCACGCCCCCCCCTTGGACCCGGGTCTCCATCAAGATGCCGGCCATCTTCTTTCCCTTGGCATACAAATCGTTGGGCCACTTCAAGCAAAAATCCGGCCCGAAACGGAGGGCGAACCGCCTGACACCTGAACTCAAAGCCATATCCAAAGCAAACAAACTCCCGGTGTCCAAAGCCCGGGGCAAAAAGCCCAAACTGAGCGCGAGGTTCCGGTCTTGCCCGCAAAACCAAGTATTTCCGGCCTGTCCTCTGCCCTTGCCTTGGTTGAAAGTGTAGAACACTGCGACAGCCTCCTCTGCATCTTCTTCTTGCGAAAGCCTGCATGCCATCCGGCCACGCCCCCATTCCTTGGCCAAATCCTGGGTCGAACCGGTTTCCGGATAATAATGCCAATCAAGATGCATGGGAACGAATTTCGTCCTTGTCGGGCAACATGGGGACAAAACTGAATTGCCCATGACGGCTCACATTCATCCCCGTTTCTGAAATACGGATAATCTTGGCCATGACTTGCCGGGGTTGTTTTCCCACCGGGATGACCATGATGCCACCAATCCGGAGCTGGGAAAACAAATCGGAAGGAAAGCTCTCGGTCCCGCATGTGACCAGAATCCGGTCGAATGGCTCGAACTGGGGTAAACCTTTGTACCCATCTCCATAAAAGCAACGCACCCGGCTCCGGAGACTTCCTAGGAGAGTCTTGGTTTTCAAGTACAGGTTTTTCCGACGTTCAATGGAATAAACTTCGGCTCTCAACTTCTCCAACACATAAGCCTGGTAGCCAGACCCCGTCCCCACTTCCAAAACCTTGGCGCCCGGGAACACCTCCAAGAGGGTGCTCTGCTGGGCCACGGTAGAGGGATGGGAAATCGTCTGGTCATCCCCGATCGAGAAGGCCTTGTCCTGGTACGCCTGCGTATCGAACACGGAATCCAGGAACAAGTGACGGGGTACTTCTTCCATGGCCTTCAAAACTTCTTCACTAGCAATCGCCTTGGCCCGCAAGGATTCAACCATCCTATGCCTTAGGCCTTTATGTCTAAATGTATCCTCCATCTTTTTCCGTTCATGATACCGGGTCGGCCTATCGGCCCGCCCCTCCTAAAACCACCTTCACGGTCTTTGCCAAAACCCGGCAATCGGACTTTATTGTCAAACATTGCAAATAATCCATATCCTCGCCGAGGCGGACTACCATCTGGTCGACATTTTCAGCGTAACCGAAACCGACCATTCCCTGGGAAGTAATCCCAGGACGGACCGCATACAACAAAGGATAGCAAGGAGCGGTTTCCTCTATCCGCTCTATGAAATAGGGTCGTTCCGGACGATATCCGACCAAAGACATGTCCCCCTTCACGACATTCCAAAGCTGGGGCAATTCGTCAATCCGGTAACGCCGCATCGTCTTCCCCCACGAAGTAATCCGCGGATCCTGCCGGCTGGAAAGCTCCGGGTTCCCCCGTTCGGCCCCTTCCTTCATGGACCTGAACTTATAAATCGAAAAAACTTTTCCGTTCTTCCCAACCCTCTCCTGTTTATAAAAAACTCTCCCCTTCGAACCCGTCTTGACCAAAATGGCACAAAGCAGGAAAAACGGGGACAGGACAAGCAAACCCAAGGAACAGATGGAGATGTCGGCAAATCGTTTCCAAAACCTTTGGAATCGATTCATCTTCTTTAGATTGAAAACATACATCCTCTCTCCTCCCGTTTCCACGGCCCGTTTTTCCAACCATTCCGGATTTTCTCCCGTCCTGTTCCAAGGTGTAGCCACTTGGATGCTGCAACAGGGATGACAGGCGCAAATCTTGTAAAGTTCCGGCACATACGACAAATATTTCTTCTCTGGGAAAACCCAAAGCCTTATTCTGCCAGCCCCTTGCAATGCCTTGCCCAACAAGTCCAAGAAACCCTCCTCTCCCAGCTTTTCCCAACTCAAAGCCCGATCCCCCTTCCCCAAAGGAAGCGAATCCTCCCAACGCACCGGAGATGGCCGGGAGGATTTCCGGACAAATTCCTCGATTCTTCCAAACTCCCCGATAAACAGGGTCTGCACCGGCTTGTGCATAATGCCTTTGTTATAATGTTGTTTTTTCGACTTCCGAAAATACCCGTTTTCCTCAGATACTGCCCAAACTGCTACGCACCCGCGAAAACCCCTCCTGTACCTCGCAACTCCGGGAAAAACTGAAATGGGAAGATTTCCCTTTCATACAGGCCTCCACGAAACGTTTCAAATTATCAAAGAGAGGCCTGTCCGGTGCTACATCCAGGCATGTCTCCTCGTATCTTCTTTCCTCTTTTCCTTGGGAGACAAGCGTTTTTCCTTCTTTTACGACAAGCTCGTGTCTGAGGAAGTCCAAACGGACCCAATGTTTTTCCGAAATTCCCTGGAACAGAGACTTGCGTTGTGCCGTCGTACGGCTAAGCCAGACCTGGGCTTCCATTCCCGAAGAAAACTCCAAATCCAGCATGCATTCGGAATCCGCTTCCCCGAAGCAAGGCACACTCTTGGCTTTGATTTTCCGCAAAGGAGATGCGGCCAAAGCCCATATCCGGTCGAAAGCGGCGAACAACAAATCCTGTTCCCAAAAAAAGAGCGGGGATGAAGCCCAAGGAAATGCAATGTCCACACGCAAAAGACGGAAATCCTGCGCATATGGCAAAGCCGCCTGCAAAACAGGACTTTCTCGCGGAAGATGGGCCGCCTGGTTGCAAACCCTGGCTTCCTCCGCCAAGGAAGCCAACTTGGAAGATTCCTCCCAAGAATTCGTCATGGGCCCCAACGTCCACACAGGCTTTCCTTTCCGAAGCGCCTTGGAAATGAAACGGAAGCGGTCCTCAATCCTCCCTGCCACCAAAACGGCATCGGCAGAATCCATCAGGCTTTCCTCGGAAGAAAAATAAGCCGGGACTGCGGCTTGCCGCCCCATCCCTTGATCTCCGGGACGAAAATGGGTCCCGGAACCCGGATATCCCCCAAAACCCACCCAGACGGTATCCTCCAAATCGGAAATACAACGGGCATACATTCCTATTTCGGAGGGCAAAGCAATCAGGGCCAGTTTCATTTTCTTTTGCTTTAAGCGGAAAAAAGGACAAGAACACCATCCCTTTGTTTAGCAAATGTACAGGATAAGGGAATTTCCGGACCTGCCGGAATGTTCCTAATTTTCAACCTCGCCTTGTTCACAAAACAAAAACGGGAGGATGTTGGCGGACTCATGGAGTTTTCCTACCTTTGCGGCATCTGGAGGGACGTCTTTACCGGTCTTGCACCGGGGCCTGCCCCCGAACTACAAACCCTTAAAAACTCAAAAAAAATGGCTTACAAAATTTCTGACAGCTGCGTAGCTTGCGGCTCTTGCATCGATGAATGCCCCGTTGGCGCTATCAGTGCCGGTGACATTTACTCCATCGATCCCGATCAATGCACGGATTGCGGTACTTGCGCTTCGGTTTGCCCGAACGAAGCTATTGCTCCGGCTGAATAATCCGAGATACACAACCCAATCAAGAGGGAAAGGCGGTCGGAAGGCCGCCTTTTTTCATTCCCGGACGGACAGCGGGAACCGACAAAAAAGGGCTTGCTAAACGCTCTTAGGTCTTATGCTTTTCTTTCTTGGCTGCCGGGAAAAGGATATTGTTCAGAATCAAACGGTAACCTGGGGAATGCGGATAAAGGTCCAAATCGGTGGGCGGATCCCCCACATAATGGTGGTAATCCTCGGGATCGTGCCCGCCAAGGAAAGTCCATGTCCCTTTCCCGTAAGTCCCATGGATGTAACGGGCCTCTCCCAAAGATTCATTCTGCCCCAGGACAACCACTCCCGCTTTAAGCAAATCCTTACGGAAAGCTGTTGTCTGCCCCGTGAAGCCATGAATCATCTTCTCATGGTTTTGGCATAACATGGCGGGAATCCAATCCCATTTGGCGGAAAACTCGAACAAGCTGAAAAAATCATTCTTTTCATTCAAGGTCCTGGGCCGGGTCATGGTGACATCGATATCGGAAATCTCGTACACGCGGGGATCTGTCTCGATCCGGAAGCCCGTGAAGGCGAAAGTCTTGGAATAGTCAAGCTGTTGCTGGGCATCGGACTGCATCGGGTCCCCGTCGAAAGGTTCGGCACAAATATCGACGCCTTCGGCAGCTAAAGCCACATCGTAGCTGTCGGGAGCCGAACACATGGCAAACAGGAAGCCGCCACCCATCACGAAATCCCTGATTTTGTGGCTCACAGCCAATTTAAGCTGGGAAACTTTGCTGAAACCGAACTTAGCCGCCGTTTCCTTCTGACGGGCTACGTCCTCCCGGTACCATGCCTGACGCCCGTAAGAAGCCCAGAATTTCCCGAACTGTCCGGTGAAATCCTCATGATGCAAATGCAGCCAGTCGTAGGTAGGCAAGACACCCGACATGACCTCGTCATCATAGACCACATCGTAAGGGATTTCGGCGTAAGTCAGGACCAAGGTCACGGCATCATCCCAAGGCAGCTTGTTTTTGGGCGAATACACGGCAATCCGGGGCGCTTTCTGTAGAGGGACCTCGTCCATGTTCGAAGCCGCGTCCCCTATCTGGTAGCGGATGGCCGATACCTGGGCATCCGAAAGGACCTCGGCCCGGACATCGCGGACGACACATTCGTTTTCAATTTCCTTGCTGTAAGGCAACAAAAAGCTCCCTCCCCGGTAATTGAGCAACCAGCTGATTTCGCCTCCATGTTGCAAAACCCAATATGCCACTCCGTAAGCTTTGAGATGGTTGCTCTGTACGGCATCCATCGGCAAAAGAATCTGGGCCGGACGCAAAGGCGCGCACAGAAAAAACAAAAACAGCAAAGTCCAGAATTTCCGCATAAAACAATCCCTTTTCAAGTTTCCACCGGCAAGCAGGTTCCCAAGTGGATTCCCCCCCGGTTTTCCGGTTACCAACCTTACCAACGCTTCCAACGCTCCGACATGCGCCTGAGCATGAAATCCGGATCCCCGTTATCCACCGGGATATCGTTGTTGATGGACGAAGGTCGTATCACCACCGAACGCCCATCCCCCAAATTATCAAAACTCGTGTTAGGCGCCATTTGGGAATATCCCGGAACCAAACCTCCGTTCCCGCCGCTTTCCGGAATTCCCAGATTCTCGAAACGGGCGAACTCCTTGACAAAACGCAAATGCACCACCCCGGTAGAACCGCTACGGTGCTTCTCAATCATCAAATCCGCCGCGCCGTCCACATTCCCTTCATCGTTGATACCATAATATTCAGGCCGGTAGATGAACATGACCATGTCGGCATCCTGCTCGATGGCCCCGGATTCCCGCAAATCGGACAACTGGGGCTTCTTGTCACCGCCCCGGGTTTCCACCGCACGGCTCAACTGGGAAAGCGCCAAAATCGGAATCTTCAATTCCTTGGCCAAGCCCTTGAGCTGCCGGGAAATCTGGCTGATTTCCTGCTCCCGGTTCCCCCGGTTGTCGCCCCGCATCAGCTGCAAGTAATCCACGAACACCATCTGGATATCGTGCTGCTGTTTGAGACGACGGCATTTGGCCCGCAACTCGAACATGGTCAGGGCCGGAGTATCATCTATGTACAAAGGGGCTTCCGAAAGCGGTCCCACCTTGCTGTTGAGCCATTCCCATTCAAAGGGTTCCAGGTTCCCCTGCTTGAGCTTCTTGCCCGAAATCCGGGTCTCGCTCGAAATCAAACGGGTCACAAGTTCCAAAGAGGACATTTCCAAAGAAAACACCGCCACGGCTTTTTTGAAATCCACGGCAATGTTCCTTGCCATGGTCAAAGCGAAAGCCGTCTTCCCCATCCCCGGACGTGCCGCCAGAATCAACAACGTCCCTTTCTGCCAACCGCTGGTAATCCGGTCCAATTCCGGGAAACCTGAAGGTACCCCGCTGAGCTTGTCACTCTGCCTGGAAACCGCCTCAACCTCTGCAATCGCCTCTTTGACAAGTAAATGCATATCCGTATAGTCGCTCCGGAAATTGTTCTCCCCGATGGTCAGCAACTTGGATTCAGCCTCGTCCAGCAACTCCAGCGGATCGGAGGAATCCTCATAGGCAGCCTTGGTCATTTCGGTTCCTATCCGAATCAGTTCCCGCTGTATGAACTTCTGCTGCACGATCTTGGCGTGCTCCTCGATATGGGCGCCCGAAGCCACCTTGTTGGTCAGGCTCGCCACATAATAAGCCCCGCCGGCCACTTCCAATTCCCCGTTCTTCTTCAACTCGTTGGCCACGGTCATGATATCCACGGCCTGGGATTTCTCGAACAAGGCCGAAATGGCGGCATAAATGACCTTGTGCTCCGGTTTGTAAAAATATTCCGGACGCAAGACATCAATCGCGTCCGTCACGGCAGCCGGGTCGATCATCATGGCCCCTAAAACCGCCTGCTCCACATCCACTGCCTGGGGCGGCAATTTCCCTTGTTCCAAATAGGCCGTATCGGCCAAGGCCGCACGCACGGTCTTCTTTTTCTGGTTGGCGATATCGTTTCTCATAGGAAGGGCAAAATTACAACACCCACCCCAAAAAGCAGCAGCGTGGCGGCAAGTCCGGGGAAAAGTTTATGCACGAAACAGGGTTTCGAATCTTGTGGATAAATTCCCTTTTTCCTAAAAACCAAAACGCTACACGTTTCAAAACTGTTTATACTTTTAAAACATTATATCTGTGCAACTTAACAGCGCGCCATACTTCAAGTCCGTCATTTTTCGTAATTTAGATGTCTTAAAAAGATTACGACCATGCCCCCTCTTTCCACTTTGGAAAAAGACATCCTGTTCGCCGAAGATTTCCAAGATTTGAAGTCCGGCGCTATCGGGGATTACTGCACCCATGCGCTCTGCCTCGAAGGAGAAGCCCGGTTCAAATTGGCCGGGAAGAATTTCCTTATCCGGAAAAACGATTGCATCATCTTCACCCATAGCGAGCTGGTTTCCGACATAAGCATGGACCAGGACTTCCGTGCCTGCGTGCTGTACATTGCCAACCATTTCCTGATGAACAATCTGCCCAAGAACGATTACGATGTGGTAGGCAAGCTGACCCTGTTGAGGAATCCTGTCATGAAGCTGACCGGAAAGGAATGCGGAACCTTCTTGGATGATGCCCGTCATATCCGCCAAAGGCTCGCGGACACGGAGCATCATTTCCACTCGGAACTCATGGGCTGCTTGGTGGAAACTTTCGTGCTGGACCTCTACGACTTCCATGTCCGGCTCTACGATTTTTCCAGTATTTCGGAGCAGAACGCCGCCTTGATGAACCGCTTCATCGAACGGCTCAAAGCCAAGGAATACGAAAGGCACCGCGAGGTTTCCTACTACGCTTCCAAGCTCTGCGTTTCCCCAAAATACTTGAGCGAGGTCTGCAAGAAGACCAGCGGGTTCACGGCCAATTTCTGGATTGACCGCTTCACCATCACCGGCATCACCCGGATGCTTTCCGACAAGAAAATGACCATCAAGGAGATATCGGACAAGATGAATTTCTCTTCGCTCTCCTTCTTCAGCCGTTACGTCCAAAGGCTCCTCAAAGTGAGCCCTTCCGCATACCGCAACCAGAACGCGCTGGAGCCACCCGGGAATCAACAGGAACCGGCCAAATAACACCAATCCTTGTTGGCATCCTTTTGCAAGGAAAACAAACGGGTTTCCTGCACGGTATTGACCATGTCGGGATTGTACAAAGTCTTGACCCGCAAATAATTCGGAGTATATCCGAACATGAAGCCTCCTTGTTGCTCCGATTCCCAAAGCACCGGCATCACCGAACCCTGGAAACGGGCATAAAAAGATTCCTTTTTCCGGTCCGAGAGCTCATGCATCCGTGCGCTGCGTATCGATTTCGTCCCTTTGGCGTAAACCGGGGCAAGGCGTGCGGCTGGCGCTTCAGGCCGGTTCGAATAGCTGAATACGTGCAAGGCGCTCAAATCCAAACCTTCCACAAAACGGAATGAAGTTTCGAATTGGGCGTCGGTCTCTGTGGGGAAGCCCACAATGAGGTCGCAGGCAATGAACGCATGGGGAATACAGGAACGAATCCGGGCCACGCGGCCTGCATACAAAGCCGTGTCGTAATGCCGCCGCATCTGTCGTAGCACTTCGTCCGCCCCGGCCTGCAAAGGAATATGGAAATGGGGCATGCACTTGCCCGATGCTGCCAAAAAATCAATGATTTCATCCGAAAGCAAGTCCGGTTCCACCGAACCAATCCGGATACGCTCCAAACCAGGAAGTTTCTCCAATGCCTGCAAAAGCCCGGCCAGGTTCTCCCCGTTTTTCCTTCCGAAATCCCCGATATTGACCCCCGTCAACACGATTTCCTGCACGCCTTGGGCCACGATTTCCCTTGCCGTTTGCAAAGTCTGGTCGATACGGGCGCTCCGGCTCCTCCCCCGGGCATAAGGAATGGCGCAATAGGTACAAAAATTGTCGCAACCGTCCTGTACCTTGAAAAAAGATCGGGTCCGGCCCAAAGTAGAGTACGAGGCGACGAAACCGGCAGCAGCGACAGCTTTGCGCTCCGGAATAAAGGGGACAGGAAGGCGGGAATACCCCGGAACCGTTTCCCCGGAAGCCTCCCTTTCCCGAATCCGTTCCAGCAAAAGGTGTTTGTCGGCGGAACCCAGCACATAATCCACGCCCTCGATTTTGGCCACTTCCTCCGGCCTTAGCTCGGAAAAACAGCCCACGACGGCCACCTGCGCCTGAGGATTAGCCCGATGCGCGGCATGGATTACCTGCCGGCCTTTCTTTTCGGCTGCCGCCGTCACGGTACAGGTGTTGACCACATACAAATCCGCTTTTTCCGAAAAATCCACCACTTCGTATCCGGCTTCGGTGAATTGCCGGGCCAATCCCGAACTCTCGGAAAAATTCAAACGGCATCCTAAGGTATAAAAGGCTACTTTCGGCACGATTTCGAAGTTTTTTGTAAAATTGCAAATTTATACGCTTTCAAAGAAAAAAGGAAAACGAAAATGCGATACGAAAAAGACTTCCGGCCGTCAGCGGGCCATCGAAAGGAATTCAAACCCTTCCCCAAACGGGAAAAGCAACCCAAGAACATGATTTATGGCCTGCATCCGGTCATGGAAGCCATCAAAGCTGGAAAAGAATTTGAAAAAATCATCTTGCAAAGCGGCCTCAAGGGCGGAGTTTTCCTCGAACTGGACGCACTCATCCGCCAAGCCGGCATCAAGGCCCAATATGTCCCCGCTCCCAAAATCAACTTCCTGTGCAGCGGGAACCACCAAGGAGTCGTAGCCTATCTGTCCATCGTGGAGTACGCGCATATCGAGGACATCGTCCCCCATGCCTTTGAACAAGGGAAAACGCCCTTGGTACTGGTCTTCGACCGCATCACCGACGTGCGGAATTTCGGGGCCATGGTCCGGACCGCCGAATGCGCGGGCGTGGATGCGGTGGTCATTCCGGTCCAGAACAGCGCGGCCCTGAACGAGGACGCGGTCAAAACCTCGGCCGGAGCCTTGATGCGGGTGCCGGTCTGCCGGGAACCGGACCTTCCCGCTGCAATCGAATACCTCAAAAATTCCGGATTGAAAGTCTACGCGGCTTCGGAAAAAGCCAAAAAAGAATACACCCAAGCCGACTTTACCGGACCTTGCGCTTTTATCCTCGGCTCGGAGGAGGACGGAATCAGCCCGGAATGCCTCGCCCTTTGCGATGAGCCCTTGCGCATCCCCCTGATGGGAAACATCGGATCCCTCAACGTCTCGGTCGCCAACGGCATCTTCCTCTACGAGGCCTTGCGCCAACGCAGGGCCGGGCAGGCGCCCGCCTGAGAACCTTTCCGGAGGAAAAATGAAAGCCATGAACGCGTAAACAGTTGCTGTGAAGAGGGTGTATCAAAATAGGGATTTGAAATAAATCTCAGGCGGTGTGTCAGAGTGAGTAAGATGCAAGGCGCTGAGAGCGAGAACGAAGGAGCGTACTTAGGTACGGGACTGAGTTCGAGACTCGAAAAACAGTGCAAACCGAGCGCCGAACCAAACCGGCACGGTTTGAGTTTGGCCGAGGTG
>CALUNB010000040.1 GCA_944321885.1 uncultured Bacteroidales bacterium | reverse complement strand
ATTGGTGGAGAAGGCTGGCCGGGGGTATTTCGATTTCTGGGCTTTGTATGTGGAAAGCGGTGTTCCGGAGGCGGATGGAGACGTTTTTGTAGAGGTTTGTGGCGAAATGGGAAAGACTGCTTGTTGCGCGAAAGGGATGGAAATCAATCTGACGGAAAGGTCTGGTTTCGATTTCGGATTTAAAGGTGTTGGCAAACCGGGATTCAGGGCGGGAAAACAGAGGGATGAGGCTGTCGAGGGAATGAAATTCATCGGCTTCATGGTGGTTGTCCCTTTCGAGGATTTGGCCTACTTGTCGTTTTTCGCGATTGATCCGGCTTTGCGTTCGCGTGGTTACGGGAGTCGGGCTTTGCAAGGTTTGCCGGAGGTTTATCCGGGCTATCGACATCTGATTGATATCGAGATGCTGGATGAGAACTGTCCGAACAATGCGCAGCGGATTCGTCGGCGGGCTTTCTATCTGCGTAACGGCTATCATCCTACCGGCCAGTTCCTTTCGTATTTCGGGGGCGATTTCGAGATGCTGATTAAGGGCGGTGAGTTCCGCTTGGACGATTACAAGCGGATGATAGCCTCTTTGGACATCCCGGAGTTCCGGCCGGTGTATTTCACGAAGTAGCCTTGCCGGAGTGTTTGCGTATGATTTGGCGGACAGGTGTCTGTCGGGAAAAAGGTATCAAAACGCTTTAAAGCAGACCGTCTTTTCTAAACACGGGATTTGAAATGATGAATTTTCCTTGTTTTTTCCTACTTTTGCAAATCGTGTCGGCGAAAACGGGTGTTTTTTCTCGATTTTGCAAACAAAGTGATGCTTGCGTTCGAAGCATGTGCGGTTCTGCCTTGCAGGAATTTTTATAGATGGCATTTAGGCTATTGTTTTTGTAGAAAAACGACCAAAATTTCTCAAACCGAAACAATAGGCACTGGATGCTCGCGCTTTAGCGTGGGTTGTGCTTATGGTTTACGGTGCTTGGTCGTGCCTTCTACAGTAAGTTGCAATATCCACGCTTTTTTTATGAGCGGTTGCATAGAGATTGTGAAAACAGGGCGATTATGAAATATGCGCTTGTAACAGGAGGATCCAGGGGTTTGGGTAAGGCTGTTTGCCTGAAACTGGCTCAATTGGGTATACCTGTGATTATTAATTGCCAATCCAATAAAGCGGCTGCCGAGGAAGTGGCGGCGCGGGTTTTGGCAGAAGGAGTTTCTGCGGATATCCTTCAGTTCGATGTCGGGAAGAAAGAAGATGTGGAAGCGGCTTTGTCCGGATGGGAAAGCACGCATCCGGAGGATTATATCGCCTATTTGGTCAATAACGCGGGCATACGTCGGGACAATCTGATGTTCATGATGCCTGACCAAGACTGGAAAGATGTCTTGGATGTTTCCTTGAACGGTTTCTTTTACGTGACCAGGCATTTGCTGCCAAAGATGATGATGCGGCGGCATGGCGGCCGGATTGTGAACATGGCATCCCTGTCGGGATTGAAAGGGCTTGCAGGCCAGGTCAACTACAGCGCGGCGAAGGCCGCTTTGATAGGGGCAACCAAGGCTTTGGCTCAGGAAGTTGCGGCGCGTGATGTCACGGTCAATGCCGTGGCACCCGGTTTCATCGAAACGGACATGACCAAGGATCTTCCGCAGGAAGAATTGGCCAAGTTGGTCCCCATGAAGCGTTTCGGAAAACCGGAGGAGGTGGCAGCCTTGGTTGCGTTCCTGTTGTCGCCGGAGGCATCGTACATCACGGGACAGGTCATATCTGTCAACGGCGGGATGTATTCTTGATGGCAGGAATAGATTTAAGATAGAAGAATGATTCATTGGCGAATCAGGCTAAACTCCGCTTGATGCGGCCAATGCTTAACGGGAAAATACAGAAAGATCGAAATAAAAGGGAGAATATGATGGCAAGGAGGGTTGTTGTGACCGGAATGGGAATCTGGTCTTGCTTGGGTACGGATTTGGAAAAAGTACGGGAGTCGCTGCATAAGGGAATATCCGGAATAGGTTTGGACAAGGATCGTTTGGCTTATGGTTATCGTTCCGGCTTGACGGGAATTGTGGAAAAGCCAGTAATTACCAAGAAGGATTTGGATCGTCATACGCGAGCCTGTTTGTCGGAGGAGGCGGAATATGCTTATATGGCCAGCCGGCAGGCATTGCAGATGGCTGGTGTGGATGATGCCTATCTGTTGCAGAACGAGGTGGGCTGCATTTTCGGGAACGACTCTTCGGCAAAGCCTGTCATTGAAGCGGCCAAGATCATGGACGAGAAGCATGATTCTGCAATGCTGGGTTATGGCTTGATATTCCAAGCGATGAACTCTACCGTCAATATGAACCTCAGCACTATCTTCCATTTGAGGGGCGTGAACTTTACGGTGAGTGCGGCCTGTGCCAGCGGAAGCCACTCCATCGGTCTTGCTTATATGTTGATAAAGCAAGGCTTGCAGGACATGGTGTTGTGTGGCGGAGCGCAGGAAACCAATTATTATTCAATGGCATCCTTCGATGCCTTGGGGGCTTTTTCCGTGCGGATGGATGAACCGTCCAAGGCAAGCCGTCCGTTCGACAAGAACCGGGATGGCTTGATTCCCAGTGGCGGCGCGGCGGCTTTGATGGTGGAGGAATATGAACATGCAAAAGCTCGCGGAGCCGATATTTTGTGCGAAATAGCGGGGTATGGTTTTTCGAGTAATGGAGGAGGCATATCCCAGCCGAGCGATGAGGGTTGTTTCATTGCGATGAAACGGGCTTTGACCGATGCTGGCCTGTTGCCTGAAGAAATAGATTATATCAACGCCCATGCCACTTCGACCAAGCAAGGGGATATGTACGAGGCTATGGCTTTGCAGCGTCTTTTCGGCGGCAAGAAGGCTTGGATAAGCTCCACTAAGTCCATGACGGGGCATGAATGCTGGATGGCCGGGGCGAGCGAGCTGGTGTATTCCATTCTGATGATGCGGAACGGGTTTGTCGCTCCGAATATCAATTTGGAAGAACCTGACGAATATGCCCAAGGTTTGCATTTGGCTACGGAAACCGTGGAAACCCCGGTGAAAACGGTGCTTAGCAACAGTTTCGGCTTTGGCGGAACGAACAGTGCATTGGTAATCAAAGAAATTTGATAGCTTCTTTGGTAATTCCGGTGGATTGGTTTGGGGAATGTCGATGAAGGCAGGCGGAGCTTTGATCAATGGCAATATGGAATTCATTGACAATGCTACAGGGAAAGTGGTTTGCGAGTATGAATTTGCCCGGGTGAAAGGACTGATGGGACCGATGTTTCAAGCAAGGGTCATCAGTGTTTATCGATATTTGGCGGATGCTTTACTTAATGCGATACGATAATGGAACTTTCTGAATCATTACGCAATGCCTACGGGAAGGATAGGCTGTCTGCCCATGAGGCTCAGTTGAGGGCACGGTTCATTGCTTGGGGACCTGTAGTATTTCAGGTTACGAGGGTGATGCTTGAGCGGGGAATTTTAGAAATGCTTCGGAATGCCCCTAATGGCTTGCTTCGGGAGGATATTGTTTGGAATACGGGCATGAGCGATTATGCAGTGAAGTGCCTTTTGGAAGCTTCCTTGTGTATAGGAACAGTGTTGATAGATGCAGATACCGATACATATTTTTTAGGAAAAACGGGGTGGTTTCTGCTGTCCGATCCTTCTGCAAAAGTGGATATTGATTTCAATCATGATGTTAATTACGAGGGGCTGTTCCATTTGAGTGATGCACTTGAGAAAGGTAAACCGGAAGGGCTTCGCCATTTTGGAAACTGGCCTACCATATACGAGGGGTTATCATCCTTGCCTCCATCGGTGCAGGATTCATGGTTCGCTTTTGATCATTTTTACAGCGACCATTCATTCGACCAAGCTTTGGAAATAGTGTTTAAGAAATATTGCTCACGAAGCTTATACGATGTGGGGGGGAATACAGGCCGTTGGGCATTGCAGTGTGTGGCTTATGATAGTGATGTCCGTGTTACCGTCATCGACTTGCCTCAGCAGTTGGAGATGATGAGGAAAAATATCCAAGGAAAACGGGGCTACGAAAGGATTGATGCTTATGGGATGAACTTGTTGGACGAAGACTGTGAGTTTCCGGAAGGAAGACACGTAGATGCGGTTTGGATGAGTCAATTTTTGGATTGTTTTGGTATGGATGAGGTAAAAAGCATCCTGAGGCGGGCACGCAAAATCATGGATGAAGACTCACGTCTGTATATTATGGAGACAATATGGAACAGGCAACAGTATGAACCGGCTGCTTTTGTGGTTACGATGATTTCTTTGTATTTTACAACTATGGCTAACGGTAATAGCAAAATGTTCAATATGGAGGATATCAAAGAATGCATAGAAGATTCGGGCTTGTCTATCGAGGAAATTCATGATGGATTAGGTTACGGACATACTCTTTTGGTGTGTAAAATCAGGAAAAATAATTGAGAAATGACGAGAGAAGAAATTGAGAGCAAAGTGCGTGCTTTTTTGATTGACGAGTTGGAAATAGAGGAAGACAAGATTTTCCCTAATGCCAAGTTGAAGGACGATATAGGCATCGACTCGCTCGATTTCGTGGATATTGTAGTCATCGTGGAAAAGACGTTCGGCTTCAAGATAAAACCCGAAGAAATGCAAGGTGTAGATACTTATGCCAAATTTTGCGATTACATAGAAAGCAAGTTGAAATAGCGGAAAGATGGACGACAGACAGTGGACAGGTTCAACATATGGGACGGCTTGGATGCATAGGAATCTTATTCGGCTGTTACGTTATGTCGATGTGCGTTTTATCTATCTTTTTGCCGAATTGTTTGTAGTGCCAGTCTGTTTGCTGATTAATAAAAGCCGTAAGACGGCATTCTGTTATTTCCGCCAAAGGTTGGGTTACGGATATTTTCATGCTTTGTGGGCTGTGTATGTGAATCATTGTCAGTTTGCCAAGACGGTAATCGACAAGTTTGCAATGTATGCTGGCAAGAAATTTCAGATAGAGTTTGTTGGACAAGAAATTTTTACTGAGTTGGTGAACAAGGAAGAGGGTTTTATTTTGTTGAGTTCGCATATGGGCAATTATGAGATGGGGGGGTACGCTCTTGCTTGGGATGAAAAGCCGATACATGCGTTGGTTTATGCGCACGAAAAAGCTTCTGTGATGGCCAGCAGGAATGCTGTATTTGGAAAAAATCATGTTTACATGATTGTTATGGGTGAGGACATGAAGTATTTGTTGGAAATAAGCGAGGCTTTGCGCAAGGGTGGTATTGTCAGTTTTCCGGCTGACCGGCATATGGGGGATGCGAAATGTTGGGAATGTACGTTTCTTGGAAAGAAAGCCAAGTTTCCGCAGGGACCGTTTCGGGTTGCAACGATGTATGGTTTGAATGTTTTGGCAGTGAATGTGATGAAGACTGGGGCAAAAAAATATACTTTTTATGTGGAACGTCTTCGTTATGACAGTTTTTTGCCCAAAAAGGAACAACTCGGACAGCTTATTGAGGCCTATGTGGCGGAATTGGAAAAGAGGATTCATCAATATCCAACTCAGTGGTATAATTTTTTTGATTTTTGGCAATGAGTGGAGACGTTCGAGTTTATACCGAGGAATTTTTACGTTCAATCGATGTGCATGAGATTTTACCTCAGCAGGATCCGTTCGTCATGATTGGGAATCTGGTGCATTTTGAGTTGGTATCGTCGGTCACAGAGACGAAAATAGAGGAATCTTGCATTTTTGTTGACAATGGGAAGATGTCGGCGGCAGGGCTGTTTGAAAATATGGCTCAGACTTGTGCGGCTAGAATTGGTTTTTACTCCAAATATGTTTTACATAATAATGAAATCAAAATAGGGGTTATAGGATCCATCCGAAATTATGTAGTACACAGACTTCCTGTAATAGGATCTTTGATAGTGACCAAGGTGAATGTTGTGGAGGAAGTGTTCGGGATGACTTTGGCCGAGGCTGAGATTCGTTGTCAAGGGGAAGTGATTGCTACGGCTGAAGTCAGATTGGCAATAGCCGGGGCATAAAACGTTGTATATGGAAGAAAAACCGGTTTTGAGCGCGGAGAAGCAATTTGAAGTGCGGTTCAGCGAGGTGGATATGATGAATATTGTCTGGCATGGGTCTTATCCGCTGTATTTGGAAGATGCCAGGGAAATGTTCGGGGAGAAATACGGGCTTTCCTATCACCGTTATATCGAGGAGCGTATCTATGCGCCGATAGTCGAGATGAAGCTGAATTACAAGCAGCCGATACGGTTCGGCATGAAACCTGTCATCAGAATCACGTACCGTCCTACGGAAGCGGCCAAGATAGTCTTTGACTATGAAATCTACGACCCGGAAAGCGGCCAGGTTTTCCTTACGGCTCACACGGTGCAGGTATTCATGGATTCGGAACATAATCTGTTTTGGTACAGTCCGGATTTTTACACGGCTTGGAAAAAATCGGTGGGTTTGCTATGATACGGGTTCTGTCAACCAATATAACATCACCTTTGGGCTATACGACCGATCGGAATTTCCGTTCGGTAATGGAAGGTCGTGCGTCTTTGCGTCCTATGAGGCATTGGCGGGACATTCCGGATTCATTTGTGGCCTCGGCTTTCAGCGATGCACAGATGGAAGGACTCATGCTGGATGGTTATACAAAGTTCGAGTCTTTGGTTATCCGTTCCGTTAGCGAGGCTCTGTCCCGGACGCAGATTGACATGGGTTCTCATAAGACGTTATTCCTTTTGGCTACGACAAAGGCTGATGTGGATGAGCTTGGTTCAGAGAAAGGAAAGGACCGGCTCTATCAGGCTCCTGGAAAATCGGCACGGAGAATTGCAGGATTTTTTGGTATCGTGACCGCACCTGTGGTGGTTTGCAACGCCTGTGTGTCGGGAGCCGGGGCGCAGGTGCTGGCATACAGGCTTCTTGAAGCCGGTTATTACGACCAGGCCGTTGTCTGCGGTGCGGATTGCCTTACGCCTTTTGTGGTTGCAGGCTTCATGTCGCTGCAGTCTTTGTCGCCGGAAGAATGCCGTCCGTTCGATATTGAACGCAGGGGTTTGAACATTGGGGAGGCGGCTTCCACGATCATTTATGGACGTTGTGATGGTCAAGATGATGCTAAGGGGCGATGGACGTTGCTGGGGGGATGCCTTAATAGCGATGCCTATCATATAAGCTCCCCTTCGCCTTTGGCCGATGGTGCGGTGCGTGCCATGGAGCAGGTTTTGAAAGATGTGGACAAAGAGTGTTTGGCGTGCGTGAACGTACACGGAACAGCTACCTTGTTCAACGACCAGATGGAGTCGGTGGCCATAGAAAAGACCGGCCTTGCAGATATTCCGGTCTCTGCGTTGAAAGGGTATTACGGGCATACTTTGGGTGCGGCAGGCGTGCTGGAAACCGTATTGTCGTTGCGTGCGTTGGATGAAGGCATCGTGCTTCCGGTCAGAGGTTTCGAGGAAATCGGGGTCAGCGGAAGAATCACGATAAGCAACCAGAGGCAGAAGACCGGCAAGCATTCTTTTTTGAAACTGATTTCCGGTTTTGGCGGTTGCAATGGAGCTTTGCTGTTTGCAAAAGGTGCGGAATACCGGCAGGAATCCCTCTTCGGGCCGGAAAAGGATATCCGGCTGCTTAAATCCCTGCATTTGACGGATTCTTTCCTGAAAATGGACGGGGAAGAGAAAGCGGTCGATGCCCAAGGGAAAGCAATGCTCAAGGAACTCTATAAGCGGTCGGGTTTGGATTATCCGAAATTTTACAAGATGGATGTATTCAGCCGGATGGTGTTCATTGCGTCGGAACTGCTTCTCAAGGGTATCGTGCTTCCGGCCGCAGAAAAAAGAGCGATAGTGCTTTTTAATCAATTCTCTTCGGTGGTGCAGGACAGGAAGCATATCGGGACAATTAGCGGGAATGGGGGCTTTTTCCCGAGTCCTTCCGTGTACATATATACCTTGCCGAACATAGCCGTGGGCGAAGTGGCCATAAAGCAAGGATTCAAAGGGGAGACATCGTTGTATATTCTGGATGAGAGGGATGATGCCTTGATGGAACAAATCGTCAGGACGGCGTTTTACGAGTCCGGGCCGTCTGTCATGATAACCGGCTGGGTGGATTGCGTGGAAGAGGATGTGTTCGAAGCTGATTTGAAGTTGTTAACCGTATAAAGCAAAATCATTATGGAAGAGTTGATTCTGGATTTGAAAAAACAGATTATCGAAGCACTCAATTTGGAGGAAATAACTCCGGAGGATATAGATAACGATGCTCCTCTTTTCGGGGAGGGTTTAGGCCTTGATTCCATTGATGCTTTGGAAATCATCGTGATCCTTGACAAATATTACGGAATAAAGCTGTCGAATGCCGCCGAGGGGAAAACGGTATTCAGGAGCATTAATTCTATAGCGGAATACATTGCAAAGCATAGGACGAAATAATGGGAAGCACGATATCCATTACCGGGATGGGCATCATCTGTGCCATAGGCAACGATGCCAAGGCTGTTTATGAATCTCTTCGGAATGGCCAATCCGGGGTACGATCCATGAAGTACCTTAGTTCCAAGCATTCTGATTTGCCAGTGGGTGAAGTTCAGTTGTCGAATGACGAGATGAAGGCCCTATTGGGAATCGATGACGCCCGGCCGATGAGCCGGACTTCCCTTATGGGAGCCATCGCAGTCCGTCAAGCATTGGCACAGGCCGGAATAAAGGAGGTTCACGGCAAGAAGGTGGTCTTGATTTCAGGAACCACCGTAGGCAGGATGGATTTGACGGAACAGAAATTCTATGCCCAGAAAGCCGATGGCAAGTTGATAGAGGTTCCTAAATGCAATGAATGCGGCGAATCCACCCATGAGATAGCTTCCTTGGCTGGTCTGGGCGGCATAGCGACATGCACCGTGTCCACGGCTTGTTCTTCGGCGCTCAATTCCATTATTCTGGGTGCTGAGATGCTGAAGACGGGTGAGGCGGATATTGTCATAGCCGGAGGATCGGAAGCCTTGAGCCGATACCATCTTAACGGATTCAATACCTTGATGATTTTGGATGCTCGGCCTTGTCGTCCGTTCGATGCGGATCGGGCAGGATTGAACCTCGGCGAGGGGGCGGCTTTCGTAGTGCTTGAACGGGATGCTGAACGTAGCCTTGGCTATGTGGCGGGCTATGGGAACCGTTGCGATGCCTTTCATCAGACGGCTTCTTCCGAAAACGGGGAAGGTGCGTATCTGGCCATGGAAGACGCGCTGTCGATGGCTGGGCTTAGGCCGGAGGATATCCAATATGTCAACGCGCATGGTACAGGGACACCGAACAACGATGCGTCTGAAAGCCAGGCTATCATGCGTGTTTTCGGGAATAGCGTGCCGGAGGTCTCCAGTACCAAGGGATTTACCGGGCATACGACTTCTGCCGCAGGTTCCATAGAAACGGTGATCTGCCTGTTAGCCTTGCAGCATGGCTTCACGCCAGCCAATATAGGCTGGGAAAGCCAAACGGACGGGCTTATCGTGCCGACCCGGGGGCATACGGATGTTAGTTTGGAGAATGTCATGTGCAATTCGTTCGGCTTCGGGGGAAACGATTCCTCCCTTGTCATTAGCAGGCACGAGCCGGAGGCAGGAAGTCGGGCTTTTCGGGAAATGCCTGTCAAGGTCCTGGCCGAAGAGAGCGTTGTTTCCGTTGAAGAATTGAAAGCTTTGAAGGAATTCGTGCCGCCCATGGAATCCAGAAGGATGGGCAATTTGATGAAGGCGGTCCATCTTTCAGCTTTCCGCGCGCTGAAAGCCGCCGGGATTTCTTGTCCGGATGCCATTGTCACGGCAACGGCTCATGGGATGTATGAAACCAGTATGCAGTTTCTGGAGGATATTGCCAATAATGGCGAGGAAATGCTGAAGCCGACCCTGTTCATGCTCAGTACGCATAATACGATAGGTTCTGCCTTGGCGATACGCACCGGATGTCATGGCTACAACATGACCTATTCGCATGGAGAGGAGTCTGAGGCTTGGGCCATGCGGGATGCCGAGCGGCTTATCCGGACGGGGAAGGCGGGAAATGTCCTTGTTTGCGCGTTCGATGAAGATATCTCCGGTTCTTCCTTGCATGCCAAGGCTGTGATTATGTCAGGAAATTGACTTTGATGCATTATGCGCCTGTTGTTGTTAGCTATGACCCAAAGCCTGTTGCTTGCCGGAGGGC
Organism: uncultured Bacteroidales bacterium; assembly: GCA_944321885.1. Classification (GTDB taxonomy): domain Bacteria; phylum Bacteroidota; class Bacteroidia; order Bacteroidales; family P3; genus Pullibacteroides. The sequence continues at coordinate 12,053 of CALUNB010000040.1, read as the reverse complement.
AGGTTCTGTTGAAGTTCGCTCTTGTCCGGATGCTTCCGTTTGCCATGACAATGGCATTTTGGAAATCGGTCTTTGTGAATTGGCAGTTTGCGGCTTGCGGCGTATGCTATGGCGCGGGCAGCGTACTTTGGTTTTATATAATCAAGCATTATCCTTTCAGCATGGCCTATCCGCTTGTTTCGTTGAGCTACGTGTTCGGCATGATAGCGGCGATTGTGTTCTTTCATGAACAGGTGGATTGTCTGAAATGGATAGGCGTGTTGCTGATTATGGCGGGATGTTATTTGATAGCAAGATAGATATGGTGGTGAAAATCGTAATGGCCGTGCTGTTGTGCCTGTTTTCTGTGCCGGCTGTGGCTCAGATGGCTGATGTCCAAGCTGTCGTGACCCGGATTAACGAAGCCAGCGCCACGATAGAAAGCCTCGAATGCAATTTTGTGCAGACCAATCATGTGGCGATATTGGACGATGTGATGGTCCTGGAGGGAAGGATGTCGTACGAGCGTCCGGAAAATCTCCGTTGGGAATATACGAAACCCTATTCCAGCGTGTTCGTCTTGAACGAGGGCGAAGCCATGATGGCGAACGGAGGGCAAAAAGACAGCATGGACATGAGCAAGGGCCGGGTGTTCAAAAGGATTGCTGGGCTGGTGATGGATTGCATGTCGGGAAAGGCTCTTTCCGATGAAAGACTGTTCGGTTTGTCTGTGCAGGAAGAAGCCGGAGCGTGGAAAGTATCCATGACACCCAAGAAAAACAGCATGAAGCAGATGGTTTTGAAATTGGTGCTGCATTACGACCCGGTGCGGGATGTGGTGTCCGGGATTGAGATGCATGAACCTTCGGGGAATTATACCGAAATCCGTTTTGAAGATATAAACTTGAACCAGCCTGTCTCCCCGTCGGTTTTCAGGCTGGATCAAGAAGCTGAAACCGGTCTCTGAAAATTCAGACTTTTCAGGATTGTAAGAAATTTTGAACAGCTTCTAAAAGGAAAGTCGGCGGCCCAGTGTTTTGTTGGCCTGTAGGAATCTTTAAATAACGAAGAGAATGAAATTGTTGGATGACCTGTTTTCCATCGTGTCTTGCCATTCTGGAGAAGATGGCGTTGAATATGCGGTACGGCTGAATCCGGAGCATTTCATCTACCGTGCGCATTTTCCGGGGATGCCGATTACGCCAGGCGTTTGCATCTTGCAGATGTGCATCGAGCTGCTTGGCAAGTGGTGCGGTATGCCCTTGGTATTGGAATGTGCCAAAAATATCAAGTTCCTGCGGGTCATTGTGCCCGATAAGAATCCGGATTTGCGTTGTCTGATAGGCAAGATATGCAGGGAGGAGGGCCAGGTCAGATGTCAGATAAGCGTGATGGGTGGCGATGATTTGTACGCGAAATTGTCATTGATTTGCCAGAGAGTCGATTGAGGATGGATAATGCAGCGCAGAAGCAGAGGCTCCATGACCGTGGAATCTGTGTGGTGATACCTACTTATAACAATGCGGGGACTATCGTGGATGTCGTCGCCCGTACGCTTGGCCAGTGCCGGGATGTTATCGTGGTGTGCGACGGGTGTACGGATGATACGGTTCCCCGGCTGCAAAAGATGCCGGAGCTGCCTGTGATTATCGAGCTGAAAGAGAATCGTGGGAAAGGAGTAGCCTTGAAAGCGGGTTTCCGGTATGCCTTGGAAGCCGGTTTCGCTTATGCGATTACCTTGGACGGGGACGGGCAGCATTATCCGGAAGATATTCCTTTGTTGCTCAAGGCGAATATCGACCATCCTGGAACATTGATAGTTGGCGAGCGGAAATATACCGAGGAGATGGAGCGTAGCGGGGGGAGCAAGTTCGCCAACCGGTTCAGCAATTTTTGGTTTGCTGTCCAGACAGGCTGTTGCCTGAAGGATACCCAGACGGGATACCGTCTATACCCATTGAAGAAACTGTGCTGTTTGTCCTTGTTGTCTTCCCGGTACGAAGCCGAGCTTGGATTGATGGTGCTGGCTTCGTGGCATGGTATCGAGTTGGTCGGCGTGGGGGTTAATGTGTATTATCCGCCCAAGAATGAAAGGGTTTCGCATTTTCGTCCTGGCAAGGACTTTGTGCGGATATTCGCGATGAACATGTTGTTGTGTGTCCTGGCCTTGGTCTATGGCTGGCCGTTACGGCTTTTCCGCTTGACGGCCAAGGTTTTCAGGACTTTTTACACCCTGTTCTTTTTCGTGCTGGCCTCGGCTTTCGTGCTGAGCCCGTTGCTGTTCCTGTATGCGCATGTCTGGAAGATGTCTGAAAACGGACGTTGCAAACTGCACCGTATCATAACGGCGATGGCTCGTTTTGTGCTGTTTGGGCACAAGCTGCCGGGTGTCAGGTATTCGCAGTCGAATCCTTTTCGGGAGGATTTCAGGAAGCCGGCGGTGATTATCTGCAATCATCAGTCGCATCTGGATTTGCTTCCCATGCTTGCGCTTAGTCCTAAGTTGGTGGTCGTGACTGCCGATTGGGTGTGGCATAATCCGATATACCGTTATGTGATTCGTTGCGCCGAGTTCGTTCCGGCATCTTCCGGCATGGAGGAGATGATGCCGCAACTGCGGTCTTTGGCCGGTCGGGGGTACAGCATAGCTGTGTATCCCGAAGGCACCCGTTCGGTCGATGGACGTGTCGGCCGGTTCCATCAAGGGGCCTTTCATATTGCCGGACGCTTGGGCTTGGATGTGGTTCCATTGGTGCTTTACGGGAGTGGCATCGTGTTGCCCAAGAAGGCTTGGCTGTTGCGCAAGGGAAGGATGCATCTTGCCATCGATGCAAGGATATCTTCCAAGGAACTTTTGTCGTTCGGGGAAACGCCGGTGAAGCAGGCAGCGGGAATGAGGGCTTATTACCGGAGTCGGTATGCGGCCATAGCCGATAAGATGGATCAAGAGGCGTGAGTAGGTGGACGATTTTTGTATGATTTGCCTGTAAATAGAGGATATATGGTTGCTTCGCCAAAGGTAGTTGTCATAGGGTCGGGATTGGGTGGATTATCGTGCGGCTGGATTCTCCAGAGGAATCATTATGAAGTGACTGTTCTGGAGCAAGGGACGCAGATAGGCGGATGCCTGCAATGCTTTTCCCGCAGAGGAGCCAAGTTCGAGACGGGGATGCATTTCATAGGCTCGGCGGCACCCGGGCAGACGATGCACAAAGTGATGCGTTATTTTGGGCTTCTGGACAGCGTGGAACTGAGTGCTTTGGATACAGATTCGTATAATACAGTGGCGCTTGGCGGCCAGCAGTTTCATTTTCCAAATGGAAAAGAGGCTTTCATGGAACGTTTCTCTGCTTATTTCCCGCGAGAAAAAGATTCCTTGCGCAAGTATGTGGACATTGTGCATCGGATTGCTTCTGCCTCCGCGCTTGGTTCGTTGGTTTCCTCAGACAGGGATGCTAATGCGAATACCGAGTACCAGGCAAGATCGATTAACGAGGTCCTTGACACATTGTTCAAAGATTCGCTGTTGAAGAAGGTTTTGGTTGGGGATTTGCCTTTGTATTCGGCTGAATGGGACAAGACTCCTTTTTCCCAACATGCGTTCATAATGGATTTCTATAATCAAAGCGCGTACAGGGTGGTAGGGGGTAGCGATGCGATGGCATCTTCGCTTGCCCGGAATATCGAGCGGCAGGGCGGCCGTTTGTTTACAAGCGCGAAGGCGGTCAGGATCTGTTGCGATGATGCCAAGGCGGTTGGCGTGGAAACGGCGGACGGACGATTCTTCCCTGCGGATTACGTGATTAGCACCATACATCCTAAACGCTTGTTGGAAATATTGGATACCAAGCTGATAAGGCCTGCTTTTAGAAGGAGGATCAACGCCATTCCTCAGACAGCTTCCTCTTTTGCCCTGTATGTCAAGTTCAAATCGGGCGCAATGCCGTACATGAATACTAATTTTTTTGGTTATGATTCTGGAACGCCTTGGAATTGCGAACATTATGCTCCGGACGAATGGCCCAAGGGCTTTTTGTACATGCATATGTGCGCGGAGGCTGGCTTGGAATGGGCAAGGAGCGGGGTAGTCCTCTCTTATATGAAAATGGAGGATGTGGCAAGATGGCTGGGTACCTCGGTGGGGCATAGGGGGGAGGAGTATGAATCTTTCAAAAGGGAACATGCCGACCGCCTGATGGCTTCGGTGGAAAAGCATGTACCGGGATTCCGCGCTTCAGTGGCGGAATATTACACATCAACGCCTTTGACCTATTTAGATTATACGGGAACGGAAGACGGCTCGATGTACGGCGTTGCCAAGGATGTGAACCGGGGATTGGAAGTCCGGGTCCCGTACAGGACAAAGATTCCGAACCTGTTTCTTGCAGGACAGAATGTGAACTCGCACGGGATGATGGGGGTGGTTGTGGGGACGATTTTAGCTTGCAGCGAGCTTGTTCCCGCTCAAAAGATTTATGAACAGATAAAAGAGGCGAACCAATGAATAAAAGCGCGGTAATCGTGGGCGGTGGTCTGGGAGGGCTTTTCACAGGGGCTATCTTGTCGAAAGAAGGCGTGAAGGTCACTGTCATAGAAAAGAATGCGACCGTTGGAGGCGGGCTGCAGAGCTTTTCTCGTTTTGGTGAAATTTTCGACACCGGCATGCATGTTATCGGAGGAATGAATCCAGGAGGCAATATCCGAAGAATTTGCGATTATCTGGGCATTACGGACAGGATGCATCTCAAGGAGATTGGCCCTGAGACCATCGATCTTTTGTATTTTGCCGAAGATAAGCGTTTTTACCGTATCGCCAAAGGGAGGAACGAATTTGTGGAGTCTTTGGCTGCTTCCTTTCCGGATCAACGGGCTAATCTTGTGAAATACATGGATGCTGTTTACAAGATTGTGGATGGGATGGATATGTTCTTTCTGCGGCCGGTCTCCGATTTTGTCCCTGTTCATTCCGGGGATTTCATGTTGCCGGTGGATTCTTTCATAGCCAAGTATATTTCCGATGCGCATTTGCGTAGCGTGCTTGCGTATGCCAATCCTCTCTATGGCGGATATCCGGGCAAGACACCAGCCTTTATCCATGCTTTGCTGACAGTGCTTTACGTCAACGGCCCGAACCGTTTTGCGGGAGGAAGCTATTTGTTTGCCGAAACGCTCCGGGATTTTATCGAGAAGCATGGAGGCGAAGTGGTGGTGGGCGATGCGGTGGTACGGGTGAATACGGAAAACAGGCTGGTTACGTCTGTGATTACGCGGAAGGACAGGGAATTTAAGGCGGATTTTTGCATTTGCGCCATTTACCCGGGCAGTTTCTTTCCCCTGTTGGACGATGCCTCGGTGTTGCCTAAGTCTTACCGGACTCGATTGGATCAGATTCCCGTTTCGTATTCGGCTTTTACGTTGAGCATCAAATTGAAAAAAAATTCATTCCGGTATATGGATTATTCTGCCTATTACATGGGGAGATACGACCGGATATGGGATTTTGGAAGAAGCGATGCCGGTTGGCCTCTTGGTTTCATGTATATGACGCCTCCGGAAATCGAGCAGGGTGAATATGCCAGCAAGATGATTGTCACGGCTCCCATGTCTTGGGACTATGTGAAGCGATGGGAAGATACCTGTGTGGGGCATCGTGGAAAGGATTATGAGGAGTGGAAAAGGATGTGTGCCGAGAGGATTCTGGACTGCATGACGGAAATTTATCGTGGTTTCCGGGATTGCGTAGAAGCGGTGAATACGGCTTCTCCTTTGACTATCCGTGATTATTATGGGATAAAAGAGGGGGCGATGTGCGGATATTCGAAAGATTGCAATAATATGATTCTGTCGCAAGTGCCGGTAGTGACAAAGGTGAAGAACCTCTTTCTTACCGGACAGAATTGCAGGCTGCATGGTTTTGGTGGCGTGCCGTTGACAGCCATAAACACCTGCGAAGCAATACTTGGCCGTAATTACGTGTTAGATAAGATTAATGGGTTTGAAAAAGGATTGTAGGCATGTTTGATGATATTCGTCCATACTATGATGAAGAAATTCCGGGAGCCATGAGGCGTATAGCCGCCGACCCGTTGTTTCCGGCATTGGCTTCTTTTGTGTTTCCTGATATGACTGTCGAAGAGGTCCGGGATATGCTTGTGAAAATAGATAATATATCTGATTTTCAGGAAAAAGTGATGTATGAAGTGAATTTGAGGATCATCAAGACCAGTACAACGGGATTGGCTTGCGAGGGGGTCGGGCATATAGATAAAAACAAGAACTATGTGTTTGTGTCCAATCATCGTGATATTATGCTCGATGCATCTCTGCTCCAGAACATCCTTCATGACAACGGATTGGATACCACGGAGATTACATTTGGCGCGAATTTGATGAAAGGCGGCTTGGTCATCGATATCGGCAAATCGAACAAGATGTTCAAGGTGGACCGTCCGGGAGAGGATATGAGGACGTTTTTCAGGTCTTTGAAGCATATTTCCGAATATATACGTGCGGCTATTGTCGAAAGAGGGCAATCTGTATGGATTGCCCAGCGGAATGGCAGGACTAAGGACGGGATCGACCGGACCGATCAAGGAATCATCAATATGTTCCGTTTGAGCGGAAGCCGCGATATGGTGCGTTCTATAGCCGAATTGAATATACTTCCCGTCGCGGTTTCTTATGAATGGGAACCTTGCGATGTTGCTAAAGCTCTTGAACTTTATGCCCGGCGTCAAGGTCCTTATGTCAAGAAGGAAGGTGAGGATTTGCAAAGCATCCTGACCGGGATTCTCCAGCCCAAAGGGCATGTCCATTTCAGCATTTGCCCTCCTGTGACCGAAACAGATCTCTTGCCGTTTGCGGACTTATCGACGAATGCTTTTAATTGCCAGGTGGCTAAGCTTATAGACAGGCGTATATGCAGGGCGTACCGTCTGTTCCCGAACAATTATATCGCGCATGATGTGCTATTGGGTAATTCGGATTGTTCGGCCCACTATAAGCAATCGGAGTATGATGCTTTTGTCAAGCATCTGGCCCAGCTTGAATTCTATGCTGGAAAATATGACATGCCTATGCTGAAGTCGATTTTCCTTGGCATTTATGCGAATCCTGTCGATAGTGCAGCTCAATTTTGCCGGTCATGAGGATAGTGCTTCGGGTATATGATTTTTTTTCGCGGCACAGGCGGCTTCTGTGGCTGTTGATGGTGGCCTCGGTGGCTGTTTTTGCCGTTTTTGTGTCCAAGTTGAGGTATAGCGAGGATATTGGCGATTTTCTTCCGGTAGATCCATCGGGGCAAAGAGCATTGGCTGTCTATCAGAACATATCCGGAGCTGATAATTTGTTCGTTTTGTTTCGGAATCCGGGGGATGCCGACCTTACGGTGGAAGCGGCGGATAAATTGGTAGAGATTGTGCAGGGCAAGGATTCCTTGGGTTGGTGCGCCAGCCTTGCTGCCGGGTTCGACATGGGACAGATACAGGAAGTGACGGATTTCGTTTACGAGAATGTTCCCTATTTCCTGACGGAGAATGATTATGCCCGTATGGATAGCTTGTTGTCCGTTCCAGAGTACATCGATGGGCGGATAGAGAGGAACAAGCAGATGCTGATGTATCCTGTCAGCGGAATGGTCATGTCAAGCCTCATGCGGGATCCGCTCGGCCTTTTCGCTCCGGTCATGGAAAGCCTGAAAGGGAACATGCCATTGACAAGCATGGAACTCTACGGCGGCTATGCCTTTACACCGGACAGGGCTTGGGCGGTGGCTATGCTGGAGTCCCCTTTCGGGAGTAGCGAGACCGAAAACAATGCCAAGCTTCTGGAATTGCTTGAAGGTGCCATTTCGGAAATGGAAGAATCCTATCCGACGGTGGAGGCTCATGTGATTGGAGGACCTGCGATTGCCGTCGGGAACGCGGATCGCATCAAAAAGGATAGTGCTATGGCTATTGCGCTTTCTGTCGTGCTTATCCTGGCTTTTGTGTTTTACTCGATAGGTTCCTTGCGCAACATCCTGCTTCTGTTCCTGTCTATTGGCTGGGGCTGGCTTTTTGCTTTGGCCGGGATGTCGCTACTGGACGATAGCGTTTCGGTCATCGTTCTTGGCATATCGAGCGCCATTTTGGGCATCGCTATCAATTACCCGCTGCATCTTGTGGTGCATCGAGGCATGGTGCCGGATATGCGGACGGCTTTGAAGGAAGTGGTTTCGCCCTTGGTCATAGGGAATCTGACCACGGTGGGGGCGTTTCTTGCTCTTGTCCCGCTCAGATCGACAGCTTTGCGGGACTTGGGGCTGTTTGCGGCCTTGTTGCTGGCAGGTACGATTCTTTTTGTGCTTTTCGGTCTTCCTCATCTGGTTAAAGCCAGGAAGATGAAAGAGCGGAAAATCAGGCTTTTGGACAGGCTGGCTGGCTTTTCTCCGGAAAAGTACAAACCGGTAGTGCTGGGCGTGATCCTGCTCACCGTCTTTCTTTCGCTTTTCAGCGGGCGGGCGGGTTTCGATTCCGAACTTTCCAATATCAATTACATGACAGAGGAGCAGCGGAACGACATGCGTTATTTTCAAAATCTCTTTGCAGGCGATTCTGCCGTGGAGACTCGGTCTGTGTACGTGCTTTCTTCAGGCAAGGATTATGAGGAGGCTTTGGCCAAGAATGCTTTGCTCGAACCTGTGCTGGACAGTTTACGGCAAATCGGTCTGCTACGGGGGTATAGCGGCGTTTCCCGGTTCTTGGCCACGAAGGAGGAACAGGGGAAGCGATTGCGGCGATGGAGGGAGTTCGTCTCCCGGCACGAAGACGAGCTGACAGAAGGCTTGGCAGAAGCTGCGTCGCGTTCGGGTTTCTCGTCATCGGCCTTTGCGCCTTTCGTTTCCTTGTTGGAGAAGGCGCAGGATTTCGAGCCGGAGGATATAGGCTATTTCTCGACCTTGACAGAAACTGTCCTCGGCCGGAATATGACCCGGATCGAGGATGGCACTCGGTTTTATGTGGTGGATGTGCTGGAGGTCAAAGCCCCGGATGTGGAGAGCGTGAAAGCGAATTTTCCGGAAAGCTTTGATATAGCCGGTTTGAACAGCAGGCTTTCCAAGAGCTTGTCCGATGATTTCGATTATATCGGCTGGGCGTGTTCCTTGATTGTGTTCTTTTTCCTGTGGTTTTCTTTTGGTCGCGTCGAGTTGGCTATCTTGTCGTTCTTGCCTATGGCATTGAGCTGGGTATGGATATTGGGGATTATGGCATTGCTGGGTATCGACTTCAACATCGTCAATGTGATATTGGCCACGTTTATCTTTGGCCAAGGCGATGATTATACCATCTTCATGACCGAAGGATGCCAGCACGAGTATGCGTACGGGCGGCCTATTCTGGATTCGTATAAAAGCAGCATCTTGCAATCGGCATTGATTATGTTCATCGGGATAGGGACATTGATTATTTCAGCCCATCCGGCATTGCGTACACTGGCGGAAGTGACTATTATCGGCATGTCGTCTGTCGTGCTTATGTCGTATATGATACCGCCGCTGCTTTTTAAGTGGCTTACCATGAAGAACGGGCAGGTTCGCAGGCATCCCTTGTCCTGGGAGATGCTTTTCCGGCATCGAGGCTTGAGTCCGGCAGCGCAGGTGCGAGGACGTTATTTGTACAAAGGCAGGGACATCCTCCGTGTGGTGGACAGGAATCTGAAAGGGTTCGACCCGAGGACGGCCAAGGTTTCGGAAGATGGCAGGACTTGTGACTTTGCCGATCCGGGTTATGGAGAGCAGGCTTTGCTGCTGGCATTGATGTATCCGGAAGCGAGGGTCGTTGCCTGGATTCCGGACGCGGACAGGCGGCGGGTGGCCGAGCTTTCCGCACGCAATTTTGTCAATAATATTTTATTTACAGATAAGTTATGAAAACGCACATTCTTTCATTGTTGTCGGAAGCACTTCCGACGGTGGACTTCGAGTCGGATTTCCTGTTCAGGGAGCTGGACTCCTTGGGCATTGCCACGATATTGATGATCCTTTCGGACGAATACCATATCGAGCTGGATGCCGCCGATGTGACTCCAAAGAATTTCAAGACGATAGATTCTATTGTCAGCATGGTTGAATCGAAGTTAAACGAAAAGAAGTCATGACTGTAGAGGAAAGCATTTGCCGTTACGCCCAAGCTGCGCCAGACAAAATTGCTGTTGAATGTGAAGGAAGCCGGGTCTCTTATTCGGAACTTTGGCATCGCATAAAACAGCGTGCTTCCGAATTGGTGGAAAACGGCCTGAAGCCTCATCGTCCCTATGTGTTCAGGGCAACGCAGGATGCCGGTTTTGTGGTTGCCTATTGTGCTGTGCATTATGCAGGCGCGATAGCAGTGCCTCTTGAGAGCAAGGCTTCGGACGAGAGCTTCGAGTCTGTCAAGGCCGAGGTGGAGTCTTGCGACTATCCGGAAGACGTGGCTGATATCCTATATACTACGGGGACTACCGGCAAGTCGAAAGGCGTGATGATTACGAAGGCCTGTCTGGTCGCTAGTGCGGATAATTTCATCAGCGGCATGCCTTTCACATCGGATTTGCTGTTTGTCATCAGTGGGCCGCTGAACCATATAGCCTCTTTGTTCAAGATGCATCCGACCTTGACGGCGGGCGGAACGGTATGCATTTTGGATGGTTTGCGTGATATCAATGCTTTCTTCAAGGTGTTTGAATTGCCTTATCCAAAGTTTGCTACGTTCCTGGTGCCGGCCAGCATCCGCCTACTGTTGCAGTTTTCCTGCGACAGGCTGAGTGCCTTGGCCGATAAGGTGTCTTTCATCGAAACCGGGGCGGCGCCGATTACCCGCCGCGACATGGAGTTGCTGAGCAAGGCTCTTCCGCATTCCCGGCTCTACAATACATTGGGAGGCACTGAGATTGGATCTGTTTGCACCTATGATTTCAACGATGGAAAATACATGGAGGGCTGCATTGGCCGCCCTTTTAAGAATTCCAAGGTGGAATTTACTCCTGAGGGAGGTATCGTGGTTTCGGGTCCGGTAATCATGAAGGGCTACGTGGCGGATGCGGAAGCAACGAACCGGGTGCTGAAAGACGGGAAAGTCTATACTTCCGACATGGGTTTCATGGACGAGGACGGTCTGATTCATTTGAAAGGCCGGCAAGGGGATGTGATTAATGTTGGAGGATACAAGGTGGATCCTGTGGAGGTGGAGAGCGCGGTGTCTTCGTACGAGCCGGTCAAGGACTGCGTTTGTGTGGCGGACACGCATCCTGTTATCGGCACGGTGCTGAAAGTTTTGGTGGTGCTGGAAGATGGGGCGGACTTGGACAAGCATGCGTTGGCTCTTTATCTTAAGTCCAAGCTGGATGCGTATAAGTTACCGACATACTACGAAGCGGTCGATTCTATCAAACGGACCTATAACGGAAAGCTGGACAGGAAATATTACAAGAAATGAATCTTGGTCCAGTTGATGTGTCGCTGGCCGGCGGATTTTTGTAATCTAAGAGAGGTGCGAAAGACAGAAATGAGGGTGGTTTGAAATGTCTGTTTTCGAGTGGATTGGGAGACTTTTTCTTTAACCCAAATCGGTCATTAGACTTTGGGGAGATTGCCCGCTTGTGTCATGCAGCATGCTTCTCGCCTAGCCGAAGGCGTAGCGGGCTACGTCGAGGCGTAGCGAGAATCAGGATGCGGACAGAGGCGGGCAAGATGCCCGAAAGCCTCACTTTCCCAATCAAAAACGGACTCGGCGTGTCTAATGACCGATTTGGGTTTAAGAGGGCGACCCGGGAATTCTCTTTGGACAGAGAATCCTTGATGGCACATGCTCTGGCGTGGATTCTCCTTTTGGAAAATAGCATTCGGGCCGCCCTTGTCATGGCATATCAGGAAAGGAGAGGCAAGGCTTGGAAACGGGAATCGGACGTAAAGCCACTTCCGTTCTGCCGTTCTAATCCGTCCCGTTCGCCTTACCCCTCATAGGCTTATTTTTTTGCGGAGAACACAAGGGGCAGAACATAGCGTACGTCCACTTTTTTCCCGTCCGTTTCACCGGGCGTCCATGCCGGGGATTTCG
>CALUNB010000039.1 GCA_944321885.1 uncultured Bacteroidales bacterium | reverse complement strand
AGAAGGTCGCGCAGGAAGGAATACACCGAACTGCCCACCACCTTGGGCTGGTCGGTAATCCGGCTCATCGTCACGCTTTCCGGCAGACCGGTCGAAAATTCCGCCAAAACCTTGTCCACATCCTCGCCGAAAGCCACTATATTGTTGTCCGGCCTCATCTCGATAGAGAGAATCAAGGCGGTATGCCCGTTGTACTTGACAAGGGACGAAGGCTCCTTGTAACGGCGTTCTATCCTGGCAATGTCCTTGAGCCGTATCGAGTTGCCGCCCGGATCCACATAGACGATATGGTTGGCGATTTCCTCCTCGGAGGCCACCAGGCTCTTGACATGGATTGGCGAATAGGCGTAGTCTGTCTTGAACGTCCCGCCTAAAAGCTGCAGGCCGGAAGTCTGGTAATTGAGCATCAAGGCGGAAGGACTGATGCCATAGGCCGAGAGCTTGTCCATATCCACCGTAACGGCGATTTCCTCGTTCTGGGTCCCTACGATGCTTACATTGGCCGTGGCCGGAATCGTCTTGAGCCGGTCGGACAACTCCTCGGCATACTCCTGCATCTCCTTGTAACTCTTGTCCACCGATTCCAAGGCTATCAGCAAGGCCGAGACCGAACTGAAATTGTCCACGACCGCCACCGCCAGGACTCCCGGCGGCAGGGTCATCTTGGCCGCATCCAGCCGCAGCTTGATCTTGGACCATACTTCGTCCTTCTCCTTTGCCGGAACGGTCAGATCCACATAGATATAGCAGATTCCGTCCTTGGAATAGGAATAGGTGGTTTCCCGGCTCACTTCCGAGAATGAAAACAGGATATCTTCCAAGGGCTTGGTGAGCTGTTCCTCCACCTCCTTTGCCGAAGCGCCGGGATAAACGCCCGCCACAAGGCCTTGCTTGATTTCAAAGGTGGGAAACTCGTCCTTGTTCATGCGGGAAAGCCCGGCAATGCCGATAGCTATCAACAGGAAAAGAATCAGATAGACTATCTTTTTCTGATGAATCATCCCCCTGATGATGCCGGATCCTTTATCTGAGCCTCTGTCCATGGCGTGCTACTCCTTTCCAGATTTTGACAGGAACCGGGAATCTTCAGTCCGACCCGTAGCGGATGGCCCCGCATCGGAACGGTTCGCACCGGATTGACCCGCCGAAAAAGAAACCACCGAGGATTGAATTTCTTCTGTTCGCGCCATCCGCACCTCCACCTGCATCCCGGTGCTCACCTTGCGGCTTCCTTCCACAATCAGCAAATCCCCGGGTTCAAAGCCTTTTGAAACGATAACGCCTTTCCCGGAGAACCCCTCCACTTCCACATAGCGTTTCTCCACTTTCCGCTCGGGGTTCACCACCCAGACATATTTTCCCCGACCATCCATTTGGACCGTGGAAGCCGGAATGACGGTACCCCGGTCGTAAAGGATATCCATATAGACTTTGCCGACCATGCCGGGCATCAGCCCTTGCACCGGTTCGAGCGGTTCGAGCCTGCAATCATAGGTATGGGAAAGCAGGGATGCCGTCATGCCTTTTTCCACCATCCGGGCGCGGAAGCGGAGATTGTCCAAGGCCGGGACTTCCACGGTTGCTTCACCCCCGACCTCCATCCGGCTAATTTCCGCCTCTGGAACCGGGAAACGGATTTCCACGTCCGACACATCCAAAACCTGCATCAAGGGCTGCAAAGGCGAGAGTTCGACCCCCTGGTCCACTTGAAGTTCGCCCACGACCCCGGCAAAGGGGGCCTTGATCCGGCAATCCTCGGCGGCTTGACGCGCGGCAGCAGCACTGGCCCGTGCCTGGGCCAGCTTGGACTCTACTTCCACTAACTGCACATCGGCGATACTGCCGCTCCCATGCACTTGCTTGACCCGTTTGTAACCATCCTCGGCTTGGGTCAAAGCGGCTTCGGCCATGGCCAAGGTGCTTTGGACAGTCTGGGATCCGACCACGGCCAAAAGCTGGCCTTTTTCCACAGGTTCGCCCGCTTTTACCAGCAAGGAATCCAAACGTCCCGGATAACGGCAAGAAACCCAAGCGGACTTGGCGGCTTCCACCACGCCCACATAAGAGGCGGTACGCAAATTGGTATCAATCCCCACGGGCACGACCCGGACAGAAACCACCGGGGCGAGCGAGCTTTCCTGCCGGGCGGTACGCTCCGAACAGGCAAAAAGCGTAAGGCAGACGCAAAACAGGGGTAAGAAGTTGTTCAGTCTCATACAATCCTCCACTTCAGGCGGTTTTCCGTAAACAACTAACTATCAAATAAAAAAATCTTAGTCTGGTTGCAAGCCAACCGCTCGTTTTCAAGTAGCGAAGATACGGAAAAAACAAGCAGCAAGGGAAAATATGCCCGCCATTGAATCGCTTGGACCGTAATCAAAAAACACGAAATTGCTTGCATCCATCCCAAAGTTACGGAAAGCCTCCCCGCCCCATAAAAAAACCACGATGCATAAAGAAGGTCGCGGCCTTTTGGTCTGGATATGGATGCCGAAGGAACCACCCAGGGCAAACGTTTCAAATCCGTTAACACGAACCAACTTCTTGATTTTCTTAGAAGCTGTTTAAATTTATTTGTTTAGGCCATCAGGAGGGGATTTCGCGGATGGCGCCGCGTTTTTCAAAGAAGGATAGCCCAGCTATCTGACGGGAAAAACGCAAACGATAGCGAAAGTCGAGCGGGGAATCAAAGCTTGCTTTGATTTCTCCGAGACCAAGCTATCTTCGAACATCGCTCAACCTAGACCCGAAATAGCCCCCGATGGCAAACAAAATCCTGAAACCGGTCCCTGAAAATTCAGCCATCTCAGGATTGTAAGAAATTTTAAAACAGCTTCTTAGTGCATTGCCGTAGCGACACAAAGGAGACAATGCAAATCGACCCTGGTTGCCAATTGATCATATTCTGACACAGTTTCCATGAAGGGGGTACTGACTCTACCCTGCGCATGAAGGGGGTACCGGACCGGTTTTGGAAAAATGCCGGAAAACCTCTAATTTTGCAATTCTTTTGGAAATCTGACGGATTTCCGTGAGGTTCCGTAGCTCAGCTGGATAGAGCAACAGCCTTCTAAGCTGTGGGTCGAGCGTTCGAATCGCTCCGGAATCACAAGCCAAAAGTTTCATTGTCAAAGCCTCGGAAGAATCCGGGGCTTTTTCGTTTTCACAAATCAAGCATAAGAACCAGGAATCAGTCAAACAACTCGGAATGCGAGCCAATGCGCAAAATTATAGAACGTTTTCCCCGCCTCATCCTGCCTAATCAGCAAGTAATCATTCCCGATGTGACATTCCTTGAAGAGGTTTTTGCCTACATTTGCATGCGAAATGTTTCACACATGTTTCAACATGTTTCACACGCATTGTAAAAAAGCAATCGGAATATGAAAAAAGTGAGGATTACGGTCTTGAAGACCACTTTGGACAAGGAATTGGCCGCCGAATACGGTGTCGAGGGCTTGCAAGCTTGCCCGATGATGAAAGAAGGGCAAGTTTTCATGGCTGACTATGCCAAGCCGGGAGGCTTCTGTGACGAGGCTTGGAAAGCTATCTACCAATACGTCTTCGCCTTGGCCCATGGTGCCGGAAACGAAACTTTTTATTTCGGGGATTGGATCCGGAAACCGGGTGTGGCCATTTGCAGTTGCAACGACGGGCTCAGGCCGGTCATTTTCAAATTGGAATCGACCGAAGAAGTTTCCACCTTGGACTATAATCCGGTGCGTTAAAGGGGCACAACAACATCCCGGTGACAACTTCCGCCGGGATTCCCTGTTTTGAAAAGACGAATGTCTTCCATAGGATACAAAAAAAGCCCCGGATTGTTCCGAGGCCTTGAAAACGAAGTTATTCCGTTGTCGGGGTGACAGGATTCGAACCTGCGACACCCTGCTCCCAAAGCAGGTGCGCTACCGGACTGCGCTACACCCCGGACTTTTTATTCCAAATTTTCCAGCGGTCGATTCCACGTAATGTGGAAACAAAGCCGAACCCAGTGAAAAAACTGTGTTCCAAGCCCGTTCCCTCTGCCTGGTGAACCTCCCGGCTCAAAAATCATGGGCAAAGGTATGAAAACTTCTCAAAACAATTTCATGACATCCTCCAAAACGGCTTTCGGGTCAGGGTCGATCGGAAAAACCAAGGCAGGCTTGAGACTCCAAATCTCCCGCTCCTGCTTGAAGCGTTTTTCCCCACCGCCGGTGATATTGAGCATCACCACCTGGTCTTTTTTCACAAGCCCCTCCCTCACCGCTTGAATCAAGGAGTGGGTGGCGACCCCCGAAGCCGAATAAATATCAATTCCCTCGGTTTCCAAAAACAACTTTTGAGCTTCTTCCGCCTCGGTATTGGTCACTTGGAACATATCGCCTCCGGTATCCTGAAGGGCATCGAACAAACCACCGGCTAAACCATAAGGCGGCTTGCGGTTGGAAAGGACCTTGGCATTGATGGACTCCGCATCCAAACGGGCCTGGTTGTCGTCATAAGGCAACAAATTCCGCGAACCGGCCTTCCAAGCATGGTACATAGGCAAAAAAGGTGCATTTTGCGAAACCATCAGTTTCATCTTGTGCGAACCGAAACGACCGTCGCCAATCAAGCGCAGATTGGTTTCCCAAGCGGCAATGGCCCCGGTCCCGCTACCCACGGCTTGGAAATAGAAATCGGGAATACGCCCGATGAAGGCCGTGGCGGACAAGACCGTCGTCCCCATGCCATCCCGGCGAGCAATGTTCTTGGCACCGCCTTCGGCAAGGAATTTGTCGGAAGCCAGCACCATATTGCTCAGATTAATCGCATCGAAATAGTCGCCCCCTTTCTGGATGGCAATCAATTTGACGCAAGGGTCCAAAGGCGCTTCGAACCACAAGGCGTCCAAGTTGTCGGCCGGAACGCTCAGAAGCAAGGGAATCTTGTTGTCGGAGCAGACTTTGGCAAAAGCCCGGGCCGTGTTCCCGGCGGAAGCCACTACCAAAACTTTCCCGCAATCCGCAGCCAGACGGGCACAAACCGAATAGGCTTCGGTTTCCTTGAAGGAACAGGTGTTCATCCGGGCCCCTATTTCAGGAAAATACCCATTGAACGTGATATAGAGGTTTTCCAGCCCCAAGTGACGAGCCAAGCCTTCACTTTTATAGGTAACCGGGGCGCAGGAACCTTTCAGCGTCCGCTTGATGGGAAGCCAATCGGAAAAACGGTAAATGCCGCAGTTCTCCGGTTTCAGCTCGATTTGTTTTTTTTGATACTCTGCCCTGACCAGGGAAGGCTTGGGGGACAGTTCATCATCGATGACCCAGCCCGTATCCTCAAAAGAACGCCCTGTCGCCACGGTGCGCAAGGTATATCCCGTCGCCTTGAAATCTTCCATTCTTGCTGCTTTTTCTCAAAAGTAAAAAAACATCCTCCCGGACCCATCGTCCCGCCTTACCGGCCGACACTATCCGGAAGCATGCCATCCTTGTATCCAAGTTGCAAAGTTAGCTAAAAAATGAAATTCCGGAAAAGCCACTTGGAAACCCCTTGGTGATAGCATCACTATCCTTTGCCCAGGACATTATCGTTTACAAAGACTCCAAACGAATCGATGCCAAAATCATCGAAGTCGGCCAAAATGAAATCAAATACAAAAAGTCCGACTTCCAAGACGGGCCTACTTTCTCGATAAATGTAAACGACACGGATTCGGACTACAAACGGGCGTTTACTATGAACTAACAATGGAACAACATAGCTATGAAACAAATCTAGCTTATTCTTTCTTTGCCTCTGAACACGCCTTAGCCATTCCCATACGGTTTCAATACCGCATTGAGGTAGCCAAAGATTTCAGCCTTTTCCTTTATACTGGTCCCAGTTTTGATTTCGGCCTCGCATTCAACATTCGTCAAGAAACACGCGGTGTGGGGTCCTTAATCAAACCAGATGTCGAAGAATATAACATCTACAAAGAAAACCCTCAAGAATTGAGCTTACATAGAGTCAATGTAATGTGGGGAGTAGGAGGAGGTCTTCGCTGGAAAGGATTGCAACTCAGGGCCGGTGGTGACTGGGGCCTCATCAATATGATTGGCCCTCGGCCTGAATTTCCCGAAGACAAAATATTTCTGCACAAACCATTCCACATAGCCTTGTCCTACCAGTTCTAAATCCCTCTCCCGAAAACAAAAAATCCCGCAGGGCGGGTCCGATTCGGATCCATCCTGCGGGATTTCCTGTTCAAAATCGTCCATCCCGGACCAACACAAAAACAAAGCAAAACCAATTCCTCAGCCTGCCACCCTCCGTGCCAACGCCTTCTCGTCCACCCCGTCGAAATTGCCGGAAGTCATCCACAGCAGGTTGGCATGATGCCAATCCATCGCCTCCAAGGCCGAAACCAAACGCGCACTGTCGTTGTAAACCTTCAGTCCCGGACAGGCGAAAGCTTCATAAAGCATCTGCGGGTCAATCGGATCCAACTTTTTATGTTCCACCGCCTTGGGATTATAATAGACATAAGCCGCATCCGCCTTGTCCATACACCCCTTGTAATGGGAGAAAAAGACCTTGCTCAAACTGCTGAACGTATGCAACTCCATACAAGCCACCAACTTGCGTTCCGGGAACTGTTCCTTGACCGCCTCGATCGTAGCCTGTAGCTTGGAAGGGGAATGCGCGAAATCCTTGAAAACGGACACCCCTTTAGCAGTATTATCGGCAATTTTCTCCAAACGGCGCGAGGCTCCCTTGAAAGTTTGGATACTCTTCAAGAAGACCGAATCTTCAATGCCTATAGCATGACAAACCTTCCAAGCCGCCTCTATGTTCTGCATATTGTGGCGACCGAAAACCTCCAAAGGATAGGCTTTTCCCTCGTACAACAACTCGCTGAAACCTTTCTCGACCCGGTACTCCGGCACGTTGTAAGGCAGAAGCCGCACATCCGGCCGTTCCGAAGACAATCCCGTGGCAATCCCGGCCACTTCCGAGTCGCCCGAAAAATAAGCCAGGCTTCCCCCCGGGCAAACGCTTCCGGCAAAAATCCGGAACTGCTCCACATAGTTTTCAAAAGTCGGGAACACATTGACATGGTCCCAAGCGATTCCGTTGATGACCGCGATATCCGGCTTGTACAAATGGAATTTCGGACGAGGATCAATCGGCGAGGTCAGATATTCATCCCCTTCGATGACCATCAACGGGGCCGTTTCCGACAGGCGCACCATGATATCGTAGCCCTCCAATTGGGCTCCCACCATGTAATCACATTCCTTCCCGGCATCCTGCAAGACATGCAGAATCATGGCCGTGACCGTTGTCTTTCCATGGCTTCCACCAATGACCACCCGAAGCTTGTCCTTAGATTGCTCGTACAAGTACTCCGGATAGGAATAAATCTTCAATCCCAGTTCCTTGGCCCGCAAAAGCTCCGGATTGTCCTTCCGGGCATGCATCCCGAGAATCACCGCATCCAAATCCGGGCTGACCCGTTCCGGATGCCAACCCTCCTCGGACGGCAACAAGCCGTAACGAGCCAAACGGCCCCGCGCCGGTTCAAAAATCTCGTCATCGGAGCCACTTACCTCGTAGCCTTTCAAATGCAAAGCCATAGCCAAGTTGTGCATGGCACTTCCTCCTATGGCGATGAAATGAACCTTCATCCTGTTCCAAATTTTATGACGAACCCCAAGACAGTTCCGAACCGCTTCCATTCCTGAAAGAAACAGGCAGCAAGAAGCAGCTCAAAATCACATAACCCTGGGGAATAAGTTCTTACTAAGCAACACCCTCCGGCGGCAGTACTGGTAAAATCCGCATCAAGCCAGCGTGACCGACCACGCTAATGCAGTCGGCCCTGTCGCTCTCCGGCAGCAGGTCCGCCACACTCAACCTCAAGCCCTCTTCCTCGCCAGCAAAGCTTCAGCCTTGGCCACGATACCGGCCACGTTCAAACCATAGAAATCCAACAACTCCTGAGGTGTCCCGCTTTGGCCGAATTGGTCATCGACCCCCAACATTTCCATCGGGACAGGATAATGACGAACCAAGAAATTGGCCACGGCATCTCCCAATCCCCCGTTGAGCTGGTGTTCCTCGCAAGTCAGCACGCAGCCCGTCTTCTTGGCCGAAGCCAAGACACATTCCGTATCCAAAGGCTTCAAGGTCGCCATATTGATCACCTCGGCATGGATTCCTTTTTCTTCAAGTGCCGCAGCGGCTTCCAAAGCGGGCCAAACCAGATGCCCGATGGCGATAATCGTCACATCCCCACCTTCTTGCAGCACATAACCTTTCCCGATTTCAAACACTTGGTCCGCCGGCGTGAAATTGGGAACCGTAGGCCGGCCGCAACGCAAATACACCGGCCCCTCGTGACGGGCAACCGCCAAAGTAGCCTGCACAGCTTGGTTGTAGTCACAGGGATGGACCACGGTCATGCCCGGAATCATCCGCATCATGCCCATGTCCTCCAAAGCCTGGTGCGTTGCACCGTCTTCCCCCACGGTCAAACCCGAATGAGGAGCGTAAATCTTCACATTGGCTTGGGAATACGCCACCGATTGGCGGATCTGGTCGTAAACGCGACCCGTCGAAAACTCGGCAAAAGTCCCCGTGAATGGAATCTTCCCAGCCACCGCCATACCCGCAGCGATACTGATCATATTGGCTTCGGCGATGCCGACCTGAAAAAAACGCTCGGGATACGCCTTGGCAAAAGCATCCATCTTGACCGAACCGGTCAAATCCGCCGCCAACGCCACTACCTGCGGCATTTCCTTGGCTGCCAGCATCAGACCCGCACCAAAACCGGAACGGGTATCTTTCTTTTCGGTAAACGAATATTTATTCATCTGTTTTTGTTTAGAATCTTTTCAAAACATTCAAAAAGCGACCTCCACCGTTGTCCCGGGATTCAACACGAATGTTTTTCCCCTCGTGGCGGAAGATCTCCGGTTATACCGGGAACGGTTCACGACCCGGTAAGTTCCCGGTCGCAAGTACAAGGTTTCCGAACGTTTGGCATCGTCAAAACGGTAAACCAAATCCTCCTTCCCCGCCGAATCTACCGCATACAGGCTGCCATATCCCTCCACGCTCCGCCGGAACACCAGGATTCCCAAGAGCGGAACTTCCACCGTCGTTGTCTTATCGGCATCAATGGATATGTTTTTCAAGCATAAAGGAGGCAGGGTCAAAATTTCCAAATCATACTTCCCGCACAGATAACGCTCCTTGTCGTTGACATACTGGACATTCACAATCTCCGTTTTGCCGGGTTCACGCAACAGGCAGGGCGTATTCACCGCCACCGAAGGCCGCGCCCCTCTCATGCTCACCAACAAATCCCCTTGGGCGGCAGGCAAAGCGAACTGGCTGTGCCTCCCCGGCCTCACAACCAAGGAATCCAAACGCAGAGCCGGCCGGGTATGCACTACCAAATCATACACAAGCAAAGGGTCCAAGGTCAAAGTATCAGGACGACCTGCATAATCAAGAGCATGCACGTAGTTATACACCACCTTTCCCGAAACATGGTCGTAAAAGGTCATGTTGACGTTGCTCACCGTCGGCGCCCCGTCTACATCCAGCAAGTTCACCTGGGCCGTCGTACTGTTCAATGCCTGGGAGATGACCACCTCGAACGCCCGCACGAAATCCTCCTCGTCCGAAGCATCGAAATATTCCCCCACGCAACCGAAATCATGCGAGAAATCCTCTCCGATACCAATGATAAAAGGCCGGAGCGCGATACCCTTTTCCTGCAAGAACGCGGAAGCCTCGCAAGGGTCTTCACCACACTCCTCGATACCATCGGTAATCAGGATTATCAAATTCCGGCAATGGGTGCAAGGCGGGAAATCCTTGGCCGCTTCCCGCAAGGAATAGGCAATCGGAGTCGCCCCCTTGGGTCGCAGGGAACGGATTACCTGGGCAATCCGCTTCCCGTTTCCCTCGGCGAAAGGAACCACCAACTTGCTATCCCCGCAATCCAAAGGCGGATACTGGCTCTGATGGCCATAAACCCGCAACGCCATCTGCACATTTTCCACCGTTGCCAAGGAATCGATGATGTCCGCCACCAATTTTTTGGAAATGGACATCTTGGAAGCGCTTTGCCAACGGGCATTCATCGAATTGGAAGCATCGTAAATAATCAGGATACGGTTCAAGGGCTTAGGTTCGGAAACGGTTTTCGGTTGAGCCTGAAGCCTATGGCAAAAAAAGAATGCCAAAAGAATCCCTGCCCCGTATTTCCAAAAGCGACTCAAACTCATCTCTTCCCGTTTTTCAAGGATGCACCGGCGAACCCCGGCTTACGAACAGCCGAGGGAATCCCGGAAAACCCGGTCTCAATAATCCCCGTATCCCGTTTCCGGCAACTGCCTCAAAGCGGCTTCCGCCTGCTCGTCGTTAGGGGCCGTGCCATGCCACTTGGCCAGGTTCCGCATGAAATCGACCCCATGGCCCATCTCTGTCCTCATCAGGATCATGACCGGTCTGCCCTGACCGCAAAGCCCCTTGGCTTGGCGCAACACGTTTTCCACTTCGACCACATCGTTGCCGTCCATTTCCAGAACTGTCCAGGCAAAAGACTCGAACTTGGCCCGCAAATCGCCCAAATCCATCACATCCTTCACCGCACCGTCTATCTGCAATCCATTGCAATCCACCACGGAAACCAGATTGTCCACTTTCTTGGCCCCGGCGAACATGGCAGCCTCCCAGATCTGGCCTTCCTCCAATTCCCCGTCCCCATGCAAGGAATAGACCAGATGCCTGTCCCCGTCCATCTTCTTCGCCAAAGCCATGCCGATTGCGTTCGACATGCCTTGCCCCAAGGAACCCGAAGCCATGCGGATACCCGGAAGATGGTGGGAAATGGAAGGATGCCCTTGCAAACGGCTTCCCAATTTACGCAAGGTGCCCAGCTCGGGAACCGGGAAATAGCCGGTCCTCGCCAGCACGCTGTACCAAACCGGGGCGATATGCCCGTTGGAAAGGAAAAAGACATCCTGGCCCTTCCCATCGGTCCGGAACGTCTTTGCATCGTGTTCCAACACATTGAAATACAAAACCGTCATAAAATCGGCACAGCCCAAAGAGCCGCCCGTATGGCCCGATTTTGCCGAATGAATCATGCGAATGACATCCCGTCTCACCTGGGTCGCCATTTGTCCGAGTTGTTCTTTCTGCAACATTTTTCTTCGTTTGAAACTATCCCGAAGGCCGTTTGCAAGCCTGCCAGGATTGATTACGCTACTGTTTACGCTTCCAAATCCACCGAGGAGGACACGACCATCCCCAATCCGGCCTTGTCCTCCCTCGTTTTTCTTCGGCAGGCAAAGGTATCAAGAATCCGTTTATCTTGCACTATCTTTGCAGCGAAAGCTGGAACCCGGACCTGCCCTTCCCGGCAGGCCGGCCTGGAGGGGTCCTGTCCCGGAACCGGGCATGAACATCCCGGATTGGCGCATGAATACCCGGCACGATTCCCGGAATGCCCCTGAAAGCCGTACCCGGAACAGCTATTTCCGAACAAAACAAACGAAAGGAACCACCATGATCAGCTTTTTCATTTCCTTGGCCCTTCTTGTCCTGGGCTACTTCGTTTACGGGAAATTCGTCGAAAAGGTCTTCAAACCCGACTTGTCCCGCAAGACACCCGCCAAGGCCCATCCCGACGGGGTCGATTATGTCACCATGCCGACTTGGAAAATGTTCATGATCCAATTTCTCGACATCGCCGGCCTCGGCCCCATTTTCGGGACCATCCTGGGGGCCATGTACGGTACCAGCTGCTATATCTGGATTGTCATCGGCTGCATTTTCGGGGGAGCCGTCCACGACTACATGTCCGGCATGCTTTCCGTCCGCAACGATGGCAGGAACGTCCCGGAAATCACCGGCAAATACTTGGGGAAAGGCATGAAACAGTTCAGCCGCGTCATCAGCATCCTGCTCATGATCATGTGCGGCACGGTCTTCGTGACCGGTTCCGCCGGGCTTTTGGCCGACCTGACCCCCGAAAGCCTCGACATCACGTTCTGGAGCGCCGTCATCTTCATCTATTTCCTGTTGGCGACCCTGCTTCCCATCGACAAGCTGATTGGCAGGATTTACCCCATCTTCGGCATCTGCCTGCTTTTCATGGCCTTCGGCATCATGGGCGGCTTGATTTACCATGCCTGTTTCGCCGCCCCGGGTTCCATGCCGGAAATCTGGGAAGGCATGGCCAACATGAACGTACCGGAAATGACCGGCCAAAGCGCCAAACCCATTTTCCCGATGATGTTCATCTCCATCGCTTGCGGGGCCGTTTCCGGTTTCCATGCGACCCAAGCCCCCTTGATGGCCCGTTGTTTCGCCACCGAAAAGCAAGGCCGCGTGGTCTTTTACGGTTCCATGATTACCGAGGGCGTGGTAGGGCTTATCTGGGCTGCTGCCGCCACCTACGTGTTCCATAATACCGGAATCATGGAACAAATCGGGCTCAGCTATGCCGATGTCGAAGCCAAAGGCGGCCCGACCGTTGTCAACGGGCTTTCCCGGCTCTGGTTAGGCGGGTTCGGAGCCATCCTGGCCATCATCGGCGTGGTGGCCTGTCCTATCACTTCGGGAGATACAGCCATGCGTTCGGCCCGGCTCATGGTGGCCGAAATGCTGGATTTCGACCAAAAGAAGCTCAGCCACCGGATTTACCTCGCCCTGCCCCTCTTTGTCATTTCCTTGCTGCTTTTGACCGTCTTTTCCAGCCAGTTCGGCATCCTGTGGCGTTACTTCGCTTTCATCAACCAATTGATGGCCATGTGCACACTTTGGGTCATCACGGTTTACCTGTTCCAATACCGGAAAGGGAAAGCCTACATCATGTCCCTGGTTCCGGCGGTTTTCATGAGCGCCGTGGTCTTCACCTACCTGTTCCGCGCACCTGAATGCCTCGGTGGCCTTTTTGAAGGCAATCCATTCTATCTGGGAACCCTTTCCTACGTCCTGGGAGGTCTCTGCACGCTGGCAGTCTGCTTCGTGTTCATCCGTTGGGCGAACAAGACGGCCCAAGGTCTCCGCGAGGGCAAGATCCCCGATGTGGACAACGAATTTTATGTCCCGGTAGAAAAGGTCCCTGAAAAACAGGATTGACGAATGAAAATCTTATTCCTCGCTGCTTGGTACCCCAACCGCACCGACGACATGGAAGGCCTCTTTGTCCGCAAACACGCCCAGGCCGCAGCCTTGCATGACCAAGTGCATGTCTTGTTCCTCAAGTCCGAAGTCCGTCCGGGACCTTGCCAGTACGAAAAGGTCCGAAGCGGGGAGGTCGTGGAACATTATTTCTACTACCCCAAGGCGAAAAACGCCTTGAAACGGGCCAAGGATTTCTGGAGCTATTACCAGAAAGGCTTCAAGACGGTCTGGCAGGAAATGGGGAAACCGGATCTGATCCATTGCCATGTCATGACCCGGCACGCCTTGATGGCCGCCTGGTTCCAACTCCGGTACGGTATCCCTTACGTCATTACCGAACATTGGTCGCGATACTACCGCCGCGACTTCCATAATTCACTCCACCGCTGGCTCACTCGCCGTGTGGCGCGGAAAGCAAGGCGCATCATGCCCGTTTCCGAGAGCCTGGCCCAAGCCATGCGGGAATGCGGCATCCAAGGCCGTTACACCATCGTGCGCAATGTGGTGGATGATTTCTTTTACCAGACACCAATCTGTCTTTCCCAAGCCGAGGGAACACGGACTGAGGCCAGCCACGCCCTCAAGAAACGGAAGCTCAAGACCATCGTCCATGTATGCTGTTTTGATGAAACTGCCAAAAACAATTTCGGTTTGTTACGGGCCTTGAAAACCCTCGCCCTGACCCGTAGCGATTTCCGTATCCTCTTTGTCGGGGACGGAAACGATTGGGAAGCGACCCGGGATTACGCCAAACTACTGAATTTCAAAACTTGGCAAGTCGTTTTTACCGGGAAACTCCAGCCCCGGGAAGTCAAGGATATCCTCGACCAAAGTTGTTTCATGGTCCTTTTTTCCAATTACGAGACAGCTTCCGTCGTTATCGGGGAAGCCATGGCCTGCGGCAAGCCGGTCGTAGCGACCCGTACCGGCGGCATTCCGGAAATCGTGGACGAAAGCAACGGGATCTTGGTCGAGCCCAAGGATGAAAGAGCGGTCTGGAAAGCAATGGATGAAATGTTAGACCGTTATGAAGCGTACGATTCCAAGCGAATCAAGGAAAAAGCAGGAATTTTCCGTTTTGCCCATATCGGTTCCCAACTACATCGAATCTACGAGGAAAGCCTTTCAAAACAAGATAAGGACTTACAATAAGGCGGAAGGGGTCGAAGCCCAACAAGCCCACATCCCTTTCGCAGGAACCGGGGCTTCGATAAGCAAAGGTTTCCCGCCGACCGGATGATTGAGGTACAAGTACCGGGCATGCAAAGAAATCCCCCCGTCCGGATTGCTCCGTTTGTCCCCGTACTTCAAATCGCCTTGGATCGGGCATCCCATCCCGGCCAACTGTGCCCGGATTTGATGGTGGCGCCCCGTGCAAAGCTCCACTTCCAAAAGCGTGTAGGTCTGCGAACGCCCCAAACGCTCGTAATACAATTCCGCCCTTTGGGCACCTTGGCGGGAGGCTTCGCAAAGATAGGATTTGTTGTTCCGTTCGTTCTTGTAAAGATACTGCACCAAGTGTCCTTTCGGTTCCAACGGCTCGTACCGGGTCAAAGCCCAATAAATCTTCCGCATTTTCCGGTCCCGGATCATCGCGTTGAGCCTTTCCAAGGCCTTTCCCGTCTTGGCGAACAAGAGGACCCCGCTCACCGGACGGTCCAAACGGTGCGGAACGCCCAAGAAGACATTGCCCGGCTTGGCATCCCTCTCCTTGATGAAAGCCTTGAACAACTCGCTCAAAGGCGTATCCCCGGTCTTGTCACCCTGCACAATCTGCCCCACCTGCTTGTTTACGGCCAGCAGATGGTTGTCCTCGTAAAGTATCGGTGCCGGAACCTGCATCAGTACTGTTCTTTGGCGTTGGGGAAATCCGAACTTTTCACATCTTCCACATAACGCGAAACGGCTTGGCCGATTTCCGTTCCCAAGTCATGGTAACGGCGCAAGAAACGAGGAGAAAAGCCTCGGGTGATGCCCAGCATGTCCTGCAACACAAGCACTTGTCCGTCCACCTCGCCTCCGGCACCGATTCCTATGACCGGCACAGAAACCGACCGACTCACTTTCCCGGCCAAAACGGCGGGAATCTTTTCCAAGACGAGGCCGAAGCACCCGATTTCATCCAAAAGCTTGGCATCCCGCAAAAGCTTCTCCGATTCCTCGTCCGATGTCGCCCGCACGGCGTAGGTCCCGAACTGGTTGATCGACTGCGGGGTCAAACCCAGATGCCCCATCACCGGTATGCCTGCCGACAAGATTTTCCGGATGGACTCGGAAGCCTCTTGGCCGCCTTCCAGTTTCACGGCATCGGCCCCGGTTTCCTTCATGATGCGGACCGCCGAACGCAATGCTTCCAAGGGGTCGCCTTGATAGGAGCCGAACGGCATGTCCACGACCACCAAGGCCCGTTTCACGGCCCGGACTACCGAGGCACCGTGGTAAATCATCTGGTCCAAAGTAATCGGCAAGGTGGTCGGATAACCGGCCATCACGTTGGCAGCGGAATCCCCTACCAAGATGGCATCCACTCCGGATTGGTCCAACAAGCCTGCCATCGAATAATCGTAGGCCGTCAACATGGCGATTTTCTTGCCTTCCGCTTTCATTTTCAACAAGGTTCTGGTTGTCACCTTGCTTGTTTCCGAATGCATTGCCGTGCTCATGCTTTTCTTACGCTAAATTGTTCCGGAAGTCCTTGCCGTCCGTCATGGAGGCCAAGAGCCACCGGGTGGCAAAAATACAAAATAGCCGGCAACCGTCTCGGCAAAGCCCAAACTTTGTTTGGCTTTGCGCTCGACTTTCGCTATCTTTGCTTCTCCATATCCCTTTCCGGACTCAACCGGAAAGAAAATGTAATACATTACAAACCAAACTTCTACAAAAGTGGACATTTTTGAAAAACTGCTCAAAAATTTTGGTCCCTTAGGCCAATACGCAGACGAAGCCGACGGATACTACATGTTTCCGAAGTTGGAAGGGCCTATCTCCAACCGCATGATGTTTAACGGCAAGGAACGCCTTGTTTGGAGCTTGAACAACTACCTGGGTTTGGCCAACCATCCCGAAGTCAGGAAAACGGATGCCGAAGCCGCCGCCCAATACGGTTTAGGCTACCCCATGGGTGCCCGCATGATGTCGGGCCAGACCCGGGAACACATGAAACTGGAACAGGATTTGGCCGATTTCGTAGGCAAGGAAGCCGCGTACCTGTTCAATTTCGGGTACCAGGGTATCCTCTCCACGATTGATTGTTTGGTTGACCGCAACGACGTGATTGTTTTCGATGCCGAAGCCCACGCTTCCTTGATTGACGGGATGCGCCTGCATATCGGCAAACGTTTCATGTACAAGCACAACGACATGGAATCGGCTGAAAAGCAACTCAAACATGCCCAGGACGTGGTCGCCAAAACCGGCGGCGGCATCCTGGTCATCACCGAAGGCGTTTTCGGCATGAGCGGCGACATGGGGGACATCAAAGGCCTGGCCGAACTCAAAAAGAAATACGACTTCCGTTTGGTCGTGGACGATGCCCACGGCATCGGGACCATGGGAGCCAACGGACGCGGAACGGGTGAGGAACAAGGCGTGGAAGACGCGATTGACATCCATTTGGGAACCTTCGCCAAATCCTTCGCCCTCATTGGCGGTTTCGTGGCGGGTCCCAAGGAAATCATCCGCTACCTGCGCTTCAACTTGCGTTCGCAGATTTACGCCAAGAGTTTGCCGATGCCGATTGTCATCGGGGCTCAAAAGCGTCTGGAACTGATGAAGACCCATCCCGAATTCCGTGAAAAACTTTGGACAATCGTCCGTGCCCTTCAAGGCGGCCTGAAGGAAAACGGATTCAACATCGGCTTGACCAACTCGCCTGTGACCCCCGTCACACTCAACGGAAACGTGCCGGAAGCCACCAACCTGACCTACGATATCCGCGAATACTACAACGTATTCTGCTCCATCGTGACCTACCCCGTCGTTCCCAAAGGGGTCATCATCCTGCGCTTGATCCCGACGGCCATCCACACCTTGGAAGATGTCGAATATACCTTGGAAGCTTTCAATGCCGTCAAGGAAAAGCTCATGAACGGCACCTATGCCAAGATGGAGATGAAAGCCATGAACGCGTAATCCCCATAAGCAAGACAGAGAGGAAGGCGGTGCACCGGATGTGCCGCCTTTTTTTTGCCTTTCTCTCACAATCCGGTGATTCCGCCCAGGAACACCTCTGAAGCTTAAATTCTTTTCAGCAACTCCACCAAATCTTCTTCCGGACTCAAACCCAAATGTTTCCGCAAACGGTAACGATTCATGTTCAGGGTCTTGATTGAGTTGCCTGTAATCATGGATATTTCCCTGACAGAAAGCCCCATCCGGAGAAATACCGCCAGTTCCCGGCCTTTGCTTGTCATGCCGGGGTATTGGGTGTCCAAACGCACACAAAAGGCCGCGTTACGGGCATCTACTTCCTTGAACAGCTCGTCATCCTCGATTGACACTTCGTTCTGACCGATGAACATGTTGATTTTCTTCAGTTCGACAAGAACTTCCTGCGTCTTCAGTTTATAAGTCTCGCGTATTTTCTCCCGGATTTTTTCCAGTAATTCGTTCCGATAACGCACAAACATCAAAGTGTATGCCAGCTTACCTTCCGTTTCTTGCAAACGGTTGGACACTCCGGTAATCGTCTCCTCCTGCCTCTTCAACTCCAGTTCCATGATTTTACGATGCGATTGCTCCAATTCCATCTGCTGCGACAAGACTTCCATCTCTTTCTTCTTCCGTAAAAAACGCTGCCGGGCGTACAAACCTCCCATACAGAACATCAACACGATGAACAGTAAAATATAATTTCTCTGACGGATTGCCATGCGATGTTCCTGCTGCCGCATCGCATATTCCTGTTCAAGGTTCAACAGTTTCTTGTGCGAGAAACTGTTCTCTAACCTCCGAAAACTCCGCTCCGACTGTATCGACCTGTTAATGTCCAATTGTTTTTGCGTACAGGCGTATGCCATGGCGTAATCTTTCCGCTTCGCATGGATTTTCGTCCTGAGTGCATAATTTTCATACAGCAAATCCTGCGCTTCCACTTTCCATGCGAAGGACTCCGCTTTTTCCAAAGCGACCAGAGCTTCGTCATAACGATCCAGAAAGTAATACTGCCGTCCCAAGTTATTGTAATTTTCCGCCAAGGACCACACCACATTCAAAGATGTGTTAATCCGAATCGCTTCCTCCAGCATGGCAATCTTCTCCAAACTATTGCCCGGAGACATGCAAAGATTGTTGGTAATGGCCGCTACATACTTCTCGTTCCCTATCTCCCGCGCTATCTGCATGGCGATATTGAAACAAGAATCCGCAGCATGGTAGTCGCCGCTATAATAATAATTCAAGCCATAATTATTATAGGCCGATGCCAAACCTTCCGGGAAACGGAGGTCTTCATACAAACGTATGCTTCGACGGATGTAAAAGGCCGCATCCGGAAAATTATCCAAACGGGTGTAAACCCAACCTATTCCATTGTAAATATCGGCTTTGATATGCAAAGAATCGTCCGGACAATACTCCAAGGCATTCCGATAAACACCAAGGCTCATTTCGAAATCCCCTTCGACCATGACCACCCAGGCATAGGAAGCCAAGGCTTTGGCACATACCGCTTCGTCTTTGGCCTCTTGCCCCATCCCATAGGCCTCCAACGCACTTTGCTTGGCTTGCTCCGGAGCAGACATGTCCAAACGATAGGCATTCTCCAGCAAGGAATCCACGGATTGCGCCGACAAAGAAAGCCCGGCCATCAAAAAACCAAACAAGCATGACAATGCCATTGTTCCCTTCTTCCGATTTTTCCTTATTTTTCCGCGTTCCATGGTGTCCTCCTAAAGTTGAAAACCAAAGAACGCAAAAAAATACGGTTCAACAAAGATTTTTTCCGGCCTCGAGTGAAAGCCCATCCGTCTTGAAAACCCAAGAATCGGTCATGCCGCAGCGGGATGCGGCATGACCGAACAATCCATGATTCGTACAATCCTTGTTATCTGATAAAAACCCTGGACACTCGAACCTGGCCATCCCGTCCCGAAACACGGGCCACGTAAATCCCTGACGCCAACGAGCCCACATAGAATTCCGAGCGTCCCGTCTCATCCGCGATACACAAATAACCGGTGACGTCCATCAATTCAAAACGACGATATTCCCCTTTGACATACAAGCTCTCTCCTTCCACATACACGGATATATCCTGCTCAAGCGGCGTTTCCACGGATACATCGGAACCCGATACCGAGAATGCAATGGTCAAATCTTCCGATTCCCCGGTCTCATACACTTGTGTCACGCCTACGTGATGCGTCCCGTTTTTCAAAGCCGTCAACAAATACGTGGTTTCCGACGTTTCTGCCAGCTTGATACCGTCCAGGTACACATGGTAAGTCTCCGCAATTTTCGCCTGCACCGGTTCAGGCCGGCTGACACCAATGGAAATATTGTCCACAAACAAGATGAACCCGTCCTCGCATTGCCGGTGCAATGCCACGAACCTGGCTTCTGCCGGAACTTTGTAGGCAAACGAGGTCCATGTCGAAGGAACCACGACCGGTGCCTCATCCAGCCAGATGAAAGAACCCGTATCAGCTGTCGTGGTCGAATACCCCACCCGGATCAGCTCATCATTGTAGACCACGCTGTCGTCATTGAATTTCCGGGCATAGAAACTGAACTCAAAATCCTTGTAAAAATCCAACTCGGGCGACATCAGCCAATCATCAGCGGGAATACCGCCTGAAGGGCAGAAAAAAGCCAACATCCTGTCGCCTTCATAGGCTCTTGTCGTATGGGGAGGTGTCGTAGTCAAAGGATTGAACAAGACCGCCGACATCATGGCCCCGGAAGTCGGGAAAGAGGTATTCCCGAAACGGTATGTCGGAGCCGCGTCGGCATCCACATACTGCCAACCCACCGTGCTACCCGGATTCAATTCAAAATCCGCAGCAGCCAAACTATCTTCAAAACCGTCAAAAAGATTGGCAAACGTGTTCCAAAGTACCTTCCTCTCACTGGGGGTTCCCGTTTCAAGCACATCGATATTGTCCACGGGATACAAAATCTGCACCAATTCATATTCTAACGTATAAGCAGGCTCTTTGTCCACCAAAATCGTTTCCACCACAGGTTCGTAACCGGCTTTGGATATTTCCAAGGTATATCCGGCTTTCCAGACCCTCTCGAACTCTACCGCCCCGTCTGCCACCGAAGCTTGATACACATGCCCTTCGCCATCGTCCATCTTTACCAATGCCCCTTCGGGCGAACCAGAGGCATTGTTCGTGGACACCTCCACACGCACGGAAGTTTCCATCTGCACAGGAATTTCTTCCGAGAACACCGGTTCCGATACCAGATTCTCCACCGGATAAACAGCCATGGCAGCATATTGGTACATTCCTTGGGGCAGAGTCGCGAAAGCCTCATCCTGCAAACTCGTCTCCGACAGGTTCTCACCCACCACGGTCCAAGAATCGACATCCTCCCGGTTTTCCCGGGTAAAACGATACACATCGTAAACCACATTCAAAGGTGTGGCAGCGGCAGGTTCCAAAGGTTCAGCTTCGGCCCTCAACAGCAAACGATGATTCCAACCGTTTTCCTCAAAATAAACAAGACTTCCCACGTTTTCATAATTAAGGCTATAACATTGGGTTTGAGCCTCCTGGCAAGCAGGGTCGGTATTGGTATCCACCGCTATCGAAACATTGCCGTTCCCGCTCAAAGCCAACATGAAGCCCCGGGCTGCCTTGACGGCAGAATCCAATTCCAAGACAAACCACTGTTCATCAATGCCTTTGATATTCTTTTTCTCGTAAAGTTTGTTGGAAGTGGGATTTCCTTCGTCATCCAAATCGAACAAGTACAGGTGGTAAAGCGCTGCCTTGTCCGGACTTCCATTATCCCTCGTATACCACCTCACCTGCCGTACTGTCGAAGGCTCCCGGTAAACGGTACCTAGGATATGATGGTCCGAACCACCATCGTACCCCAAACTACGGTCCGCTGCCGGGATTCCATTATCGTACTTCAATTCTTTCAAATCCACAGGCGGTTCCAGCTCCAGCAAAGAAGCGTTCCGATTCACGACCAAACCATAAGGAGGAAGATTCCGCAAAGAAAGGCTGACATCCCCCAAATCCACATCCGCCAAAACGGATTGCTCCATGTCCATGGAATGGTAGGCATTTTTATGGATATGCAACACATAATTGTCCGACTCAAAGACCTTATCCATCTCGAACACACCTGCAGAATCCGTATAGGTTTCAAAGGAAGCATAGCCTGTCAAGCTGATTCTCGCACCAGACAAGAGGTTGCCTCCTTGGTCCTTGACCGTCCCACGCAAAGTAAAACAGGGCAGTTCCTGTAATCGCACATCCGCCACGGTTTCCTGCATGGCAACGATTTCCACCGTATCCACATAATCCCGGAATCCTGTTTTGAATATTTGCAGAGGATATTTCCCTTCAGCCAAAACCGGATAAACGTACTTCCCGGTCGCATCGGTCCGTACGGACAGCGTATCGGATACGACCACTAAAGCATTTTCAACGGGAACTCCCTTGGCATCCGTTACCACTCCTTTCAAACTGCCTTCATCGTTACGTTTGAATTCCACGTCTTCCAAATGCAAGACAAAACCGGAACCTATTTCCATGGCATGGCGGAAACTCAAATAATAGATACCTGTTACATCCACCGTCACAGGCAAAGACACATCCGCTCCGTAATAATCCTTCATGCTCGTATCGCAAACCAATATCGTTTGAGCTTCCGGAGTACTGGCCATTCCAAGCCGGACTTCGAAACGCTCGGTTTCATAATAGGCCGTCCGGACATGAAAAGCCAAAAGATAATCCCGCCCGGCTTCCAGATACAAAGGAGGAGATATCATCCAATCGTCCAAACGATGCTGGTAAGAATTGTCCGCATACGATTCGGCTCCCGGTCTTGTCCCTGTAGACTTTCCTATCTGCCACGATTGTCCACTGCTATCTGCATCATACAGGGTCCATATCGCCAAGGATTCATTGTTTTCCAAAGAAGAAAAGAAAGGCAGTTCCACCGCATCCCCCAATAGGACCGCCTCTGTCTGTGCCACGCCACCTTTCCCGTCGGAAGACACGGCTTGAATATGATACACATACCTGTCATAGGCCGTCACCTTGTCAATAAACGTCTTCTCTTTCAATCCAGTGGCAATCAAGCTCGAATCTGGCATCCGTAATATATCATAAGAAAGGCTCGATGTATCGAACCATCCTCCTTGCAGACCTGATTCCGGTGCCTCCCAACCCAAACGCACGGTATTCTGGTCCTGTTTTTCTACCCAAACATCCGAAGGCATGCCAGGAACATCTCGTCCGACATGGCATGAAGCCTTCCGCCACATTCCTTCGCCAGCTTCATTAAACGGAATCAATTTATAGACATGCAAACCGGAAAAAACTTCCGAATCCGTATAAGTGGAATTTGTTCCGGCTGAAATGCTTTTCATTTCATGTATCAAGGTATCGTCCCGATAAATTCCTATCGCGTTCAAAGATGTAGGGTGTCCCGACAAGGTTCGGCCCGGATTCGTCCAACTAATCTTCATTTCAAGTGCACCTTCTTCTCCAGGAGACAAAACCAGGTCTTCGACTGCTGCCGGTGCGTCAGCCACCGCTTCCGTGTAAGCCGGGAAGAGCCCCACCACTTGGTAATTCGCAGGGAAAGACCCTACCTGCCTGCTTGTAAAGGCCTCTACATCCACTTCATATAAATTACAAGTCCCGTACCGGGTATAGGACCAATAACACTTTCCGGTCGAATAATCAAATTCCATGCTTTGCAAACCCTGGGCATAGGTCTTCAAATCACCCAGTTCGGTAACAGTCCCTGTTTCCTTGTCCAATTCGGAAAAAATGCCCGAGGACTCCGTCACGAACAAACGGCCATCGGGGCTACACGCCAACGTATTATACACCTTTGAATATATCGTGGCCACGACCGACAACTCCCCACTTTCCAAATCAAGTGTCATCAAAGATGTATTAGGATAATCTTCCCCCAAAACATACATAGTCGAACTTGTCCAATCGTAAGCCATTTCCACAAGAATGGATGGAGCGGCACTCATGTCCGCCAACAATTCCTGTTCTCCCGTTTGAAGATTATAAGCCACAATCCCATACGGACTTTGATCCGGGTTGCACAAAGCCACATAATAAATCCCCTGGGCATACGCAGCCGCACTCGCCAAATAGGTATCTTCCGGATACAACAACTCCGGCAAGGAAGGATTTTCCAACGGAAAAGAAATTATTCCTCCAGGCGTATGGGTATTGAAACCATACATCCGAACGGTCTTGTGCACTGCCACATCCCCTTGGGCATACAACGAAACTGCCCCTGACAGCAACAGGAGCAACATGAAAAAAGCACCTCTGTTTTTCATCTCTATGGATTTTTAATGAATATTCACCTGTCCACATCCAGGTCTGTTTTCTGCACAAAGTTGCCGAAAAAACATATAGGAAGCCTGAAGCCCAGCCATGATTTTACCACTACAAAATCCACGGAAAAGAATATCACAGCCCTACAAATAAAAATATATTACATTGATAACCAATACACAACAATCCAAAACCACTCTACAAACAAGGATTAACAAACAGACACCGAAACCAAACAAAGCTAAGGACAGGCTCGATATATCGGGACGCACCAAAAGCTCCTCACATTCCAATCTGTCCCTCCTCCTGTCCCCCCAGCCTAACTTATCTAGCCACCCCTTGGAACAAACACTCAAAAAACATGGAATCCTATTCGTATTCTCCCGTGAGGATTCCGGCGAACCACGCTCCCCACGGCGCAACAGGGCAAAAAAAAAGCCCGGGATTGCTCCCGGGCCCTAGGGGCGGCGACGACCTACTCTCCCACGCTTTAGACGCAGTAC